>JAJRBZ010000009.1 GCA_028679185.1 Methanoregula sp. | reverse complement strand
TAAAAATGAAGAAAGGTTTTACAGCGAATCTCGAAGATGAAACAAAAAAGAACACAGATTTCCGCAGGGTACTGTATACGGGAAAATACAGCCAGCTTGTATTGATGTGCCTGAAGCCGGTGGAGGATATCGGCGAGGAAACGCATGATGATGTTGACCAGTTTTTCCGTTTCGAAGAAGGGGAAGGAGTTGTTGTTATCGATGGTGTTAGGCATGTGGTGAAGGATGGGAGCGGTGTAATAGTTCCCTCCGGTGCAAAGCACAACGTAATCAACACTTCAAAAATCAAAAATCTCAAACTGTACACAATATACTCCCCGCCAGAACACCAGGACAAGGTGATCCGTAAAACAAAGCAGGAGGCCATTGCCCGGGAAGAGCATTTCGATGGGAAGACGACAGAGTAGCATTCTGCTGAGTCACTCATCTATCCCAGGCTGTGTTTGCAGGAAGAACACTGAGTCATATTAGTGGGAATCCGGCATACATGCCTGAATCTGTCAGGCCTTCAGGAAAAATATTTTACCTACCTAGATAGATACTGCATTTATTCAGGAGTATTACCATGTGGTTTGAACTGCTGATTTTGATTATTGGTATCGCCTTTGGTTTTCTGCGCCGTGGGAAGGAAGACAAATGGGGTCTTTTAAAGACGGGGGCAATCATCGGTATCGTTCTGGGAATTATCTTCGGGCTCATCGCCCTGTTCCTTGCCCCCGGAGCTATCGGCCTTGGCGTCGGTCTGGCTGGCGGCATAGGTATCTTCATCGGGGTTATCGTCCTGGTTATCATCTTTATCGTGGGTGTCTTCATCGGGGACTTCCTCGAAGGCGTCCTGAGAAAGTAACTGGTGCGAAGATCCCCCTCATCTCTCTCTTTTTTACCATTGCTTAACCAAAAGTGCGCTCCTGCTTCCAGAAGGAGCTACCAGAGAAAAGGAAAAAGCCGGTAACGGACGTTCTGCATATATTCCCGGTAGCCTTCCAGGTCCTGGCGGAGCATCTCTTCCTCCCCTGGTATCCTGGCCATAAGAAGCATGATCAGGGCGAGACCGGCGATGACTCCATACAATGAACCAAGGAGCAGGGGTGTCCCAAAAAACATCAGTATCCCTCCCAGATACATGGGATGCCTGACAAACCTGTACACTCCTGTCGACACCACCCGCTGCTTCCGGTCCGCCTGGAACCTGACAAGAGGAGACAGGAAGGTGTTATCGGTATATGACCGGAAGAACAGGAAAAATGCTCCGGTCAGCGCTGCTACCCCGAGGACTTTCAACCAGAAGGGAAAAACAGGGGACCATCCGAACCGTTTTGCATCAAGCGGCATGATGACAATCCAGAGAATAAACCCAATCAGGAGCCCATAGACAACATACCTGTCCCAGCGTTCCTGGTTGGCGGTACCGGGTTGCCTGTAACGTTCTTCAAGCAACGCCGGGTCATTCCGATAGAGGTAGAGAATTGTTGAAAAACAGAGAAGAATAAACCAGATGCTGAAGATCCAGCCTTCAGGCCAGATGAAATCTCCGGAAAGAAGGAGGAGCAGTGCAGGAAATAACAGAATGTACAGGAACGCGAAGACGACTTTCTTCTCCATGCATATTATATTGGAGGTCAGGGGTATTATGTGTCTGTCTCTTACGGGGGCGGCATGAAGGTTTCACATCTATGTGGTTGAAACTGCTGATGAGAGGTTATCATCGTTCAAGTTTATCCCATATCAGCTGGATATTTTCACATTCTGGATAAGCTGGTAACCCGCAACCAAATGTTTATCGTTTAGCCTGTTGGAATCATTTCTCTGGGAAAGATTATGAAGAAAAAAACTCTCACCACTAACCAGGGGGTTCCGGTTACCGATAACCAGAACTCACTCACTGCCGGGCAGCGTGGACCGGTTCTCCTGCAGGATATCCCCCTGATTGAGAAGCTGGCACATTTCGATCGGGAGAGAATCCCGGAGCGGGTGGTTCATGCAAAAGGAGCAGGAGCTCACGGGTATTTTCGGGTCTATAAAAATATGGCCTTGTATACCAAAGCAAAATTCCTCCAGGACCCGGAAAAGAAAACACTGGTATTGGTCCGGTTTTCGACAGTTGTCGGAGCACGGGGCTCAGCAGATTCAGTACGCGACCCCCGTGGATTTGCTGTAAAGTTTTACACGGAAGACGGAAATTATGACCTTGTGGGAAACAACCTGCCGGTCTTTTTCATCCGGGATGCAATCAAGTTCCCCGACATGGTACATTCCTTCAAACCCGCTCCGGATACCAATATCCCCGTCAGTTCATCAGCCAACAACCGGTTCTGGGACTTCATTTCCTTATCACCGGAATCAACACACATGATCACGTGGCTCTTCTCGGACCGCGGCACCGTGAAAAGCTTCCGGAAAATGGAGGGTTTCGGGGTCAACACCTACATCTGGGTAAACGATAAGGGGAAAGGGGTGTATGTCAAGTATCACTGGAAGCCGGCTGCAGGCATCGAGACCATCGACCGCCACGAGTCGACCCGGCTGGCCGGGGAAGACCCGGATATTGCTACACGGGATCTCTATGACTGGATCGCTTCGGGAAAAACGGTCGAGTATGAACTCAACGTCCAGCTCATGGAGTTTGAGGATGAGTTCAAGCTTGACTTCGATCCTCTTGATGCAACCAAGACGTGGCCGGAAGACAAATACCCGCTCATGAAGGTGGGGAAGATGGTGCTGGATAAGAACCCTGAGAATTATTTTGCGGAAGTCGAGCAGGCTGCCTTCTGCCCCGCATCAGTTGTCCCCGGGATCGAACCCTCTGCTGACAAACTGCTGCAGGGCCGGTTATTCTCGTACGCCGACACCCAGCGGCACCGCCTGGGGCCAAATTATCTCCAGATCCCGGTTAACCGCCCGATAGTCGACGTCAATAACAACCAGCGGGATGGGTTTATGCAGACCGGAACAGGGTTTAGCGGGACAGTCAATTACGAGCCGAACACACTCGGAGGAGGATCACCCTGTCAGTCCGGTGATTTAACGTTTGGTGACCGCCCGTTTGTTGGAGGAGAGGTCCGTCAGAAGATAGCGCTTACCAATGATTTCCAGCAGGCAGGAGAACACTACCACTCGTTATCGAAGAAAGACCAGGACCATCTTGTGGATAATATCGTTGATTCGCTGGGGCACGCCAAAACAGACATCCAGAAGCGGATGGTAAAGAATCTCACAAATGCGGATGCAGAGCTCGGGAAGCGGGTAGCACAGGGACTTAAGATCTGAATAGTTTAACAGGTTCGTTGAATGCAGGACTGGGGTCCCGCCCGGCATATTTTATTGCAGCCTGTGTTCCACTTCGTCTTCATTGTAGTGGTTACAGTACATGACCAGGATCCTGGTTTTTCTGCTCATACCTTTCATGGTCTCTCTGCCGGATATTCCGGTTTGCTTCGGCGGGTGCCGGAAAAAATTACTTTTGCCTGGCGGGAGATCCTGGCAATCAGGATGTACCTGATTTACTGTTGTCGGGTTTTTGAAGATAATTCTAAATAAGGGGGATTAACTTCCTTGATCGGTCATGCACAACCCCTTGTTTAGCGGCTGAAATACTCTTATCCTGCCAGCTCTTACGTGAAATACAGGAATGATATATGACCATGATCAAACGAAAGTTTTGTGCTGACGACCCGGAGAGAAAGAAGTGGCAGGACCCGGAAAAAATCTTCTCAGCTATCGGTCTTGAACAGGGGATGGTCTTTGTCGACCCCGGATGCGGGGAAGGATACTTTGCGCTCCCTGCCAGCCGGAGAGTCGGGCCGGGTGGCAGGGTCTATGCATTTGATATCAATGCTGACGCTGTAGAAACACTGCAGGTACAGGCAAAAGCTGAAGGGATGGATAACATTATCGCCGGTGTCGGGGAAGCGGAAACAAGCGTGGTATGTGACGGGTGTGCAGATATCGTCTTTTTCGGGATCGACCTCCACGATTTTCAGGATCCGCTGCAGGTTTTAATGAATGCCAAAAGGATGCTGAAGCCAACAGGCCGGCTCGCAGATCTGGACTGGAAAGATATTCCAATGGACTTAGGTCCTCCTCTGGAAAAACGGTTCTCCATCAGTCAGGCAAAACAGCTTATCGAATCTGCCGGTCTTTCGGTAGTATCGGTGCAGGACGCCGGCCCGTATCACTACCTGATCCTTACCGGCCGTTAACCCTCAGCACCACGGTCCCGGTTATTCTTTATCCGGGCAGGATCTCAATACCTACCTCATTTCTCCGCAGAAATCCCGGTATCCAGGGACTGTTGTACCGCATCAGAAATGGTGTGCCGATAACGGTCATCCCTTCTTTTTTGAGCGTGAAATCGAGAAGTGCTGTCATCTTACGCACGTTTTGTTCATCAGCTGATCCCGAAAAACGTATGACCGCAAGGGTCCGGGCCGGCACTTCCCGGATAGTGACTGCGGTGTCAAGCGGCTCAGGAAGTGTCGATCTGGTATGCTCTTCCGGCATGACAAATGACATCGTACCGGCTCCTGATATCACCGGAGCGGTCATTGGTATAGTTGTTCCGGAGATAACCGGTGCTGTCATAGCTATCTTTGTCCGGGGATGGTTATCACCGGAAATGTACCGGAACAGGACCATGAACATCTGATCATCCGATGAGCCGGAAACCGTGGCCAGCAGTTGAACGGGGATAGGATCGGATCTCAATATTCCCTGTCCTTCGGATGACCGAAAAGGATGCAGTTTTTGTCATTGTTATCCAGTCTAAAGATTGGAAAGGTATCCAGGTGCTCGTGAACCCTGGCCGGACTTGTTGTTTAACGGGTGAAATACCAGGAACCCGACTATTGTATTCACAGGGTCCCATTGACTACCTGGAAGGCAGTGGAACTTCAGGTGTTTTTTATTACCTCAACCGGATCGATATTCGCATCGATGAGGCAGTCGAACGTAATTGTTGAAAGCCACCCGGCTTTTTCAAACATTTTCATGAAGCAGACCCCGATAACCAGTGCGCCGGGGTGCCGGTCAATCACCGCTTTTACCTGCTCTGCTGTAACCGGCACGTTGGGCATGGAAAGCCCGCCCATGATGACAATCACCTTTGGCTTTACATGCATCATGGCAGAACCGGCCTGCATCCCGATATCGGGAACATTATGGATCGTATGCGCTTTATTCTCATCGACCATCGGGACAAAGACCTGTTCGAGCTCCAGCGAGCGGACGGCAAATCCGAGCAGCTCGACAAACGGCGTACACGTCCCTGGTACACCGTAATAAACAACCTGTTCGCCTTTTTTCAGACCTTTCTTCTCCAGGAAATCCTTAAAAGGGCGGAGGATTCCCGGGACACCATGAAATACCTCTTTTGTGGTCATAATAGATTTACACTTTCCGGGAGAGATGATAAAAATACATGGTATTGATCGCATGACTAAACCAGTACTAACCAGTTTTGTGTCAACAACTGGTAAATAGACTGAAATTTAATTATTTTTCAGAGGATCATCACATGAAACGCATCACCATCAACGCACTCGTGGACATCGGCTGCCTGATCACGTTCATTCCGTCGCTTGTTTCGGGGCTTGTCCTCTATTTTGTTCTCCCATCCGGTGACGGCAGGGGAAGCGGCTGGACAGAATACCTTGGCATCGCCCGCAACCAGTGGGTGACCATGCATGATAATTCAAGTCTTGTATTTGCCGCCCTGCTCATTATCCACCTGCTCCTTCACTGGAAATTTTTCCGGAACATCAAAAAGGCGTTGAACCCGAAAGGAAAACAGGAGTCCGATACCCCATAAAGGAGCCAGATCTCTGATCATATGAAGTGCCATTAACAGAAAAAAACTGGTAAAAAGGGGCAGCAGTCTACCACTCAATCTTCATTCCGGTGCCCACTTCCTGCACGGGACAATACCCCGCAAGGGCAATTTTTGCTGATAATGACGTGCAGTGGCATGCATGAAGTGCGCTCAGCTCAAGAGATCCAAGATAGCGGCATGTCTTTTCCAGTCGTTCTGCGCCAGGATCCAGCAGGTGAAGGCCGCCAATAATGTCACACACCCGGTTATCATCACAAACCTTTCGGGCATACTCGACAATATTACATATCCCTGCATGTGAGCATCCGGTGACAATCACCAGTCCGTCAGGAGTCCGGCAGGCGAGTGCAGAATCGTCACGGATCTGATCGCGTTCGATTCTCCCGTCAGGTATGACAATTTTCCGATTACCCGGATCGGTACGTTCAAAATCGAACGTTCTCTCTATTTCTCCCAGAAATACGAGGTCGTTGGTCAGCCAGAGTGGCGAACGTGACAGTCTCAGGGAAAACCGGAGACCTGCCTCCGCTTCGGTGAGCAGTGAACCAGAATTTCCGAGCGGGGGCTTTTGTTTTGGGTAAAAACACCATGGATGAGCGACCAGTTCAGGGTTCTTTAACTGTCTTTTTTCGATTACTGCGTCTGTGAAATGTTTTACCAGGTGGACAAGGCCCCCGGTATGATCAAGATGCCCGTGGGATACGACAACATAATCGAGATCGAGTAAACGGGTGCCCATCTGTTGTGCGTTCCGGATAAAAGCATCTGAATAGCCCGTATCAAAGAGGATCTTCCGGCCCCCGGTTTCGATCAGGAAAGAAAGACCCGGTTCTCCCGTCAGATAATGATCTGTAAGTGTATTGTTATCGACAAGCACGGTTAGTTTCATAGTATCTGGTCCCATCGTTGTTGTATGCAGAATCAGTTTTTTAAATGGTCCATGAATTGAACATTATTTTTAAGAGTTTAGGTACTCTTGTCCTGAGGCAGGTTCATGGAGTAATTTAATCATACTATTTTCAGTATTACTCCCGGAAATAATAAAAAAGTCCCCTTTTCTCCCTTTTTACTAAAAGATCATGCGTAGCTGCCATTTCCCGCAGTATCTTTTTGACCTCCAAAGTGTGAAGACCGGTTGCAGAGGCGAGGTCTCCAGCTGTGCAGGGGCGGCGTTTGAGCATCTCATAGATCTGCTCGACGGGGTCTTCCGCATACGAGGATTTTTGGGTGCGGGATGGATAAGATTCCACGATTTCGAGTGTTGCGATATCAAGCATTCTTTGTATCCGGTCAAGTTCCATCTGGTTGGCCGGAAGTACCCACTTTTCTGTTCCTGGCCGGTCAAGCGTGTTTAACTGGATACGGTTCGGGTTAATATCCTTAATTATTCTCCGAAGACCGGCAAGTTCCTCATCAGAGGTATTGATTCCCGGGATGATGAATACCTCAAGCCAGATCTCACCGGAATATTCCTGCCTGAACTGCACGAGCCCCGTGAGTATTCCCTCCAGGGAGATTCCGGGATCCGGGCGGTGAATTTTCACAAAGGTCTGTTTTACAGTTGTTGAAAGGGTAGGCAGGACAACATCGGCAGGCAGGAGATCCCTGCGCACATCAGGATCGGAAAGCAGGCTGCCGTTTGTCAGGACTGCAACCCGATATGAGGGATAATTATCCTTCAAAAACCTGATAACCTCCCCTATTGAAAGAGACAGCGTGGGTTCCCCTGATCCGGAGAACGTAATATAATCAAGCGACGGCGATGATGATAAAAAGTCCGTAAGTTCTGTATAGATCTCTGTTACCGGGAAAAAAATCTCTCTTCTGGTTGTCCTGTACGTTGTCGCACCGCATTCACAATACCCGCAATTATAGGTACAGGTCTTGAACGGTACAAGATCGATACCAAGTGAGCGGCCGAGACGCCGTGAAGAAACCGGGCCGAATATATGATATCTTTTCAAAACTGCACCTCCCGTACAAGTCACTGGTATAGATATAATAGTATTGATACTAACATCATGGTTATCACCATTGGGTGGCGTGAAAAAAGTTTCCGGAGATCTGGGTATTCCGTATATCGGAACGATGCCTCCTGAATCCCGAAATGGTTAACGCCGGGGATGAAGGAAGACCGTATATTCTTCAGGATACAGAGTCACCGACTCGCAAAGCGATGGATACCATAATGGAAACCCTGGTAATACAGGTTGAAGACTAAAATCCACTTTTTCTTCATACCCTGCAGGACTAAACTAATCCTGCACGCAAATTTTTACACCGCAATATCTTCATTGATTTACGGTAATAAAAACGCACTAAAAAAATTAAAAAATTCAGATGTAGGGGTTGCGAAGCGCTTTGCCCACACCGAAGGTCGCACGCTCTTCGAGCGTCTTTTTGTTCTTGGTAATCTTCTCGTTTGCCAGTTTGGTAACGAGTTCAAGACCTGGCTTGACCTTCTCGATAGGCTGGGTCTCAAAGCATCCTGCTGCCATTGCCTTGCCCCAGACCGAGTCCCCGATCTTGGACCTGACAAATACTGTGCTCCATCCATCGGGACTTCCGACAGATCCGGTGGAGACGTCAGCGAGGTTTGCTACATAGTCAAGACAGACGTGGCAACCGGGCTGCTCGTACTTGTGGGTAACCTTCAGCGGCAGCTGGACAACCTGTCCGCGTTTGCCGTAGACCCAGAACTTGCCCTTGCCGATCTCCATCTTCCTGACGGATTCCATCTTCATGGCTGCATGGTCTTCGACAAGCTGGATAATGCTCTGGTACGGGAAGTTCTCCATACAGAAAATACCGACTGCAAGAGCGATACTGGATCCGACATCACGAAGCCCAATCGGGTAAAGCTGGCCTTTCCGGACAGCCTGCATCTGGCAGGGTGTGCCGACGATACCGACTTTGTCCAGGCCGAAGCTGCGGGTTGCTTCCTTAATTAAGGAAACGTTCGGGCTGATGTTGTACTTTGTACCGGCTGCAGCGAGCATGTCAGCCTTTGTAGTGACAACCACCGGAATTGGTCTCCATGGCTCATGGAACTCCATGTTCGAGTTGTCCATCATGGCCTTTTCCGGGTGTTTGTGCGCAAATTCCTTGGTTGCCGCGACAATCGCGCCATCAATAATGCCCTCGTCAAGCGCGAATCCAAACAGCTGGGTAACAATACCGCCATCCTGTGCGTGCCTGAGAATCTCCTTGTCGGTGCTCCGTGCCGAGACGCATGATTTATAATTTCCGAGTTCTGCTCCCATTTTAAGTCACCTCACTGGAGTGCCGCCATTATGGCCTCGTTGATCGCCTCGTAGTTCGATACCACGTCGAAGCTGAACCAGCTCCGCGGGCACTGGTTGTAGCAGGCACCGCACTTGATACACAGGTCACGGACACCTTGGGGTTTCCCATATTCGTGGGTGATGGCACGGACCGGGCAGGCTGCTGCACAGCTGCCACAACCCATGCACAGGCCCTGGTTGATGACTTCGGTCATCAGGTCGCAGAAACATGCGGTTGTTCCTTTCTGTGCCGCCATCATCAGCGGCTTGAGGAAGGCAGTTGCGAGGTCTTTTTGCTCCTTTGTCCCCTTTAAGAGCAGGTATGCCATCACGGCCACGTTCCTGATCATCTGGGGTGTCGGTGCGCATCCGGGGATGTACACATCGACCTTGATGACATCACCAATCGGCAGGTATGCTTCGTGTGCCGGCTGGTTCTGCTGGCCACCGCGGGAGAACCGGGTGATGTTGCCATAACAGGCGCAGCCACCGAGTGCCACGACCACTGCTGATTTTTCTCGGGTTTCTTTGAGTTCTTCTACTGCAAGTTTGTCGTTGATACAGCATGAACCCTCGACGAATGAAACATCAACCTTCTGGATGTGCCTTGCGTCTGCAAGTGTTGGCATATATTTAAGGTCGACGTACTTGTCGAGGAGTGTTAATAATCCGGCATAGTTGTCTGCCAATGCCACAGTACAACCGGTACACCCACTCAGGTGCGTGTAGCCTACTGTAATCTTATCTGCCACAGGCTTAACCTCCTTTTTTGTTGTTTCCGTTTTTGTTACCACGTCAGCGGGTTTCTGTTGAGCCGCAGCTTTGGGCGGTTCCTCGCTGGCGCTCTTCTTGAAGACACTTGATAGTAGTCCCATAATCCACTCCTATTGTTTCCAGTATTACCCGGATCGTGTTCGGAATTGCATTCTGAACTTCTTCAGAAAGCCCGAGTTCAAACTCCGGGAACGTAACCTTCGCTGGCTGGCATCCGATAATCGTTACCGCAATCTGATCTTTGATACGCTGAAGCGGTTCAGCGAGATCCCATGAATGGGCGTCGCGATACGCTCCTGGTGGCAGATCTTCAACACGGAATGTTCTTATCGTTCCAGGTTCTGCCCCAAAATCAGCAAGATCGACGATGATGAGTTTTTTCGTCACTTCCGGGTCGAGCAAGGTAAAAATAAAGTGCGGGCCTCCAAGGCCCGCATCCACTATTGCTACATTGTCGGGAAGTGAGAGCGTCTGCATCGCATCAATTACCGCCGGGCCAAAGCCATCATCGGCAAACAGGGGATTTCCGCACCCTGCTATTACGATATCCGGATACAGCATCGGGTTACACTCACTGGATGAGCTTTTGAGCCACTAGCTTGTTGTCTTCATCCATTACAATCATGTGGGTAGCACATGATACACAGGGGTCGTACCCGCGCATGATAACCTCGGCAAGCTGCCAGGGTGCACCTTCAAGTGCCTTGCTGCAGGTAGCAAAGTTCCAGGTGGTCGGGACGAGCATCGAGAAGTACTGGACCTTCCAGTCCTTGACCCGTGCAATGTGGGCATCAGTCCCACGGGGAGCTTCGTTGGTTGCCCAGC
The DNA here is from genome assembly GCA_028679185.1 of Methanoregula sp. Classification (GTDB taxonomy): domain Archaea; phylum Halobacteriota; class Methanomicrobia; order Methanomicrobiales; family Methanospirillaceae; genus Methanoregula. Next base: position 27,785 of record JAJRBZ010000009.1, on the reverse strand, counting down.
CGAGGGAACCGTCACCGTCAGGGATGTAGTCTGCAACGACTTTCCCGTTGGGGTTCAGCAGGTCGATGCAGTCGATCATCTCATACAGGCAGTCCTGGTATTCCATCTCACGGGCAACATTCTGGCCCTGAGTGCCCTTCTCATCAAAGTACTTGTAGGTAACGAGACGTGCACGCGGACCGACTTCGACGGGCTGACCGTCATACATCGGGATGCCGGTGCAGGCTTCCATCTGTGGGTTGACCTTGGTACCGATCTTGGTGGTTCCACCGATCGGGTACTTGGGCTCTTCGAGATCAACAGTCATTTCGCCCATGTACCAGTCCCATGGCCTGACCTCCTTGAACCGGTTGGGGTCCCAGCTTGGGCATTCTTCAAGGCTCGAGCTGCCGTAGAATGCATGGGTTGCAAGGTAGCCCTGGTCGTGGAAACCGAGGTTCTTGGGCAGAGCAACTTTCATGCCGCCGACATCCACAAAGTCTCTCTTGTGGTAGTTACGGATGACCGCGATCATGAACTCTGCCTGCTGGTGGGCAAGCACAAGTCCTTCCTTTGCCAGGTCGTACATCTTGGTTTTGGCCTGCTCGGAGCAGTTCCGGTACATACCACCGACACGGGTGTTGCTCGGGTGGATACATTCTCCACCGGAAATCTGGCCAATCGTCTGGCCGATTTCACGGAGCCGCTGGATGCGTTTGGCAACGCTGCGCACCGGTTCTTCGGCCGTGAACGGGTTGATCTTGGTCTCGGTTCCCGGAATATAGAAGTCTGGCAGGATCAGGATGTCATGCAGTGCAATACTGTGTAGCCGGTTTGCCAGCTGCAGGATGTGACGGAGCATCAGTGCATCCTTTGGGATTTCACACTTGATGGATGCCTCCATCGCTTCGGTTGCAGCAATGGTGTGGGCAATCGGACAGATACCACAGACACGCGATGCAATCTTGGGCACCTGCTCGGGTGTCTTTCCGACGGCGAGTTTTTCAACTCCCCTCACCGGGGTAATGGAACACCAGTTACCCGTCTCGATGATGCCTGCGTCGTTTACCTTCAGGACGAGCTTTGAGTGTCCCTCATGTCTTGTGGTCGGGGAAATCTCTACAACTTTCGACAATATTATCGCCTCATGTTATGTTGAGTTGTTCATTCAGCTGGTCCTAATCTCTCATCTCTAGAGAAAATTGACCGTACAAAGTACGTTCTATCTATCTTGTGCAACTGGTTTTATAACCCTTTTTATAACGGTAAATTTTGTCAAGAAAAGCGAAATCCATTCGATTCCAATGTTTTGTCCCGTAATTGGGTCAGTTAATCTTTTATCTCACTATTATATTTTTCAACAATAAAATAAAAACAGGATTTCAGATTTATTAATATATTTCTGATTTATTAATATATAACAATCACGATTGAAGATTTATCATTCAATATTTTGCTTTTCACTGTTTAATTCATCGTATAATTCAGCAATGGTTGCCCGCCGCTCGGCATAGGCATCATGCTGGTGAATGCTCTCTTCGTTTGTCTGTTTAATCGTGACTACTGAATCTCCGGCAAGATACTCAAATTCAGCGAGCACTTTCTTTGCCATTTCCCGGACACAGTCTTCGACAAACCGCGGATTCTTGTGCGCGGCGAGGACCACTGCACTTTCATCACCACGCTTGAGAAGTTCGTAGATACCGGCGCTCATCGATTCTTTCAGGATCCAGATAATCTTTTCAAGGTCCACGTCCTGGTCATCGTCAGTTTCGATGCAGAGAAATCCCCTGCCCCGCTGGTTGTGGGTAGCCATGGGGACTTCTTTGAAAAATGCCTCGATCTGGTTCTGGCCAACCCCAAGATTCTGGAGTACATGATCCGCCCGCTCCATCATGATATTCTGGGCACAGGGACAGGCAGTCATGCCGGTGACTTCCGCCCCGATACTCTTGCGCACGATAGGCTCACGGAACGTGCGCCGTGCAACAGCACGTGCATGCACCTTGACAACTTCATGACAGACTGTATGACTGACAGGCGTTTCGCGTTTCACCATGAACTCGCTGCGCATGAAGACTTCAGTCCGGTCAGCATACTCATGACGGTCGAGGAGTTTTCGCGCAACAACACTGCATAGTTTCTCGATCTTGTTTACATCGCCGTCAATTGCCTGCTGGAGAACTTCATCTATTACCTCAAAGTTCCGGGAGAGATTGGCTCCCTTCAGGCTCCCGGGCAGGTCTACGAACACATCAAAATTTGAGATAAATATGACCGGGCGTTTTCCGTGGCGATGTACTTCAACCAGTTTTTTTACGTTCTTCACGCCAACGCGGGTGAGGTTTATACGGACGTCAGGAATTGTTGCCTGGATGTCAGGCAGTTCTCGGGCAAACGTCTGCTCAGGTCTCTGATCTGTGGACAAATTTTTAATAGGTCATCGCATCCCGTTAATGTTACAGTTTTGCTTTTTTAGTTTTTTTATATAATATTTATGTGCTTTGTTGCAGATATCAAAGGGATCTACTATGTTAAAAAAATACTATGAAGCAGATGCGGATCTCTCTGTGCTGAAAGGGAAGCGCATTGCGGTGATCGGTTACGGCTCCCAGGGACGGGGGCAGTCTCTCAACCTCAAAGACAGCGGGCTTGATGTCGTGATCGGTCTCCGGCCCGGGAAGAGCTGGGACGCGGCAGGCAAAGACGGTATGAAGGTGATGCCGGTTGCCGAGGCAGTAAAAAAGGCAGATATTATCCAGATCCTCCTTCCTGATGAACACCAAGCGGCCGTCTACAAGAGTGAGATTATGCCGCACCTTTCAGAGAACAAATGTCTTATGTTCTCCCATGGGTTCAACATTCACTTCGGGCAGATTGTTCCGCCTCCAACTGTTGATGTGATCATGGTTGCCCCGAAAGGACCGGGATTTATGGTAAGGCGGCAGTATGAAGAGGGAAATGGAGTACCCGCACTTATCGCAGTCCAGCAGGATCACACCGGAAAAGCCCACCAGATTGCACTTGCCTATGCAAAGGGGATTGGTGCGACCCGTGCGGTTGTGCTGGAAACTTCGTTCCGCGAAGAAACCGAAACGGATCTTTTCGGGGAACAGGCCGTGCTCTGCGGGGGTTGCACTTCTCTTGTCAAGGCCGGTTTTGAAACACTTGTCGATGCAGGTTATGAGCCGGAAATGGCATACCTTGAGGTGCTTCATGAGCTGAAGTTAATCGTCGACCTGATCTATGAGGGCGGCCTCACGAATATGCGCAGGTATATCAGCAATACGGCTCAGTATGGCGATCTCACCCGTGGTCCCCGTGTGATTGGTCCGGAAACCTACGAGGCGATGCAGGAGATTTTAGAAGACATCCAGAGCGGCAAGTTTGCGCGGGAATGGATGCTTGAAAATATGGTAAACCGCCCTGTTTTCAATGCACTCACAAAGGCAGATGAAGAGCATCTCATCGAAGAAGTGGGCAAAGAAGTCCGCGGAATGATGCCCCAGTTCAGGAAATAATTTCCATTTTTTACCATAAAACTGTTTTTATGCACAAATCAGGAGATATTTACATCAGGTATTTTTCATTCATCATCGGGATGAAATGATCACTGTAAGCGAAAAGACCAATCACAACATTCCTTATTCTTGCAGGCAAACCACGATCGATGTGAACCGGTTCCGGTATTGTGGCAGCGGGAATACTCTTTACTGCCATCGTGGCCCTCCCCATTCAGGACGAGGTCCTTCCCCCGGCTGCCCGTTTTACAGCAGCAGTTGCGATCCTCATGGTCACGCTCTGGGTGACCGAGGCAATACCTCTTGAAGCAACGGCACTCATCCCGCTTATTTTCTTCCCCCTGCTGGGCATTCTTACCGTGCAGCAGTCAGCAGAGCCATATGCGGATCAGGTCATCTTCCTGTTCCTTGGCGGTTTTATCATTGCCCGTGCAATGGAGCGGTGGAACCTGCACCACAGGATCGCCCTGAATATTATCCGCATTGCCGGAGGCTTCTTCCATCGACTTTTTCAGCTGGCTGATGTTGGGCATCCCGCTGGTCTGCCTGCTTATCCCCGTGGCATGGCTTTACTTAACGAAGCTGGTATACCCTGGTATACCGTCTGCCATCCCTGATGCACGCCAGATAATTGATTCCCGTGTGCAGGACCTGGGAACCATGAGCCGGGCAGAAATCCTGATCCTGTGCGTTTTTATTCTGACTGCAGCCGCATGGATCTGTAGTGATACCAAGGTAATTGGCGGGATGATCATTCCCGGGCTTGACCGGATCTTTCCGGAAATAAATGACACGGTTATTGCAATGGGGGGTGCGCTCCTTTTATTTATCCTGCCTTCAGGAGAACAAGGAGGGGGCCGGCTCATGGACTGGAAGACTGTATCAGGCATTCCCTGGGGGATCCTTCTCCTCTTCGGCGGGGGGCTCTGCCTGCCGGTTGCATTTGTAAAAAGCGGACTTGCCAGTGCACTCGGGGGAATACTAAACACTCTTCCGGTAATCAGTCCGCTGATTATCCTTCTTGCGGTGATTCTTACAGCCAGTTTCCTGTCAGAAGTGGCTTCAAATACAGCAATCGCCTCTCTCATGATGCCCGTGATGGCGGTTTTCGGGAGTACATCCAATATAAATCCGGTCGTACTGATGCTTGCTGCAGCCATCGCTTCTTCAATGGCGTTCATGATTCCGGTAGCAACACCACCAAATGCAATTGTCTATGGCACCGGCAGGATCGCACTGAAGGACATGGTCAGAGGCAGACTGCTTATGAATTTCATCAGTGCCATAATCCTTCTCTTCATTATCGGTTTTGTCGTTCCGGCAGTCCTTGGTGTTTCGGTCATTTCCTAAAAAATTACGGGGAAGCGGGTGGTCTTATGCTGAATATTTTTTTAATTACGGCACCAACGCTAAACAATGAAGCTCTGCATTATCTATCACAGCGAGACCGGGAACACCCGTTACGTGGCACAACGCATTGCTTCGGCGTTTGATGCAACCCTGTTTGAAGTCCGTGACACGGCATCTTATATTCAACTGACACGCTTTCTTGTGCGGTGTAAAATGGCGAGAGGTGAAGAGAAGACCACAATTACGCCCGCATCGCTGGATGTTTCAGGATTTGACCTCCTCGTGTTTGGATCGCCGGTATGGGCGTTCAAACCGACACCGGTAATTCATACGGCAATTGACGGACTGAAAGGGTGTACGGGCAAACCTGCCGTTGCCTTTTCAACTCATGGAGGCCGGTCGGGCCAGACAGATGAGACATTTAAAAAATGGATTGAAGAGCGGGGGATGCTCCCTGTTGCGATCACAAATATCCATCAGAATGCTATTGAAAACGACGAGACGACAAAAGAACTTGTCGCGTTAGTCCAAGCTTCGAGAAAAGGATAATTTTTTTCTGTTCAAACAAGCGGTTTTTATTGTTCCCCGCACGATCAAAGTGAGGCAGGAGAGTGCGGTTTCCGGTTCTGGAATGCTGAATATGGTCCCTTTCTAACAGAAATATCCAACAATATTTTTAAAAAACTGCATGTTCAGTGATTCCTGCGGCAGTTTTTTTCCTTGACGTTTCATTCTCTCTTTCTGGTATGGCCAGTCATACAAGTTGGTGAAATTCATGGCTCGTTCCGGATGAGGCATTAATCCAAGAACTTTCCCGTCTTCGGATGTAATACCTGCAATGTCCTCAGTCGAACCATTGGGATTATACGGATATTCTCCGTTTGCAGGGCTCAGGTCATCCCGGCAGTACTGGAATGCTATCATATTCTTTGTTTTAAGACGTACCAGGGTTTCAGGCGAGCAGAAAAAATTTCCCTCTCCATGAGCGATCGGGCAGTACATCCGATCGATACCCCTTGTAAAGAGATTATCCGATGCGGGTTTTAAAGTAGCAAAACGGCATTCCAGTACACCTTTCCGGTTGGGCATAAGAGCGATTTCCCGTTCATATTTTTTATCAAACGCCGGCAAAAGACCAAGATTGGCGAGAATCTGAAACCCGTTGCAGATACCCAAAACCAGGTTATCGTTGTCCAAAAATCTCTCCAGGTCGTCCCACAGGTTGTTTCGCACCCTGTTTGCATACGCATTACCGGCGCCGGTATCATCCCCATAGGAAAAACCGCCTGGAAAAACCAGTAAACGGTACTGAGATAACTTTCTTCTTCCCGCTATCAGGTCATTTATATGGACGATATCCGAATCCATCCCGGCCCTTCTGAACGCTACCTGCGTTTCCATCTCTGAATTGATCCCGTAGCCACTCATGATAATGGCCTTTTCATCAGTTTGTGGAGGATGCGATGAATCGTCCTTTCCAGTCCGTCCTGAAGGCCCCTTGTCTGACCTGATCGTCGTCTTCATTTTTTAGTACCCGAGGAATGGTGATTTATAGGCAATCTCAAGATCCTCAACCGGGAGATCACAAATGATTTTTTGTGTACTTATCCGCAAAGCCGTTCCGCAAACGGTGCCCAGCAGCATCGCATCACTGCCCATAATCTTTTCAAATTCCTTTTTGTGGTCTTTCGAAACCGTTACAACAAATCTCCCCAGCGATTCGGAGAACAGGAAATAATCCGGACGTAAACTGGAGGGAATGACAATTTCCATGCCAATGCGGCCTGCGATTGCAACTTTTGCAAGAGCTATCGCAAGACCTCCATGGTTGACGGGGTATGCAGATGCCACAATCTCTTTTGAGATCGCAGCGGTGAGGTTCTGATACTTTGATTTTGCTTTTATCGCATCCAGTTTCGGAACGTTTTTTCCTGTACTGTTGAGAAAAGCGAAATACTCAGATCCACCCAGTTCCGGAAACGTTTCCCCGATGATATAGACAAAGTCACCTTCAAATTTGGCATCGATGGACACTGCCTTTGCCACATCATCATGAATTCCTATTGAAGAGATAAGGAGTGTCGGGGGCACTGATATCATGACCGGGTTGTTGTCTGAATCAAACCCGGAGAAATCATTGAACATACTGTCCTTTCCTGATATGAAAGGAGTGCCAAATGCAGTTGCAAAATCGTAACAGCCTTGTGCGGCCTGCTTCAGCTGCCAGAGTCGCTCCGGCTTATCTGATGAACACCAGCAGAAATTATCAAGAAGTGCGATTTTATCCAGTGATATACCGATCGCAACAAGACCCCTGATGGCAGTATCAATCGCCGCTGCTGCCATGAGGTAAGGGTCGATCTCCGAATACAATGGGAATATGCCCTGCGATAATCCGACCCCCTTTTCAGAGTCGAGCACAACCTTTGTTAACGATGCAGTAGCCTGCACACGTCCTGTGCCCTGGACGGGTCCAAGGACATGTCCACCCTGCACCGTATGGTCGTACTGGGTGGAGATAAACTCCTTTGAGCAGATATTTTTCCTCTGCAGCATTGACAGTATTGTCTGATCCAGCTGCGCCGGGCACTCGGTTTCTGGTTCCGGGTACATTTTTTGTGTACCGGTTGTTTTCAGGTGCTTCTCCGGCAGGCCGTCATGCAGGAAATCGAGGTCAACGTCCATGACGATATCACCATGGTACTCGACAACACATCTCCCGCTGTCTGTAAATTTTCCTATAACGGTTGCCTCGACTTCGCGTCTCCTGCACAGGTCCATGAATTCCCCGAGTGTCTCATGTGGTATCGCAAGGGTCATCCGCTCCTGTGATTCAGAGATCCAGATCTCCCATGGTGCCATACCGGGATATTTTAACGGTACCTTGGCAAGGAAGACATGGCAGCCGTTGCACTCTTTTGCCATCTCTGCTACGGAGCATGAAATACCTCCAGCCCCGTTATCCGTAATACTATGGTACAGCCCGAGGTCTCTTGCTTCCTTGACGATGACATCGGATAACTTTTTCTGGGTAATCGGGTCCCCAATCTGGACAGCGGTTACAGGACTGGCCGGGTCCAGGGCTTCTGAGGAAAATGTTGCACCATGAATGCCATCTTTCCCCACTCGCCCTCCCGCCATCACAATGAGGTCTCCGGGTTTTGCCAGTTTTTCAAAGAGCTTCCTGCCGTTGTGACTGAGTGGCATCACACCGACGGTACCCGCAAAGACGAGGGGTTTACCGGAATACCGGTCATGAAAATAACACCATCCCTGCGGAGTGGGTATGCCCGAACAGTTGCCACCGACACCTACTCCCCTTACCACACCGTCAAGGATCTGACGGGGTGAAAGGATCGGATTTGTTTTGTTTTTACCACGGAACAGTACCGGGTCCGAATCAGGATCTCCCACGCAGTACCCATAGCAATTAAGACAGGGTTTTGCACCCAGACCAAAACCGATCGTATCCCGGTTCACGCCGACAATCCCGGTCAGTGCTCCGCCAAATGGATCCAAGGCTGATGGAGAGTTGTGGGTCTCGACTTTATGCGTTACAAGGTAATTGTCGTCAAAGATTATCGCCCCGGAGTTGTCTGTGAAGACGGTCACACAGATATCCTTATCTCCCTTTTCCCTGCGGATTTTGTTGGTGGCATCCTGGATGAAGGTTTTATAGAGCCCTTTTTTGATGTCGTCATCCATCGCTGAGGCAAAGATTGTATGTTTGCAATGCTCGCTCCAGGTCTGGGCGAGCGACTCAAGTTCCACATCAGTCGGTTTCCTCCCTTTTTTGGAAAAATAGTCACGTATGGCATGAAGCTGGGGGAGGTCGAGTGCAAGCGGACCTCTTCGCTGTCCGGTTTGGGGATCCGGTATCCCTTCTTTCCCAAGACTTGCAAGATCTTTGTCATCCAAATCAAGATCAACTGACTCTGCAGTCGGAAGTTCGTGTAAGCGGACATGTGGGACGATGGGATCCATGCCCTTGTTTTTGTATTCTTCATACGTCCTGATATGAACCCGGTTTACAAGCGGATTTGCAAGCGTTGCAGCAAGTTTCTGCAAGGAATCTTCTGAAATGTTACCGCCCACAAAAAAAAGTTGGGAGCTATAGACCGATTCCCCCTCTAAAAACCGGACTGAGTAATAATCCTCGATAGTCTGTTTTGCCGTTGTACCTACATTATCAGTAACACCGGGGAGAAATCCTACTTCAATTGCATAATCAAAAACAGCCTCTGTCGCTGCATCTACAGTGTATTCCTGGACAACAGGGTTAATGAGTTGTGCACCAATGCGGCACAGCTCATCATACGTAAAATCTCTTGAGCTTGTCGCAATAGTGTAAATGTCGATAAGGTGCAGTTTTCCGACAGGGATGCCTAAAGAGCGGATTCTGTCGGTCCTGGATTTTAATCTGGGATCCTGATTATAGTGAACTTCTATCCGGTGGATAAAAGAATTCATGAACAGTAGTTAAACGTATAATTACAAAATATCTGTTATACGGAGCTGTTGCCGCGTTCCGGTTTAACCTATCAGCAAAAAATTGTGCTTCCTCTACACTATCCTTACCGCTGTTGGGAAAGCCTTTTGGCGGGTGGCACCTTTATACTATACAACAATGACGGACGAATATGAAAATCTCCTCAAACAGGCATACTCCAATATCACCGAAAAAACAGAATCTTCAGAGCGTTTTGTAGTTCCTGAAGCCAAGGCATATGTTGAAGGCAAAACAACCGTCCTTGAAAATTTTTCTGAAATTGCGGGCAAAGTTCGCCGCGATCAGGATCACCTGATGAAATTTCTCCTCGGCGAGCTGGGTACTTCCGGTAAGATAGATGGAAACCGTGCCATTTTTAACGGCAAATTCGAGATCTCGCTCATTAAAATGATGATAAAAAGTTATGTGGAGGATTACGTTATCTGTTCTGAATGTGGAAAACCGGATACGCGGCTTGTTAAAGACGACCGTGTCGTGCAGCTCCGCTGTGATGCCTGCGGGAGTCACCGACCGGTGAGAAAGAGAAAAGCCCGCACCGAACCAGTTTCTGAGAACCTCGAGGAGGGGATGGTCATGGAAGTTGAAATCCAGTCTATCTCCAAACGCGGTGACGGTGTTGTAAAGATGGGCCGCTATATCATGTATGTTGCAAATGCAAAACCCGGGCAGAAGGTAAAGATTAAGATCTCAAGGATTTCGGGATCGATCGTTTTTACCGAACGGGCAGAAGAATAATTAAAAAACTTCAGTGTATTTTTTTTCTTTTTTCTTTGATTATTATAGCCGGTATTTGGCATTCGGATAGCGTGACCAAAAAATTTTAAAAAAATACAAAAAAATGAAGATTATTACCGGGGTGTTCTGGTTTAGAAATCGAAGGATTGCTCGGTCGGTCCCCCGGTTTTTGTAATAGTAATTTCGTAGCTGAAGGTCTGGACATTGTCATAGACGGGGTCATAACTCATCCACCGCCCGTCAACAACATAGGTAAGGGGATGTACTTCTCCCTTTGTCTTATTCATCGCAATATACTTGTCACCATCATACCGATACTCGACATAATCCCCGTAAACGAACTCACCTGTGGAATTTGTTGCTTTCTCAAGGACAAAAGACGGGTCTATAAGACCCCACTGGACTTTCGTTGAATAGGATACATATTGGGGGATCAACTGCGACCCCTGTAATCCTCCTGCCTGTTCTGTATTAAGTGCATATCCCAGCACCGGCTTTTCAGCCTTGATAGTGATCCGGAATTTATCCCCCGGGTATATGAATTTATAACCCATAGCCTTGAAATCGTAGGTTTTATAGGTTTTTGTCGTCAGGAAACCAGTATCATGCAGGATTTCCTTTTCAACAACAGCTTCTGTTGTGCGGGTTGTCACCACGGTTGTAGTGACAGGAACAGTGGTTGCTTCAGTCATGGTCGGGGGAATGGTCTGCATCACGGTAGTCGGTGCCGGCGTCTGGACCGGAGCAGGAGGTGACATACACCCTGCAATGACCATTGTTACAATCAGGCAGGCACCAGCCCATATCAACGATTTGTTGCCAATCATACGACAAGCCTTTTTTATTTCAGCCTAATAATTGTTCTCAATGGAGTCGTGCGTAAGGCTGATGCATGTGGCTTTATTTCGGATTTTTGTGTGATTGTTGAAAAAAGATATAGTATTTATAGAATTTTTATGGCATTTACTTTTTCTTGAGTTCTTTTATAAGCGCATCGCAATGACCGGATATCCGCCTGCATGCCTTTTTGATAATAGTCAGCGGATTTTTCCTGCCTTTTGTGGTGACGAGAAGTTCCGGGTCCGAAAACTGGAATTCAATCATATACTTGGCTACATCGACATCCGGGTCATCCAGAAGTTCTTCTACAAGGGCGTTCATGAACGTATGTCCTTCCCCCTTGATGATAAGTCGCACTTTGTCCTTTTCGAGATCAAGAACTTTTACAATCATGCACCTATGTTTGGGCACCTGAAAACTATTAAAGTATGGGTGGAGATGTACGCCAGAATACGTGCCCTGAACCCACGCCCCGGCGTTTTTACCCATAATGGTTATCGGAATTCGAATACGTCGCCATCCTTTCCGAGATACGGAAGTTCCCAGGGAATAAGGTGGCTCAGATGGACGCAGCGATATTCTTCCGGCTTAAGACTATGGGCAAGGGTACAGGCGTCAAGATAATTCATGTGCTTGTGAATCCTGATATCGGAGGGCACAAGTGCATCCAGCAGCAGGAGATCCAGATCGGTGAGAAGGTCAAGGCTCTGTTGGGGAATATCGGTGTTTGTATCTGAAGTAAATCCTACCCTGGAGCCCGCGTCTTCAAACAGGATGCCGCAGGTATAGGCCGGGGGGTGTTTTACCATAAACAGCGTGATGGTTATCCCGAAAATTTCAAATGGCTCGTAGGGGTTGATCTCACCTTTATCAAAGGTGAGAAACCGGAAAGTTTCAGCACAGTACCTGAGGACCGGGGGAGCGGCAAATACCGGTGGGACCTTCTGAACCCGGTAGAACTCGCCAAATCCGATGAAATGATCATAATGACCGTGCGTCCAGATTACTGCATCGATATGGGGAGAATCATGAAGGAGAAGCTGCTGCCGGAGATCCGGTGACGAATCGATAAGGATGTGCCGTCCTTCATTCTCGACAAGAAGCGATGTTCTCAGGCGCATTGCGCCCGTTTTCTTTGCATAGATGCACTGGGGACAGCTGCATGCCACCTTGGGTGTACCAATCGCATCACCGGTACCAAGCAGGGTGATTTTCATGTTAAATCCAGGTCAGGTGTCGTATTGCATCGCGGTTTTTCACGATATTAATCCCTTTTTCAATATCTTCGGGGCCGATAGTCTTCCGGTTAGCCATGAGGGAAGAAAGAAGCGCCTCCTTGATCAACATGCGGAGATCGGAACCGGAAAACCCGTCTGTCCTGGAAGCCAGCTGCTGGTAATCGAGCGTGCACCGGAGGGATGAAGTCACCTTCATTAGAATATTCTTCCGCATCTCTTCATTCGGAAGCGAGAATTCCACGACTTCATCAAATCTCCTCCACGCTGCCTCATCAAGCAGCTGCGGATGATTGGTTGCACCAATCAGGAGCACGTTGTTTTTTACCAGGTTGATCTTATCGATATTTTTTAACAGGGCGTTGACTGCGCGTTTCATCGCACCATGGTCATCAGCGACACGGCTCTTGGCCACAAAATCGAATTCATCGATAAACAGTATGGATGGTGCTAATTTTTTCGCTAATTCAAAGATGCGGTCAATATTTTTCGAAGTTTCCCCAAGATACTGCGATGTAACCATCGAGAGCCTGACTTCTAGAACCGGCATGTGCATGGTCCGGGACATGGCAAGGGCCAGTGATGTCTTTCCCGTGCCTGGCGGGCCCACAAAGAGGAGTTTTCCAACTTCATGGATCCTGTGGCGGTGGAGGAATTCACGGTGGTTGACTGCAAGTTGTATCTTATTGATAATTGCAGTCTGTTGTGGTGTACAGACAAGGTCTTCCATCTGCTGCTCCACTTCTTCAGGGGCAAGGAGAATGACAAGGTCAAGTGCGCTCCGGAGTTTTTCGTCTTCACCAATCAGTTTTGAAACGTGTGCATCAAGGCTTGCCTTGGTATCCTCAAACGGCGGATTTTTTGCACGGACGTTCCTGTAGTCAATTCCTGTTGAATCGTTATTTTCAAAGAAAAATGCCAACGCGGGATTTTTTTCAATAATAGGTTTACCACCCTGTTTTAAAAACCACTGTGCTGCCGGTTCAAGAGCGGTGATACGGATCCGCTGCCCGAACTCCTCATAGGCAACAAACGGGTTTGCAGACATAATCTGGTGGGCGTCCGAAATGGCCAGCGAGCGCTTGATGAGACCATCACTGACATGTACCGGCCGTTTGATATCTGCTGATGTCGTGATAGAAAAAATATCCCGGCAGGCCGGGGTAAGATCATTGATATCAAGCTGGGGGTTCTGGTTGAATATTTCAGCGGTCAGAACAACTTCCATGATGCGCAGGATTTCAGAATCTCCAGACATGGCTGTAACCTTATCTATTCATCTCCTGAATGAATAAAACTATCTAGAGCGGGTAGTGACGATGCAGCCATCGCTGGTCACGATCACGGTATGCTCATGCTGGGAAACCAGAGATCCTGCAATATCGGAAAGGACCGGATATACATGAAGTACCTGTGATCTGACAAGTGCCGGCAGAGTGATATCCAGTTTTTTCTCATTAAGCCAGCGGCGGGCAAACGGGAGCCCGTGGCGATCCTTTACCTTTTTCAGGATAGTACGTGCTGCAGGGATACGGACGGGTTTTTGTGAAACCTGCGAATAGATTTCCCTGCGCGTCTTTTCCCCGACATGCCCGCTCCCAGTTGTCGCGAAGGGTTCAATGGCAAATACCATACCCTCCTCGAGAACAACACCTCCGGTCACACCCACATTGGGAATGGTGGGGGGGCGGTGGAGAATATACTGGTCAAGTCCATGCCCGGTAAGGTTTGCTATCGGGCGGTAACCCCGATCCTCAATCTCCTTCTGGACTGCTCCCCCGATCTCTCCGGCAGTCGCTCCCGGGCGGACCGCTTTTATTGCAGCCTCAAGTGCCTGCCGGGAAGCCTCAAGGAGGAGTGAGTTGTTTCCAAGATCAATGGTGGTTGCAGTATCAGCGATATACCCGTCTATATGGACACCAAGATCCAGTTTTGCCACATCACCCCGGGAAAATACCCGGACGTCTCCTGCAGATGCAGTGTCGTGTGCCGCATCTTCATTTAAGGAAAGGTTGAGAGGAAACGCGAGTGCAGCCCCCTCTTCTCTTACCTGAACTTCAATGGATTCCACAACGTCAAGATAGGAAACACCCTCACGGATTTCCCGTGCACTCCGGTGCAGGATTTTTGCAGCAATTTCTCCGGCATTACGATATGTATCGAAAATCTCATCTTTCATACGATCAGGTCCTCAGGAAATACCGTGAATTTTTCAAATCCTTTTGCGGTGACCAAGCCAATGTCCTCAAGGCGCACCCCCCCTTTGCCGGGATAGTAAAGACCAGGCTCAATCGTGATAACGTTGCCGGATACAAGTGATTTTCCGGCTGGTCCGACCGTTGGAAGCTCGTGTACCTGCAGTCCCACGCCATGGCCGAGATTGTGCACAAAACCGGAGGTATTGCTCTCATAGCCGAGGTCTTTGAAAAAGTCAACGACCGACTGGTGGACATCAGAGCCCGGTACTCCTGCCTTCACCCGGGAGATACCGAGCTGTTTTGCCTGGCGGAGAGCATCGTACATGGCAAGGATATCTGTCGAAGGTTCCCCTTTGACAACAGTCCGGGTCATATCCGCATAGTATCCTGATTTCTCTTCCACCGGAAAAAGGTCAATGACAATGGGTTCATCTGACCTGAGCGGCCCTGTCCCGGTCATGTGGGGTATCGCAGTCTCCTCCCCGCATGAAACAATAGTATCCACTGCGCTGCACCCATGCTCGAGGAGCAGGCAGTGCATGGAGTATTTAACATATTCTGCAGTCAGGGGTTGTCTGTCGATATGGAGAATTCCTTTTTTTACCGATGCACTCCTGATTAATGAGACTGCAAGCCCCATCGATTTCTGTGTTACTTTTTGCACATGTTTCATCACAAGGATTTCTTGTCTGCTTTTCTTTGACCGCATTTCCATGACCGTTCCTGTGTCCACGGTCAGGAAACAGTGTTCACTCAGGGCATTTGCCAGTGCGACCGGGAAATTTGGCGGGATGAGGATTTTTTTCCCAACGAGTCCGGCAATCATCGCTGCTATTGCACGGTACGGATCTTTTTCTTTTTTCAGAATATCCGGAAACCCGGCCTGTGTCCTGGTCATGACCGCAGCGGAAGCCTCACGCGATGCGCGCCCGGTCTCCATCTGGGATACAACAATAACACCACGCTCTTTGGGCTTTTTGAAAAAAACAAAGGGATCGCTCGTCGTAAAATGCGTAAGATACCTCATATCGGCATCACGTGACGATGCATATGCGACGTAGGCATCAGCACCGCTTTTTTTGACTGCGTCTGAAAGTGGGTCCATCTCTCATCCTATATGTAGTTAAACGTCAAGTACTTTTATTTCAGAGTTGATGTACGTGTGATGGATGAAGATGCAAAAACCCGGTTCAAATGGAAATTTTACAAGCTTACGATCCAGCTAAACATCATTATGTTTCTCGTAGCCGTATCCGGAATTGTTTTTTTCATTGTTCACTCACCGTATACCGTACCGTTGACTACTGGCATACTGATACTTGCCATTATCATTTCCTGGGATTTTTTTAACAGATACAAGAAAACAAAAACATGGCTTCAAGAGCATGCGGATACGGGTAAAGATAGATAGCACCTTACGGTTGTCCAGGGTAGCAGCATGTTGAAAAAAATGAAAGATGAGATTGAACTCCTCAGC
This sequence comes from Methanoregula sp., assembly GCA_028679185.1. Classification (GTDB taxonomy): domain Archaea; phylum Halobacteriota; class Methanomicrobia; order Methanomicrobiales; family Methanospirillaceae; genus Methanoregula. The sequence goes on along the minus strand of JAJRBZ010000009.1, from coordinate 11,940 downwards.
CGGCATATTGATGTGGCAAGAGCGGTGGCAGATCACCAGCCGATTGGCATCATGAAACTTGCCGAGCTGCTCAACCTGCCCTCCCACCGGATCCGTTATTCCCTGCATATTCTGGAACAGCTTGGTTATATCCGTGCATCTACCGATGGGGCTGTTGCAACTGCCCTGACTGAAGAATTGTTTGCTCATCTCAATGTTGACCTGGATGAGCTTGTGCACCTGCTTGAAATGATGAAGCGGGAGTAACGTGACCCTTGGCCGCATCTTTCAGATCATCTTTGGCCTGATATCCAACCCCTGAAAAAAGAACCGATGAATCCATAGTTACCTTTAAAAGCACTCACAAAGAATCTATTAAGACGCATTGAGATTGCCTCCCTAACTCAGTTGGTAGAGTGTCGGACTGTTAATCCGAATGTCACAGGTTCGAGCCCTGTGGGGGGCGTTTATGGGCCCGTAGCTCAGTCCGGTTAGAGCGCCCGGCTCATAACCGGGCGGTCATGCGTTCGAATCGCATCGGGCCCATCCTTTTTGCTGCAGGTATTTTTTAAAGATTCAGGTGTAATTCCTCTGCGTCGTGGCTGATTGAAAAACTTTCTATCCCTGAACAATCATACCCAAGCAACATGAAGTGTCCTGTGTGCGAGATGGACTGTATCACTTCGGTAAAAAACCTTCTTGCCGCACTTCCGACCATTTTTCTTCCCTGTGCAGACTGCAGTATGCGGAACCTTGACAAACGTTCCCCGTTGCCTGCTCTGATATATCAACAACCCTGCTCGTGTGGAAAACGATTCATCGATGAAGTATTTGCCCACATGTATGTCATCATGACTGAAGAAGGGGATCTGACCCGGACGGACCCTCTTATAGCGGTGGGAACTCCCCTTGTGCATCCCGGATTTGCCATGGACCGGCCGCCGTTCCTGCCTGACAGATCGCTTGTTCTGCTGACGACAAGAGCCTCAAAAAAGACTGCAGAGCGTCTTTTTTCTGAAGTTCCCGAACTGCGTGGTATCGTAAAGAAAGACGATTTTGTACCTGGCATCACGAATCCCGACCTTCATACAGTTCCCAAAGTCTATGAACTTCTTGCAGGATGCGATGTACGGGCTGATATATATCCGCTACGGACGGGTCCTATCGTGATATACAAACAGCAGTCACTCATTCATATTGAGTTCCCGCGCCCGGGTTACCCGAAGATCCGCGCGGTCGACCAGCATGTGGGGCAACCACCGGTCAGCTTTTTTGTTGACGCGTGTTCCGGGGTGGGAACACTCGGTGTCGCTGCAGCATGCCTTGGCGTACCCCATGTCGTGATGAATGATGCCTGGTATGCATCGGCATTCTGGTCGGCATTCAATCTTGAAGTAAACCGGGATTATCTCAATATCCGCCGGGTTAAAATCTTTGAACAGTTGCAGGATCTGCAGAAACATCCGGTAATGACAGACCAGATAAAAATTGCAGAAACAACCGGAGAGCAGGTTATCGAGGTATATCAGGGAGATTTTCATAAATTATCCGGTGTAATATCCCCGGGAAGTAATCCTGTAACCGCACTTGATATTTTCGATAAAAACGATACGGCCGCCATTCAACAATTCAGGGATGAATGGCTCAAAATAGTTGGCGGGGAGGTTTTCGTTCCCTAAAAAAGTACCATGGGCTCAAAAAGGAATACTCAGGGATTGCGATCCTGACAGCGGGTAAAAAGGATTTATTGACTAGTGCACAAAGGTATATGGGGACTAGCCCGGGTGGTTCGGCGTCACCTGTAACCTGAAACCGTCGGTACGCGGGGGGCGAAGTTTGACGAAGGCTGCAACGGCCTGCGGGAACCTGTGTGTTCTGACTGTGAAACCTCGTCCCATGAGGTCGATGGCCAGGTATTAATATTCCGGAGGGAATAACGACCTGTCGCTGCGGGGACCGGTTCAGGCCCGGAAGGGAGCAGACTTACTGTAGACATTTGGCGCCCATGGGGTATCGGGGCGGAGGATGAATACTTTGGCAAACGCAGTAACGTACAGTCGACCGATAACACGTCCCCATTACGATTATCATGTCTAAAGTAACTATTATCGGCGCAACCGGCAATGTAGGTGCTTTTGCAACCTACGCCATCTCGTCAAACCCCCATGTCCGTGAAATCCTTCTCTACGGGCGGGAAGGACGTGAGGCTCTTCTCCGTGGAATTACCCAGGATTTTATCGATTCGTTCGCTGCACGGGGCAGAGATATCAAGATCTCGTGGACAACAAACTTAAAAGATGCCACCGGCTCCGATATCATCATAATTTCTGCCGGCATTCCGCGTAATCCCGGACAGGACCGCCTTGATCTTGCACGGGAAAATGCGAAGCTTCTCGCTCCGATTGCGCGGACTATTGGCGTCATCGCACCGGAAACCAAGATTCTTGTTGTGACCAATCCTGTCGATGTGATGACCTGTGTTGTTCTGAAAAAGTCCGGCCTTAAGCCCAGCCAGGTATTCGGCCTTGGAACGCATCTTGATTCAATGCGTTTAAAATCCCTTATTGCTGCTTATTTCAAAGTCCACGTCAGCGAGGTACACACACGGATTATCGGGGAACATGGCGAAAGCATGGTACCCCTGTGGTCAGCAACGACAATTGGCGGTATCAAGATCTCCAACCTGCCCGCGTTTTCACAGCTCCCCGTAAACGAGATCATTGAATCAGTAAAGAGCAGCGGAAACCTCATCATTAAGGATAAGGGATCTACCGTTTACGGACCAGGAGAAGCAATTGCCTCGCTGGTGAAGACGGTTCTCGGCGATGAAAACCGGATACTTACCGTTTCAGCTTATATAAAAAGCGAGATCCATGGTATCGGTAAAGGTGATATCTGTATCGGTATACCGGCACGGATAAATCGCAACGGGGTGTTCCCGATTTCTATCAGGATCGATGAATCCGAAGTGATGGAATTCCGCAAATCGGTCGAAAAAATCCGGACTATCACGAGAAAAGTTCTCGCAAATTGTACGGAATAATTAAAAAGGACCATGTTTCCTGAAATCAGGTCAGTGTCACTTCAACAATTTCTGCCCGTTCGACACCAGGAACTCCGCTCAGGGACTTCTCAACTGCATCGGTTTCCCCGCCGGAGTCATTGACAACTGCCACAAGTTTAAGAGCCTTTAAACCAAAACCGATCGGCTCTTCCTGTATTTCCTGAATTCCTGGCAGCGTTTGTTTTAGAGCTTTTTTCAATTGTTCAAGGTTCACGTCCGGTGATTCGGGCATAACCCTGACAATTACTGCTACACTACCCATGTGTTACGGTCCCCCGAATCCACATTTTGGGCAGAAATAGGGTATACTCTGCTCCCTGCACCGGTAACACCGTCTGATCTCAACGCCACATGCAGGGCATCCGAATTCCGTTGCGCCCTCTTTTGCAAGCGGGGCATTGCAGGATGTACATTTCTTATCTGACATTATTGTGCTCCTCCAAGGATTCCTATAGTATCTCTCTTAGAACATTTTAAAACGTTGTACCAATCTCAGTACGGGGGACCAGGCTCCCCTTCAGGTATTTTTCCACCCGATCAGGTTGTGATCCATTGATAATCGTTGCTTTTATCCTGTTTTTTTACGACAAACGGGATAAAAAACGGATCGGTTACATCCGATTCAACCGGCCCGTGCACCTGGTTCTGGAGGATCCCGTTGAGGAAAATGCCATCAACAGATTTGAGGAGGAGAAGATCGAGATGAAGGCGGCCTGCCACCCACGCAGCGATCGTATCGGAGGTCACGTCCCACGTGTGGGGCAGCACATCATTCAGCATAACGTACCCGTAAGGAAGAAAAAATGTCGTTTTTTTTGGATTCGCCATTTCTGTTGTTGTCGGAATGCCATGCGATGCGATATACAAGCCATACTGATCCATTGCCGCAACTGCCATCCAGTGCGCCGTATCGTCATTGACATTGCACTGTCGCACCGCATCAGCAAACGGCCCTCCCCTGGGGATTATTAACACCGGTCGTTCCGATGCACAAAGACCGGTACTAAATCAGGAATACGGTGAAACAGGCTCCCGCCGATTTTTGCAATAATCGGCGCATCCGGCTGGTTGCAGTGCGTATCTGATGCCAGTATCATCGTTGCATGAAAATTAAACCGCCAGCTTATAAAAGGAGCATGCCGCAATTGAGTGTTCATGCATCGACTTCTTGCTCTCATCATCTTTTTGTCGTGCGCGATGCATGCTGAAGCGGAAGTCCAGATCGCGGAGTTCTGTCCTGATCCTTACCTGTATGATGATGCGGATGAGTATCTTGTCCTTTCCGGTACCGGTTCCCTTGAGGGTATTACGATATCCGATGGGGAGGGGGGGTTTCGTTTCCCTGCCGGAACAAAAATAAACGGTTTACTTACTATAGCCCGGAGCGGGACTGCCTTTAAACAAACTCATGGAAAATTCCCGGATTTTGAGTGGCTGGATTATTCTCCTCAGGTCCGGAATGTTATCACTGGTGATACGCTCCGTCTGGCAAATGGAAAAGATAATCTCATGCTGTACAGGAACGGTCTCCTTATCCAGGAAGTTGCGTGGCCTGATGATGTCAAACCCCGAGAAGGGCAGGTCCATTATTTCGAAAACGGTACATGGGACAAGCGCCCGCTTATGATCGGGCAGTCCCGTTTCGCTCCCGCAGTATTCCGGAATGTTTCAGTGACAACATTTGTTTCCCCGGACTGCTCCGGTTACATGTTTTCTTACGCGGTGAACCAGTCATCCGATGAAATCCTCCTGAATGTTTACGAATTTTCAAGTCCGCTCATGGCAGATATGCTGATTGAAGCACACGTGCGGGATGTTGATGTCAGGGTTCTTCTTGAAGGGGGGCCGGTAGGAGGAATCAGCCCGGAAGAAAAAGGAATAATCCGCATAATGACAGACAGGGGAATTCCTGTCTTGGTAATGCTGTCACAGACCGGTAATCCCGCTCCCTATCGTTATGATCATGCAAAATATGTCGTAATCGACCGGAAAGCGACCCTGCTCACCAGCGAGAATTTTAAATACAGCGGCTTTCCCCCCGAAGGATTGAATGGTAATCGCGGCTGGGGGGTATATCTCGAAGATCCCGCACTCGCTGAGTATTTCTCAACAGTGTACATGACTGATTATAATGGAAAGTCAGTAACTGCTTATAACGGATCGGCAGGAAACCTGGAACCCATCCCCTCCAGGAAACATACAGTAGATTTTCCGCCAGAATATTTTACAGGGGCGACGGTCCGCCCGGTTATCGCACCGGATACCAGTTACCAGATTACCTCGCTGATAAACTCCGCAGAAAGGAGCATCGAAATTGAGCAGGCATACATCACCAATGAAACCCCCTCACGCCTCAACCCGTTTCTGGCAGCGGCCATCAATGCGTCGCGACGGGGTGTTCACGTCAGGGTGCTGCTGGACTCGTACTGGTTCAATATTGAAGATGAGAGGGATAATGATGAGATGGCTGACATGATCAACCGTATCAGCATATCTGAAAACCTTCCGCTTGAGGCAAGGTGTGCAGATCTCCCTATGCTGGATGTCGATAAAATCCATAATAAAGGTGTGATCGTGGATGACCGGCTTGTGCTTGTGAGCAGCATCAACTGGAACAGCGTATCACCCGACTTTAACCGGGAAGCCGGAGTGATTATTGACCATCCCGGGGTTGCCAGTTACTTCCTTGAGGTATTTGAGGATGACTGGAATCCCACAATAAATTCGTCCGAAGTTGAGACCGGTTACCTGAAAACAGCCACGGCTGTAATCGTGCTGGTATTTCTCCTCCTCATATATTATCAACGGCAAAGGGTATAGATCGATATAGCTGATAAATCAGGGAAAACAGGTTTATTTGAAAAGTATTAAAGTTCAGAACTTTTTTAGCGCACACTGGCATATGTCACATAAATTGATATCGCTTTCACCTGTTTCTACCGCAAGTACCCAACGGTCGATAATACTGTCAAGCTCATTTGAGATCCGGACTTCACCCGCACCTCTCTTTCTGCTCATATACTGGGATACGGCCGCTCTCGTGACGCCGAGACGTTTTGCTGCATCACTCTGGCTAAGCCCCTTGCGCTGTACCAGTCGGAAGACCATTTCGGCTCTCATGGGGGGCAGAAGGTTCCGGACCATGGTATCACAATGCATCAGGGTGCAGGTATGTTTTGTCATACATGCACAGGCCGGGGCATATGGGTTAATTCAGTCCGGTTCTGGTATATAATCTGACGAGCATCCCGGAAATTGAATTTCTCGATGATGAGCTGTTTTTCTTTGAGTTTTTTCAATGCATACCGCACAGTGCGTGGTGCAAGGCGGGTCTTTTGTACGAGGTCTTTATGGGTCATCGCACCATTGGAATTCAGTATCTCAAGTACCGTTTTTGACGATGGCGGTAATGGACTGGTATACATGGTAATTATGTTAACACTGTTAACATATGAACCTGTCGGTCATTTAAACAACCAGTCTCATACCACTTGTATGCTCGAGCGCCAGGAACGTGTAGCAATGGTTCTTTTGCTGGGTGTCGTGATTGCAGTGATTACTGCACACCTGATTCTCGGATACGTCGGAAAACACCCCTTTGCCACAACGTTTTCCAATAATTCAGCAGATGGGGAACTCGTTTATGCCGGTGGAACAATCAACCAGCTGGTCATTACCAGAACAGGCGGGCACATGAATGTGTATACCGATACTGTCACCATTTTTGTGCCTGCCCAGGTTGCAGAGCAATTAACGCTCGAGAGGGGGGATGCGATAACCGTTTATGGGGTTGTCCAGACATATCAGGGGAAAAAAGAAATTGTCGTGAATTCTGCACAGGATGTCTCTGTTATTCCTGTGAATACCCGTTTTAATTCTTCTGCCACCTCCTGAACTACCGGATGGCAACACCAGGTCCTGACTTCAGATGCCTGTGTATCTAATATCCCAAAAAGTAAAAGAACACTTGTTTTCTTATACGCCGGCAGGAGCCTCAACAGTTTTTTTAATTTTTTCATTTTTTATTGAGTCAAGGGCTTTTTTTGCGGCTTCCCGAACATCGCCATCCTCATCCTGGAGCGATTCTGTCAGACCTGCAACGGCCCGTTCATCTGCAATTGTGCCAAGAGCCCATGCAGCAGTTTTCCGGACAAGTTTCTTTTTATCCTTCAGAAGCGCGAGAAGGGGGTCGACGGCACGCGAATCCCGGAGTTTTCCCAGTCCCCATGCCGCTCCTGTACGGAGCCATTTATCATCAGCCTTCAATGCCGCTATCAGAGGCTCAACTGCACGAAGATCCCCCAGTTTTCCCAAAGATTTTGCCGCGAGCCACTGGACATCAACATAAGGATCTTTGAGTGCCTCCAGAAGTGGTTCTACGGCAGTTTCATCTCCCTCATCTCCCAGAGCTTCTGCTGCCCGCCAGCGATAATTGAGATTGGGATCCCGGAGCAGGGCGATATATCCTTTGATACGCATTTTTTTACGCTCTTCTAATACCGCAAGCTCAGCGGGAGTCGGTTCAGGGGAAGTTTCAGGCTCCTCTGCCTGCGTTTCAGGACTACCCATTACTGTTCCTCACTAGCCACCCATACGTGATACAGGACTATTAAGGTTTTCAATAGTGAAGGACGACTCCTGAATAAAAGGATATCCGGATTTGAAAATGTAACAGAGGTTAAAATGTATAGTACAGTGAAGAACGGTTGAGGAAAATTTTACGCAATATTGTGTGGAATGATTTCAAGGTTTACTGACAAATTTCTTACTGAATGGGTCAGCAGACCCAGACTGATCAGATCGACATCGAGCGCAGCATACCGTGGGAGGGAATTTTCATCGATTCCACCTGAAAGTTCAATAATTACATGATCCCGCAGACCTTCGCTTTTCAGAACCCTGATCGTCCTTAAAATCTGGCCCGGACTCATATTGTCAAGCATAATGATATCGGCACCTGCTTTTGCCGCGAAAAGGGCATTTTCAGGAGTTTCTACCTCTACTTCAATTTTTTTATATGCTGTGCCCTTTTTTGCTGCCTGGATAGCGATACCGAGAGGAACCAGTGCCAGATGGTTGTCTTTTATGAGTATCCCGTCGCTTAAGTTCATCCGGTGAGGATCGCCGCCGCCAATCGTTACCGCCTTCTTGTCCAGTTCCCGGAATCCGGGGCATGTTTTTCGTGTTGCCGCTATGTGGCAGGATGGATTAACCGCAGATACAATATCTGCCATTTTTTTTGTCTGTGTTGCAATACCACTCATTCTTCCGATGATATTGAGGGCAGTCCGTTCAACGAGCAGTATCTTTTTTGCATCCCCGCTTAGTTCGAGGAGGGAGTCATTCCTGAAGACCGTGTCACCGTCTTTTACACGGTACGTCACGGAAACACCAAAATGAGAAAAGAGTTCACCCGCTTCATTGAGACCTGCGATGATCCCATCCTGCTCTGCCCTTATTACTGCATCACAGGTTATATCAGGGATGACTGCATCAGATGTCACGTCTCCGGCCGGCGCATCTTCCTCAATGAATTGCAGCAGATAATCGAGCACTACCATACAGACTTTCACCACAAAAACACAGTTATGTTCCCACGATTATCGGATCATTGAGATTGTTCAGGAGAGAGAGGATGGAGAGGGCAGCAAGGTAGCTTGTAGCTGAATGACCGGGACTGGGAATATTTGTCACTTTGATGTAGGTTTCGCCAAAGCTTCCCTCAATGAACAGTTCGTGAACATTACGGTCGACTGAAGGGTCAACCCAGAGCTCCACATCGGTATCATGCCCGGCCGCCAGACTCATGGCAACAGACACGTTGACATTTTTTGGAAATGCCTTGATACACTCGTTGGCTTTCCCGGAAAATATGAGTTTTTTATTTTCAGCAATTATACCCAGCGAGGCGGGACTTTTTGTAGTTCTCAAAAGTAATCGTGTGATCTCTGAGATCCTTCCTATCTTGAGATTATCAAGGCCAAAAATCGCCCCGCTTGGGATATGAATTTTTTGCCCTTCCCTTTTGGCCAGTACCCGGATCTCGTCCTGAAATTCAGTATCGGAAAGCGCACCCACGCTCATGATCACAAGGTCTTTTTTGTGTGACAGCACCCGCGCTGCATAGCTTTTCACAGCACCGACAGATGCCGCTTCTACCACAATATCGATATCTGCGTTAATAAAGGACTCAAAATCTGCATACGGGTGTGCACCGGAAATCCCCGCGATCTCCTTTGCCCGGTCAAATACCAGGTCATAGACCGCTGTAATCGTAAAACCGCCCCCGTGCTGTGCGATGATATGCCCGATATTTCCACAGCCAAGCAGGCCGATTCTCATCATGATTAACAGATTATGGGTGTCATTGGTTAAGTTTTGTGCTCACGACATGTAGCCTGGGGACATGGATCCGGTGCCTGATGGCCGGGATCAGGTGTTTGCGCATCTTTCTGTCCTGCCGGTTTTACCGGTTATCCGGTTTAAGATTATTTATTGATGTTCGACCAATAGGATCTTTGTGGGCAGAAACGTGCTGGAAATACCAAAATCAGGGTACGGGAATACTGAAGATAGTGATATTCTGGAAAAATTTTGTCGCATGGGTGTATATATTGAGACCTATGGGTGCCGCTATAACTTCGGTGATACGGCAAAACTTATCGAGCTCCTGAAACGCAAAGGATGCACCATCGTCAATTCAGCAGAAGAGGCGGATGCTGTGATCATCAATACCTGTACTGTTGTCGGGCCAACAGAGCGGCGGATGCTCAGGAGGCTTTCGCATTTCAGGGATTGTAATCTCTTTGTGATGGGATGTATGGCAGCAGTGCAGTGCGAAGCAATTTATGCGGTATGTACGCCCACCATCATCTCATCGGATGCTGTCCGAGAGGCGTCTCGGAGTATAAGAACTGCTCCCGGTGGAAGTGTAGCGATCGTGCAGGTGGCACAGGGATGTGCAGGTAGGTGCACATACTGTCTGACCCGTGTCGCCCGCGGACCCCTGAAGAGTTTTTCTGCAGGTGAGATCCTTGCAGAAATTGCAGTGCATGCAGATGCCGGGACGCCCGAAATCCAGATCACCGCACAGGACGTAAGCAGCTGGGGACAGGATGCCGGGACGTCACTTCCCGCTCTCCTGCGTGCCGTGGATCAGCTGCAAGGACATTTTATGATCCGGGTTGGCATGATGAACCCTGCAACAGTACGAGAGATAGTTGATGATCTGGCCGACGCTTTTTCCAGCGATCATATATTCAAATTTCTCCATCTTCCCGTTCAATCGGGATCAGACCGTATTCTTGACCGTATGGGAAGGGCTTATACGGTTGCAGATTTTGAAGAAATTGTGACGGCATTTAAAAAGCGGTACCCCAAAATCACTCTTGCCACCGATATGATTGTAGGTTTTCCTGGTGAAACAGAAGAAGACTTTTCAGAATCGCTTGAGCTGATCGAGCGAGTGCGTCCCAACAAAGTCAACATAACCCGCTATTCACAGCGCCCCTTTACCCCCCTCTCATCAGAAAACGACCTCCCGGACTGGGTCAAGAAGGAGCGGTCACGCAATATGAACACCCGTGCAGAAAAGATCTATACTTCTGTTAACAAAGGATATCTTGAGCAACGGGTGCCTTTTGTCGTTACAGAAACAATAAAAAAGGGATCGGTAATGGCCCGTTCTCCTGATTATCTGGGGATTGTGATCAATGAGGATCTGCCTGTCGGCTATTCGGGTCAGGCAATCCTTAAAAAAGACCGGAAGTATTTTTTTCTGGGACAGAGAGTCGTGTAATTCCAAAATACCTGTGTGGCCATACCGGACCTGCCAGGAGCAGGGTGTATAACCGTTTTAAAAAAAAAATTCAAACAGCAAAAAATCTCCCGTACTGTTTCCTTTTGCTTTCTATTCTCATCTTCACAGCCATTCCTAATCGATCCGTATCCGGCTCCAGCGAAAAAAAGGAGCGGTTTTATACCCGCCGGATAAACACTTCTTATCGGGCAATACCCGCTGTGTTAAGGTGAGGATAATGGATGAAATTGAAGCCGGATATAAAAAACTTGAGCAGAAGATAAAAGAGCTGCAGGAAAAAGCTGATTCTCTCTCCCAGGAAATCAGGGACCATGACGCAGAACTCCTGGCGCGGATGGCTGAATCTGCAGTTCCGGTTGTCAAAGTTGTCGGCCTGAATATGCTCAGGAAGGGTAAGCAGGATACCAAAGGAGAAATCTACGATCCCGCTTATTTCCCAGGCAAAATGATCATTTTGGGGAAGGCCGTAGAGCCGGCTGCATCTCGGCCGGACAACCCCCAGATGCCGGTCACCGACCAGTTCTGCGTGATGTCTGAAGAAGGCAAATTTTACGAGCTTATGTACAGCTTCGACGGATTCCTTACTGACTCGTATCTTAATCCTATTGATACGAAGACCGCAATCGAGCGTTATGGATATGATGTTATGTTCATGCTTTACCGTGCGATGCATGATTACCTGAAAGGCGAAGAAGCACTTGTCGAAGCACTGGAAAAGGTGATTGGGTACACCTTTTCCCCAAAATCATAATTAAGAAAGGTTCACTTTTTATTCCCTTTGATAAAAGATATCAGAATACTAGGAAAAACTGGAAATTTTTTAAGATTATCAAGATCCACACTTACGGCAGTGCCAGGTTATCGCTTTTTAAACAGTCAGACTTCGGGAGCCGGGAACGTGAACGGGCAATCATTAAAAAAACTGAACTACGACATAAATATCCTGCCGTATATTGCGGATGGGCCCGATGTGATTCGAACACATGACCTCCCGGTTATCAGCCGGGCGCACCACCGGGCTATGCTACGGGCCCAAAAGTTTGCCTGAAATTTACCTTATTTACTACTCCACCAGAGT
>JAJRBZ010000008.1 GCA_028679185.1 Methanoregula sp. | reverse complement strand
TAGTCCATAAATAATAACATATGTGAAGATCCGTACTTTCTACAACTTTCGTCGGATCTTCCTCATAATTTTGTACTGGTACAGGTAAGAAAATTTTAGAGAGACATTGTCTGGTACAGGTATTATTTGAACTATCAGTATATTCTTCACGGATGCAATGCACTGGCCAGACCCTGTGCGTATTGTTTCATCGATGGTGATGATCTTCCGTTTCATGTTTTTGATCCGTGAACATGATTCTGGTTTGGAGTATTCCCATGCCTTACAGCATGCACACCTTGCAGTCCTGCTGCACTCGGGGGATATGGTTTATAAAAATCATGATTTTCACGTGGTTCCGTAGCCCGGGTTTGGTGGTTTCACCAGGGTGAACGCAATGATGATACCTCTGACGGTAAGCGCAAAGCACATCCGGTATACGCCGATACAGGATCCCGTCAGGGTCCTGAAATGACCCTGCCACCTGCGGAATAGAGCGAACTCCTGTGGTGTACAGAAGAAGTCATATTTACTGATTACCGTAACCTGTCAAAAATCGCCGTCTGTTTCCATAAACAACAAAAGATTATTTTTTTATCCTGACTTCCATCTGCGGGAAGGGTATCTCGATGCCTTCTGCGGCAAATCGTTCAGCTATCTGCGAGTTGATGGCATCTTTTACCTCATCGGGAAGATTGTATTTTCTTGCCCATACATACAGGACAAACTCCAGGCCGGATTCCCCGAATTCAATGAAAAATGCTTTTGGCTCAGGTTCTTCGAGCAGGTAATCAGATTTTTTTATAACGTTATTCGCAATTTCAAGCAGAATGTCCTTGACCCGCTTTGGATCGGTCCCGTATGCGACTGATACCGGGATTGTAATACGGAGTTTCTGGTCAGGTTCTGCATAATTGATGATGTAATTCGTGGTGATCTTGTTGTTGGGTATGGTGATGATCTGGTAGTCCAGTGTCTTGAGCCGGGTGCTGCGGGGCCCGATATCGATGACATCTCCATAATACTGGTCGACCTTAATCCGGTCGCCGACTTTGAATGGCTTGTCCACCGTGATGATGGCACCGCCAAAGAAGTTGGAGATAAGGTCCTGGGCAGCGAGTGCAAATGCCAGACCGACGATACCCGCACCTGCGAGGAACGGCGTGATATTGACCTCAAGGTTTATGAGGATCAGCATAATGCCGGCAAACCAGATAACATAGCGGGCGGTAAGTTCGAGGAACTCTACAAGCCGGTCATCCCAGTCGCCCTTACTCTTCTCTGCAAGGGCATGCCCGTAAATAAGAATAACCTTATGGACAAGGGAGCCGACTATCCAGGTTCCCAGCAGGATATAGAGTGAATTCAGTACCTTGTCAGAAATTATCCAGGCATACTGGTCGGGAACAACGCCAAAATATTTTAGCGCAATATAGACAGAAACCGCAATGATGCCTACCTGAACGGGCGTGCCGATTGCAGTAAGAATGATGTCATCCCAATTGGACTCGGTGGTTTTTGCATACGTTTCCAGCCATCGCACAATACCTCGTGCCACTCCGGCGATTACAATCCCGATGATGATTGTAACAATCGCGTAAATCATGCCGATTTCCATATCTGTACACATAGGTGATGCAGAAGGAAAATACCTTTTCAGAGGCTTTTTCTCTCATTTCTTAAAGGTAACCGGCACGTCAATTGCAGAATACCAGGGCAAAAGGATATTGTCAGCCGGGATAGTTGGCGGGGCAACTCGTCGGATAGTAAAAGAACGACCATCCGGGGGGTTCGGGATTAAAAAAGGATTATTATCACACGAGACTTCTATGGCCAATCCCCGATGAAACAATGGGAGATCTCAAAAATTTGATGGATCAAAATGGTAAAAACTGGTGGGTAGAACATCACCATGGATTCGGAATGGGCGTCCGAAATCTATTTCGTGAAGGCGGGTTTGAGTGGGGTCCTATAGATATGGATGATTTGTGGATTGGACTTGTCGAAAGAGCAGTCAGGAAAAAATTTCGATAAAACACCCAACTCCGGAATAATGGATCTTTGTTATCTCCCGTGTGTTATCCCGTTCCGCCATGATAACGCCTATAGAAATGCATGGTGGAGAGGGTAGGGACATGATGCAATACCTCATTAACTCGCAATTCATTATAGTTTAGGACTGATACAATATGACAGTGAACACTGATGAACATATCTTGGAAGCGATCGGCAGATGTCGGGTCATTATCCGGAATGGGGAAGTGATCGAAGTCGGGGAAGCACAAATCACGTCATGTCCGCTCACGAAAAAATTCGCTTACCCACTCTCTGTCCTCGATAAGGAGTCCGTAAAAGCGAATATCGAATACCGAATAAAGTCTTGGGGTATGTGCACTCCGCGGCGCGAAGTCTCCGATACCCGTGAGTTTGTCGGATTCGGGGCGTCAGAACTCCTCAGTTTCGGCTTGTCGGCCGGTCTTCTCGACGCCGTCGTCCTAGCCTGTGATGGAGCAGGGACAGTCATCGTAACAAAGCCCGCGCTTGTACAGGGCATTGGTGGCAGGATGTCCGGTCTTGTTAAAACTGTACCTTACAAGGACGTTATCTGTCAGATCGAAGAAAACGGCGGATTTGTCATTGATAAAGTCCATGCGAGACTTGACCAGACAGCTGGAGTTGCGAAAGCATACGAACTGGGATACAAAAACGTCGCGGTCACGGTTGCTATCCCCGCGGAAGCAAAAAAGATCCGAAGCCTATATCCTGATACTATAATATTCGGTGTCCATGTTACTGGACTCAATCGTGAAGATACGGAGATACTTGTTTCGGCAGCTGACCTTGTTACTTCATGTGCATCCAAGACCATCCGGGAGATTGCAGGCAGGAAAGCACTGTTACAGGCAGGAGTTGCCGTGCCGATCTTTGCTATCTCAACAAAGGCAAAAGACTTGATTATCGAAAAGATCCGGCAGAGCAGCGAGCAGGTCCTCTTTAAGACAACCCGGCTGCCTGCACTTTCTGAACAGCAGCCGGAACCACTCGTCTGAAAGATTTATTGGTAGGACTTGTTGAGAGGGAAGTGAGGAAAAAATTTCGATAACCTCTCGAACCCGAAATAAAGGAATTTTTACTATCCCCCCATGTGTTATCCCATCCCCAGATGATAACGGCCCATAGAAATGCATGGTGAGGACGGAAAGCATCCTTGTTTTCATTGAAGGATCATGACGTCCTTCAACGTGTTTTCTCAAAAATTTCCCGGCTCTGGAATCGTGTCTCGAGATCTGTAATATTGATATGAGTGATCAGATAAGGCTCATTCTTTTCGACTGATTCCATAGAATCCCAACGAGGTTCAGGATATAACCGGTATCCCCAGCTCTTGTTGTCATTCCGAAATATGATGTCATACTGGTACATATCGGTTTTATTGTTGTAATCGAGGATGATGAGGTGGGGCACCTTATCAATATTCTGAGAAAAATCGATAATGTCACCTGTTTGGTATCGGGGTATTATTCCGGGGTGGGCTGCCGGAAGTTGCGTAGTATTTGGCACACCTGAAATACTTTGGGGGGTAATGACGATACTTGTGTTTTTCTTTTCTGCAGTTGAGGATGTTTGTACACACCCAACTACCAGAAGCGTACTTATCAGTATTAGAGAACAGAAAAAAATTGCTCGCATTTGGGCTATCCCCATCCTTTCAATTCATAGGACTGGAAGGGATCAATTCCATCCAGATATTTATTGGGAAATTGATACAAGACCGGTACTGGAATATTCGGTACAACCCAGAACGTAATTTGGGTACCATCGAGAAAGTTACCAGTGTATTTACGAGCATTAGAATAGGTACCAGCCGGAACAGTCACGGTTTCAATCCCTTTATAGGTAAGCGCGATATTCATCTCACCGAAAGGCTCGATTCCCAAATAACCTGCAGGACCGTCCTCCCGGCTAAATTGATTATTAATCTGGAGATCTGTTTCAGGCTTCACGATTCCTTTAATTGTCTCGGCCGATGTCCCTCCGAGGAACCGGTTCGTGGATATATCATAGTATCTATCGGAGACAGTAATCATCCCATTCGCTGTATGTATGAGTTTATCGCCTATCCATTCTGCATAGTCAGATGTTGATGTGATTTTGTAGTGAATTGCAGGAATTCCCTTATAGTTGCCACGAGAGCGTTCTGTCTTAATAGCATACTCCCACTGGTAGCGGGGATTTGGCGGCATGGTCACAGTATTATTGTTCCGGTATTCTACCCAGGCGTAATCTCCGTTAAAAATCTTGACCGGAGTCTCGGTTGCTTTAACGTCTCCGGTTTTTGCTGGTTGCTGGGCTGTGGTTGCCACCGGTGAAGTGGTAGTTTTGGTCATAGTCTCTGTGATTTGGGGGGTCGTAACCAAAGATCCTGTCGGGGCGGAATCAGTACATCCGGAAGATACTGCCGCAAGCATGACCAGCAGAATCATAACAATTTTAATTTTTGAAAATTTCATTTGTACACCCCCCATTAAAAACTAGTATCAAGATTTATTCCCCCAATGAATTAGAATATGCTCCATAGCAGCACTTATCAGAGATGGTCAAATTCCTGCAACTTAATTCCTTCTTTTGTCATCCGCTAAAAGTTTCGTCCTCTTCACTAGACGTTTGTAAAACGTGACGCAATGTATATATTATTGTTGACTCGAACATCTGGCTAATCAAGCAGAGATTTCGAAGATTGTTCATAGTTGGGAGAGTAATACATGCCAACAATTGAGAGAAAGAGTCTAAATCAGCCGGAAGAAACTAATAAACCCGAGAAGTTGAAAATGGAGGCTGTTACAATCAGAGGTCTTACAATTCGTCGAGTCACTACCGAACCCGGATGGCAGTGGTCAAAGCACTTAAAACCTGTCCAGAAAACCGAAAGCTGTCAAAAAGACCATGTTCTGTATGTCATTTCGGGCAGACTGGGTGTTCGTATGAATGACGGGAAGGAAGAGGTATTTGGCCCCGGAGATGTGGGCTCAATCCCTCCGGGGCATGACGGCTGGACTATTGGAAACCAACCAGTAGTTTGGCTTGAAATTTCGCACTAGAATGCTATTATTCCTCTATTGATTAACAAAACTTTTCCCTTTTTTTTATGTGGAATATAATCCCCCTAGCAGCATTTTACCACTTCTTGTCATATCCCCTACTCATAATTTTACATACGGGGTGATATTGAAGAAGGATTATTATCAAACGAAACCGCTATGCCACTATGCTATATTCAGTACCGTCGTATGAAAAAACAAAAGCGGTCAAGTATCTCATCGACCATATCCCAGACGAAACAATAAGAGATGTTAAAAATACGATAGATCGTAATCCTAAAGAGTGGTTGATAGGCCATCACCATGGATTCGGGATGGGTGCCCGGAATCTACTTCGTGAAGGCGGGTTTGATTGGGGTCCCATAGACATGGATGATTTGTGGGTTGGACTTGTCGAAAGGGCAGTTAGGAAAAATAAAGAGGTGGAGTTGTCTGCAGGAAAAGAAAGGTTTATTGTCCCGTGTCCGATTTTATAGTAATGGGCCGACTTGTTGTCTCACTGGATTTTCTTGAATTCCCACCCACCCATACATGCGATGGTGGAAATCTGTCTCCCCGCCTTACCCTCAAAGGATTGAATGCATCATCAGTTGCTATTATGATCTTCAACCCGTTCGAAAAATCCTGTTGTTCTTTCACCCCATGGATTGTCTGGAACATCTCTCCTATGCAGCAGATCCCTCCCGGAATCCCGCCCGGAGGCAGGGTCACTTCACCCATCCCAGCTGTGCAGGGCATCACGGACTATGGGACCATCGGCTATACGGGTCCGTGTCCTCCGCATGGCCAGATGATACGGTATCTGTTCAGGGTGTATGGGCTGGATGCGATGCTTGATCTCACTGCCGGATCCAACAAACATGAGCTTATAACAGCGATGAAAGGGCATGTGATCCAGTTTGGCGAAACGGCCGCAATATGTTCACGATAATCAGGTTCACAATTTTATATAGCGTACCGGTGGGCTCTGTAGAAATCCTACATTCTCCGAAGTGAATAACAAACCACAAAAGCTAAGGCACGGCGTCTCCTTACTAATTATGCTAACAACCAGTAAGAAGACAAAATAGTGTCAACAAACTGGTATATCAGGTTGTATAGG
>JAJRBZ010000075.1 GCA_028679185.1 Methanoregula sp. | reverse complement strand
CCTGTCTTACCGCAGGCATCAAGTAAAGCAGCGAGGGCATGGGCATCATCAATCACCTCGCGCTGGAGGTGGAAGGTATCCCCGTAGATCGCATGAAGGCCGGCTAGTGTTGTGTTCGGTGCGGACTCAAGTACTACCCGCGACAGCAGGATGTCGAGACGGATCGTGTTCTCACCTTTTGCCTGGTCACGTGCCTGGTCGAGGAGATCGGCGATGATATGTTCATCACCGCTGATCCCGTCAAGGTACGGGCAGGTGGCCATGTACCACCGTTCAGCCATGTCCCTGCCCGGGAGGGTAATCCCGCGGTCCGGAACGATGATGCCATCTGTAACTCCCTCATTGAAGATCTCGAGATTTTTGCCAATTATCTCCTGACCGTCACTGATGATGCCGGGTATCACGAGCCCTGCAAGATCACGGTTGTCCCCCATCTTCTGGGCGATAATATACGCCATCCCGGCAGCGGACAGTTCGCGATCCCCGTCAATTCCTGCCAGCCTCGGATTTGCGTGGAACACCCCCTCAAACTTCGGGAGATGGTGATCGACGACCATCGTGTCTTTGGGGAGATCAGCCATTCCCGCCCCGAGATCGCAGAGCAGGTGAGCCCCGTCTTCTTTCAGCTCAACAGGATTGACTTCATGCCGGACCCTCATGCGGAACCGGATACCCGCACGCAGCATCGCGTGGCAGAGAATCGAGCCGGCTGCTATGCCGTCTGCATCATGATGCGTGCAGAGATTGACAAACTCCTGGCGGTGGATCTGTTCTGCAACCGTTTCTGCGATGGATTCAAGGGGCATAAGTACGTGGACGACGATTGTTCCTTATCTGGACAACAGAATTTCTGTAGTCTCCGGTTTGTAGACGAAATCTTTCTGGAGCTTCTTTGTTCCCCGGTAGTACCGCACGAGGCGCCGGATCTTTGATTCGATCAGGTTCAGCTGCCGTTTGTTGTGCAGGTCCTTCTTGTTCTCACCCAGGTGCTTGCGCAGCCCGAGTGCCTTTATCATAAGATCGCGGAGATCTTCAGGGATCTCGGACGCAACCTTATTCTCTCGCAAAATATCCCCGATACGCTTACCGAGGGCAAGTTTCACGTCCGGGACGCCATAGCGGTCCCTCAAAACAAGCCCAATCCTGCTGCTCGATGCGCCTTCCTTGCGGAGATCCAGGATCACCTTGGTGATAGCCTTTGTGTCCATGTTGGACCACGCGGGTGCCTGTTTCCGGTAGGGGCGGACAGAGCTTGACTTGCCTCTTCTTCGAGCATGCATTCGTGCCATAATGTAGCCTCCTAATGAACTTTATGTAAGTCCAGAAAAGTCGAGTATTTTTACTGACTCCCTGTAATCCCAAAGCCTTGGTTGAGGCCGTGCTAAAAAAGCACGTCGGACTTACATCTGTCAGCACAATTTTTAAAAGTGCCTGACTATAATGGGGTGAGAGGAATAATAAGGGTTGCGATGGTTTTTTTGGCAATATCTGGAATTCCAGTGTCCGGAATTTTGGATGAAACAAAGGGTGAAAAAGGAGTTCGAATCCTGATTCCCGCACTTATTACCGGGGTTATAGGTATGTGCCGTTTCGCCACCCTTCACCTTTGATATCACAATTCTAGATTAATAACAGAACAAACAACTACCTTTATTCCGCCCCATTCCGATGAAGATATATGGGAAACCGGGAAATCTCAAACGATTTCAAAGTAAAAACAGATCAGATAAAAATTAACCTGAAATCCTGGACACTCCCTGAATGGGTTCTTTTTTTCGTTATAATCCCGGCAATGCTCTTTTTGATATATTCCCTTCCCCAGGAGATCAAGGATACGTATTTTATTTTGAACACTTCAGATCTCTGGAGCCTGCAGACCTATATTTTGTATGGATATACACATTCCCAGTTCTATCCCCATCTTGTGGGTAATGAAATTGTATACCTTATTGCTATCATTGCAGTTTTTTCATTGGAGAACAACAAGCGAAGGTTCTGGATTATGGCAGGGAGCTCGTTTCTTATTGTCCCGGTAATTACTTCACTTCTCACGATTGGGTTGTTTCATTTTCTCGGGATACAAGCCCGCTCGCAGGGTTTTTCCGCAATTGTTGCGGCATTCATTGCGTATACCCTAATCAGCCTCGTTCTCTGGATTATAGGTGACAGGCTGGAAGATTTTGACCATCCGGAGTTATTTTCATCCAGATTTCTGTTTTACTTCCTGTGCGGTTTGCTGACAATTATCTTAGCTTTAATCATTGTTGGTGGCCTGGACCTTGGGCTGTTCATGAATATGGGTGATGTCACGAGCAATGGTATTGCGCATTTTGGAGGTTTCATAACCGGATTAATCGTATTTTTGGTATATGATGCACGAACCGAACAGAGAAAATATTTCCAGATGACGTTGGGAATTGCCATTGGTATGGGGATTTTATGGTATGGAAATTACATCTCGACCCTGATACATGCGGTAAAAGGGGTATAGCGGGAATTGCCCAACGAATATAAAAAAAGACAGATCCGGTATATAAAAGATAAAAGATTATTTGTATCCTTAAGGACCATGGAGTTCAAAAAAGACCTCTCGCTCTTTGACGTGACCAATATCATCGTAGGGTCGGTTATCGGGGCTGACATATACGTCGCATCTGCGATAATTGCCGGACTGCTCGGACCTTTTTCGCTGGTAATCTGGGTTATCGCAGGGATATTTGCTACGGTAATCGCCCTCGTCTTCGCCTACTGCAGTTACTATGTCCCGAAAGTCGGAGGGCCGTTTGCATTCGTGTCAGAAGCATTCGATGATTTTTTTGGCTATCTTACCGGCTGGAGCATGTGGATCGCTGAATTGATCTCCCTGCCGGTATTCGCGATCGCCTTTGTCAGGTATCTCGAGTACCTCCTTCCCCTAAATACCCCCGGGGAAATCCTGGTAAAAGGCATTTTTCTTTTCAGCCTGACCTCCATCAACATCATCGGGGTGAAACTTGCAGGGCGGGTCAATGACGTGCTCACGCTCATCAAGCTCCTCCCCCTCCTGATCCTCATAGGAGCAGGCTTCATTTTTATGGTCATGCACCCTTCCGTGGTAGCAGGAAATTATCATCCTTTCGTTCCCCTTGGGGTATCGGCGACAGGGACTTCACTCGTGCTTGTCTTCTGGGCCTATGTCGGGTTTGAACTCGGGACGCTCCCTGCGGCGGAGGTAAAAGATCCGAAAACCACCATACCGAAGGCAATTATCATCGGCATGTCCATTGTAGCACTATTCTACCTGTCGACAAATCTGATAGTCTATGGTTCGGTTAACTGGGTTGATCTCGCGAGCTCATCAACACCACTCATCCTTGTCGGTGGTGTGCTCCTGGGCACTGCCGGTACACTCATTATGACAATCGGAGCACTGTTCTCAGTATCCGGTTCGGATGAGTCGGGGATGCTCGGTACAGCACGGTTATCCTATGCGATGTCCATTGACGGACTTTTTCCAAAGATCTTCTCACATATTCATCCCAGGTTCAAAACCCCTTACATCGGACTCGTTCTCCAGGGTACTATCGCGTTTCTCCTCTCCATCTATTCTCCCATAACCGGACTGATCTCTTTTGCAGTATTCAACCTTGCATTTGCATTCCTGCTTACCTGTCTCGCCCTGATTGTCCTTACCCGGAATACTGAAAAACAATTGATGGGCCAGAAAGTCCTTCCCTGGATTGGGGTGCTAATCTGCCTGTATCTCCTGTACTCAACGTCCATTTTTGATAAGGTGGTCGGGACGGTCATTCTTCTTGCCGGAGTGGTTATGTATATCTTTTTCTCGCCAAAACAGGATATCCACCACCTGAAGGAAATGTTTCTTACAGAAGAGGCAATCTTTGTGCGAGGAATGGCAAAGAGAGAGCGTTTTCTCGGTAACCTTATGCTGCTGCTCTACCGTGGATATGAACGCATGAAGCAGCGATTACACCGTAGACCTGACAATCGTGCCTGAATAGTTCGTAATGGGAAATTTTTTTAAGGACTTTATTCCGGAATAAGGAGTTGACACGTACTTCCGTTACTTAATCCGGTTTATTGCACGCGTTCAAACCTGATGGGATCCCAATCGTACGATTTGGCAATCCGGGCCCCGTATTAAATTCAACTTTTTACAGGTATTATCCCCCTGAATTTTTTGAACTCCTGCAGCGGAGAAAATCTCACTTTTTTTCCACCTGCATACTTTCATGGATAAGAAACAAACCAGCCGCTACCCCATACAGAAAACCAATGAATGCCCCCTTTATTCCATCAAAAAGCCCAAAAAAAAATGTAACACCGATAACAACTGGCCAAAACCAGAACCTCGCCCTTTTGAATTCCGCACTATCATTCAGAATCTGCATATCCTTTCGGCAACCCAGGGATCCTGTATTACCATAGCGGGTGGATGAATCGCGTGGCATGTTTATTCGAATAGTTATTAAATATATATTTAATTTTCGTTTTTAATTTATTTATTTTAATCAATAATTATCAATTTTAAATGAAAATTTAGACTCTGATTGCCAAATTATTCTATTTGTAAATGCTTTCTCATATACATGATGTGAGGTAATGATTTTTTGCATTTTCCGCATGCTTTTTCCTGCCAATCGTTTTGAGAATTTTTGGGGATTTCGGGATCTTTGTAAAACGGTATGTTTTTTTTGGGTGGGCGGGTTTGAGATCATCCTGTTCTGTAAGGGCCGGGAATTCTGCCGGTCTGAACGGCAGTTCGGCTGTATGGTGAAGATCAACCGGGTCATAAGGAGTTCTCCGCTCCGGTTCCAGCGTAACGGGAAAGTGAAACTGACCGCTGTGTATATTCCTGCAACAGTCCTGAATATGTCCGGGATACGGCATTTGTTCCTCAGGCGATATATTGTCAACTAAATGACGCACTCTCTGACCGGGCCGGTCGTTTTCGGCGTTGAGTTGTAAATAATGTTAACCTCGTACGAGCACTTCCGGTGAAACTTTACCGGAAGACAACATATTCCATACCGACTGCAACGATAAAGAGGAATATGCCAACCAGCGCAACAGGCAACGTGTAATTCTTAACAACCGTCCCGACATCGTCACCGGTAGTACGCTGGACGAGCCAGAAGAAGGGGTCAGTCACATAGGATACGACACACGACCCTGCGCTGATCAGGAGAATGAGCGGTACGGGGTGGATTGCCCCCACTACTGCCGAACCGGCAAGCACTTCGGCAGTAATTACCGCTGTCACAACCCGCGACCCCTGTGCGGTTTCAATCAAAGCAGCGAGAAGGAACGGGACAAGGATGATTGGAATGAAGATGGTGAGTTGTCCGAGGGCTGCCTGTGCAAAGCCGCTTTGGACAATGACGAAACCGAGTGCCCCGGCCCCGCAGATGTCAAAGATGATGATCCCTGCATGTTTAGCGCCCTGCGACAAACCCGGTGAACGGGCATGTTGCGGTGCAAGGACAAGAGCGGTGACCGCCCCGATAAGCATAATGAAATTTATCATGCTCATCTGGGACAGGTGAAAGATGAAGAGTGCAAGCGGGACGGATACCACGATTGCAATGAATGGCGCCCATGCCCGCCAGTGGACCAGACCAGCAGTGCTTCTGACTCCTGCTGGTATCGAGCTGTAAGCAGAGGCGAAAGGTGTTTCAGTTTTACCAGCAGGCATTCTATTACCACACCACTGGAAGAAGAGGAGTATTCCTGCAAGTGCCACGAGGGAGAGCGGGATTGTTATGGCATCGAACACAAGCGGGCTGATGCCACCGGAGAACGCATCGAACAGCGGTATGACGACAGGTGTCGGGTACACCAGTGCATACGAGATAATAGCCCCGACAGCAGTAAGGTACAGGAGTATATTGCGTTTTTTTTGGTCTTTTTCGAGACTATCGATGATCGGATTCAGCATGATATAAGCAGTAATGCAGCAGGTTATGGGCACTGCCAGTACATATCCCGACACTCCTGCAATCACCGGAGGATTTTGGACACGCTGCCGGATATCTGCGACAATCTCTTCGATCTGGTGCTGTTCCTGGAGGAGTTTTGCGATGACAGCACCGCAGAGGATAATAATGCCGAATGCCGAAAAGACTTTTCCGACCCCTGTTATAATCCCCAATAGCGTCGCGTCCAGAGTCAACCCTGCGAGAAGTCCGAAAAGAACCGAACCTCCAATCAGCGTGAAGAAAGGGGAGATCCTGTACCGGATACTGATCAGGGTTATGAGGGCGAGTGTTATCGCAAACGCGATAAGGGAATCCATAAATTCTATTGTCGCGCTCTGGTAAAAAATAGGTACGGATATTGTATACCGGTGGATTTTTCTCTTGGGAGTTTCCCTGTTCCTGACCAAAGTGATCTGTTTATTCTAAAAAAATTTCACTCTGCAAGGGACAAGACAGTCGTCAGATGACAACCCTCTGTTGTGCCATATTGTAGAACCGGAGGAGACCGAACAGAAGATGGGGGTCAGGAATGAAAGCGCTATTGGTAAAAAAAATACAGAAAAACACGAGAGATGTGAGGACAGAATGAAACAGTGTGGTGGCCCTTCTGCAGATTTCCTCGTTTTCCGGTTGGCGGTTTTTCAGGATTTTTTTATGGTGGTGGAATCAGCAGTCTTCTCCCGCACAGTCAGATTCCCATAACCAGTTGTACCGTTGTAGGGTATTTTCGCATAATTGCATAAACAATGACCCGGGAAAGCCAGAATTTCCCTTCCTGCATCGTACGCAGCCTGCTGATTTCTTCCAGGATAATAAAGGCCTCAAAGGCAGCACTATCCGCACACCAGCAGCTGTCAGGCACATCGGGGGATATAAAAAAAAGGATCGGGAGCCTGAGACGGGCTTGCAGTTCGTCAGGAAGTCTCTTCCCCAGAACTGCGATGGCATGCCTGTCAAAAAAATAGGGTTCGCCTTTTTTAGTGGTTGCACCAGGCGTCTCTTCAGTGAGCAGTTGAGATAAGGTTTTCCGATCCCGTACTACTCCTTCATTGATCCTGCCGATTTCCATGCTCATCCACCGGGTGAGCACGGATTCATCAGTTATCCGTGGCGGATGCGTCATGGTATCTTTCCTTTCTCACCTTTTTATGCACTCCCCGGAGGGGGGACAGGTTTATCCTTCACGGATTGTCTTTTTACCCTTGCAGGAATATAGGAATGTATCATGAATAAAATACCTCTGGAAACCAATGACGGGGAATCAATCATCAGGTTCCGTGACTGTTTTTCAGTACGGTATATTCAGTCCGCAGCATTATTGTGCAGGCTGGGCTATGAAATAGAAAAAGATTATGAAAAAACCGGACAAATCTCTCCGGAATATCTCCTCAGGCATGAGGTATTCATCCTCAACTCGCTCCTGTCATCCGTTGCGTTTCTGGAATCCACGATTAACGAGCTCTACGCTGATGCGACTGATGAAGCCTATTATTTTATCGATGAAAAAAAGGAAACATTATTGAGAGCTATCAGGGAACAATGGGAAAACGAAAAGAATTTTGATCGTGCTCCCATGATAACGAAATATAAGAAAATTCTGGACATTGCCGGGAAAATACAGGCAGATGAACATAATCCCGATTTTTCTGACGTCCGGAACCTGATTGAGATCCGTAATTACCTGATGCATTACCGGCGGGAATGGGTTGTCGTGCAAAAAGGCCCGGGAGCACGGAAGAGTGAAGAGACCCAGGCAGAGAAATTTGAAAAAATGTTAACAAACAAATTTTTGGAAAATCCCCTGGCGCAGAAGAACCAGCAGTTTTTCCCCGACAAATGCCTGGGACATGGTTGTGCAGAATGGGCTGTATGTACCAGCATCAGATTTGCAGATGAATTTTTTAAAAACCTTGAATTGCCCGCTCCTTATGACGGGATAAAAAATGAACTGGTGACCAAATAACCAGAACTACCTGCTTTTCCCCTTCTTCTTTTTCGGCTGGTCTTTTGCCATGGACATGAGATCAATGATATAATTCCCCCCTTTTCCCACGCTGACAATCCGCTGGTCGCTCTCAGCCATCTTTTCTAAATTGAGCTCGTATGTACCTGGCGAAACGATACGGATTGTCTCTACCCGGTCATACATCTCCACTTCTTTGGTCTCCGGCTCTGATATTTCAAGGACGTCTTCCCTGGACTCCTGTGCAATTTCATCGATAGACTTCTCTTCGAGCACGTCTTTGTTAAGCTCGGTCTCTTTAACGTACAGGAACCTTTTGCCCCCGCAGCTCGCGCACCCTTTCAGTATCTCCGTCGAGCCGTCCTTGTATTCCCGTCCGCATTTGGTACATTTGTGCGGCATACAGTTCACCCAAAGCATTCAAGCATGGTCTCGTACAGACTTTCAACATTCCGGCCTTCGAGACCTGAGACTGCAACGACCGGGTGCTGGGGGAATGCACTCCGGATGCGGGCAGGAATGGCATCAGGGAGATCAATCTTGTTCGCCACAATAATTACCGGGAGTCTGCGGCTCTCAATGATGCCAATCATCATGATATTAACCTGCATAAACGGATCAAGCGTCGAATCCAGCATATAGATAACACCGTCAATATCCTCGCGCAGCCAGTGCATTGCTTCAGCAACACCTTCCGTGGCTTCCCGGGCCCGGATAATAGCTTCATCCTTGTCCATACCGTATTCCAGGAATTCGTGATAATCGATCTTAGTCGTAACACCGGGGGTATCAACAATATCCATTGTTATTGTACTGCCGTTTGCACCAGAGATGATGATATCTTCTTTCTTCCTTGCGCGTCGGGTCTCGTGCGGGATCTCACTTACCGGCCCGACAGCATCGCCGGTCCAGTCACGGGCAATACGGTTTGCAAGCGTGGTTTTTCCTGAATTTGGAGGGCCGTAAATGCCTATACGGGTTCGTTTTCTCTTAAAAAACCTGTTGAGGAAGTTGGAAAATTTTTTCTTTGCCGTACCATAGGTCTGATAAAATATTCTCATTAATAACCTCCATGGCTACGCATCGTACAACGGTACAAGGAATCCACCATAATTCGATAGTAATGTATAGAAATCGCTCTTTATTAGGTTTCTTATAAATTGCCTCCGCTGCTGCGTATGAGTGTCATTGGAAGAGATTCTCTATATTACTACGCTGCATTATCTGTTGTCTTTGCCAAATTGTATTTATACAAGTGAAGGGAGTATGCTAATTGTAATCATCAGTAAGCACTTCAAGGAGGTGACTCATGAAACAGACATCCAACGCAATCCGGTTTGAGACCCAGATACCGTTAAGGGAAGTGATGAAAAACAACCCGACAATGGTAGGAATTGAGGCCAATGTTGCAAAGGCGGCAAAGACCATGTGCCATGATGAAGTCGGCAGTGTTATCATTATTGATCGCAAGAAACCCATCGGTATTGTTACTGAAGAAGACATAACCTGCAAGGTGGTGGCAAAAGATCTTAAACCAAGTACTGTGCATGTGAACGAAATCATGAGTACGCCACTCATTACGGTGAGTGCGGACAAGACGGTTGGCGATGCGGCCCATATGATGGTGAAGCATAAGGTAAGAAGGCTGCCGGTTATCGATTCAAAAAACAATGTTATTGGTATCGTAACGGTGCGGGACCTTCTTGCCGTTTCCAATGAACTCAACGAGCTCCTGGCGGATCTCATCGAGATTAATCGCGAGGAAATTGTTGAGCAGGGCATGTGCAATCGCTGCAGCCAGATGTCTGATGATCTTAAGCGGGTTGACAATGTCATGCTCTGCTCGAGCTGCCGTGAGGAGGACAATATTAGATGAAAACAGCACAGGATTTCATCATCGAGGTCCCTGTGCTCAAATATTCCGACCAGATAACAAAAGCACGGCAAATCCTGAGGGACAACCGGTTCCGGGAAGTCTATGTCGTGGATGCCAGAAAAACCCTCCTCGGTTATATTGACCTCACGGACGGGTTGAGGGTAACCGCGACAAAATCGAACGTTACCGTTGAGGGTTTTGTCAAGGAAGCACCTAGGGTAAGTCCGGCAGATACCATCGAGCAGGTGGCAAAGGTGATGCAGAACTATGAAACAGACAGTGCTGCTGTCGTTGATTCCCGTTCGCATATAATCGGAGGAGTGCTCCTCTCCGATATATTTCCGGTAATCATCTCCCGCAACGTACTTCTCGGTACGGTTTCCGGGTACATGTCCCGGAATGTTACTATCGCAAGTCCGAATGATACGATCCAGAAGATTTACACCATGATCATGGAGAGCGGATTTACTGCATTCCCGGTCGTTAAGAAGAAACGGATTATCGGTCTGATTTCCCGTCGTGACCTGATCCGGACAAGGCGGGTCCAGTCGGTAATCGCCCGGCATGCCCACACGACAATTGAGGAGGTAATGTCCAAGGATGTGATCACTATTGGTCCTGACGAACCCATCGGCTCTGCTGCGGAAGTGCTGGTGAAGCATGACGTGAGCCGGCTCCCGGTTATTGAAGGGGAGCGTATTGTCGGAATTGTTGATCGGCACGATGTGCTGAGAGGTCTTGCGTGAACGTTTGTGCTAATCCATGTGTTAAAGAAAATTTTTTGAAAGGCACTGACCTGAATCGTTCCAGAAACACCATGCTATAATGGTCATTGGATACAATGGAGGGAATATATGCACCAGAATGAGCGGGGCATCAAACAGGGTGACAGGCTCTTAAAGATGCAGGGAAAGCTTGACCGTGGGCCGGTTGAGTTCAAGTCCCATATTGTTCAACAGGAAGGCGAGATCATGGCAATTGCAACCCATGACGTCATATCAATACCGCCGACCCAGAGTATTATCGGGGCGGTGGAGGTTATGACGAAATGCGGATTCCGCCGTTTACCTGTTACCGATGCAGGTACAAAGAAGTTGCGTGGAATCATCACTTCCAGCGATGTGATTAATTTCATGGGAGGAGGTGATAAGTATAAACTCGTGCAGGTACGGCATGGTGGCAATCTGCTTGCCGCAGTGAACGAGAGCGTGCGCACCATCATGACACAGCAGATTGCCACACTTACTCACGATTCGAAAATCAGTGATGCTGTCGATATCATTGTGGAAAAAAAGATCGGGGGACTCCCTGTAATCGATAATGATGGTGTGCTGACCGGCATTGTTACGGAAAGGGATGTATTACGGGTGTTTGGTGCTGAGCGCAGTACGCTTAATGTTGAAGATGTTATGAGTACGTCACTCAGGGTGACTGCCCCGGATTGCCAGATTGCAAACGTTACTCATGACATGATCCAGTACAGGTTCCGGCGGTTACCCGTTGTGAGCGATGATGTGCTCTTTGGTATGGTTACTGCCACGGATATCATGAAATATCTTGGGAGCCGGGAGGTCTTCTCACGGCTGACAACCGGTAATATTGCAGAAGTCATGGAGTTACCGGTCCGCACGCTGGTATCAGGAGAGCTTTTCACGACTACTCCTGTGCAGAACATCAACCAGGCCGCCCGAGAGATGCTGACAAGAAATATCGGTGCGTTACCTGTTATCGAGGACTCCCGGCTGATTGGTCTGGTGACCGAGTTTGACCTCGTCCGGGCATTTGCGAAGGGACGATAGCAATGATAGCACAGGACGTAATGACAGCACCGGTCTTTTTCGTCTCTCCCAATGAGACGGTCGCGTATGCAAGGAACCTGATGGTGAAGCACAAAATCTCGCGTCTTCTTGTAATGGAGGAAGGCAAACTTGTGGGGATTCTTACCAAAAAGGACATCGCATACCACATGCGCCAGGGAGAACCCGCATGGCGGAGGCGCCCCATCGACCAGATTCCGGTGGCAGCATTTATGACGAGTAATCCAGCAGTCGTTGCACACGATACCGTAACAAAGGTGATTGCAAAAATTTTTGTAGAAAAAGATATCAGTTCCGCTCCTGTCGTCAATGAGGGAACCGTTATAGGTATTGTGACAAAGTCTGACCTGATGACATCGAGGCTGTTAAAACACATGCGAGGGACTGTGAGGGATGTGATGGAAGATGTGCTAATCGTCAATCGTTATCATTCACTTGACCATGTGATTGACCTGATGAATGAGCGAAATGATAAACTCATCGTAGCAAATAATGATGGGACCATTGCAGGAATCATTACTGAAACCAATCTGGCGTTCCTTGAGCCTAATGTCAAAAAACCCAGATCCGAACACAAAGATGTGAAATTTTTACGCAAGGAAGAATGTGCCGGCGTAAAGTCATACCGGTACGTCGTGAAGGTCTCTACAATTGCTGAAGACGTGATGTCCGCCCCGGTTATCACGACCAAAGCCGATGTTCCCCTTGCTGATGCTGTTACAGAGATGGAGAAACAGCATATCAACAGCCTTGTTGTTGTTGAGAACGCTTCGATCATGGGAATAATAAAACGGGATGATATAATTAAGGAAGTGGCGAAATGACAAAAGAAGTTTTTATCAAAGATGTAATGGTAAAACCAACAACTATTGCCAAATCTGCAAAGATCACTGAAGCACTTGATAAAATGCTGGATGAAGGTATTGATCCCCTCATTGCAGTCAACAATAATTCTGTGGTCGGAACAGTTTCCCGTCAGGCAATAGCAGAGAAGCTGGGCAGCAGGCAGAACTCCGATCTTGCACCTGCATCAATCCATGTGGCAAGTGTGGTAGAGGAAGATTTCACGAGTGTTTATCCTGATGAGAGTATCAACGTGCTCATCCCGCTGCTCCAGCACTATAAGCTGGTAGTTGTGTATGACAGCGACCATAAACTGATCGGTCAGGTAAGTGCCGGGGACCTTCTGAAAAAGTGCAGGCCGGAAAACGGGATTGAACAGGTCTTAGAGAAGGTTATAACCATCGAAGCCGATGAGCGGGTAGTCCACCTGCGGCGCCGTATGCTCGATGATAACATAACACGTTTCGTCGTATCGGATAATAACAAATATACAGGGATTGTGACAGAAACGGATGTTGCTATTGCAATGCGAAAATTCCGGGAGTCAACCAGAGACCAGCACCAGGATCACAGGATACGGAACCTGCTGGTCAAGGATATAATGAGTTCTCCGCTCATATCTGTCGATACTTCAGCAAATGTATCTGATGTGATCGACCTGATGCTGAAAAAGAATATCAGCTCGGTACCCGTTACGGCTGATGGTAAATTGTTTGGCATTATAACACGCAGGTCTCTTGTAAATGCCCTCTGAAATAACAAGCCCCCTTTTTTCCCATCGTGATTTGATCTAAATCAATGGTTCGTACAATGCGACGCCCCGTACTGCCAGTCACAACTATAATTTTATCAGGATAGCTGCAAAAAAGGAATAAAAATGATCAGGCCGTCGTTTTTTATCTCCTCTTAAATGTAGACAGGACCGTGACAGTTATCCCTGGCAGGGTGATTATAACCGTACGAGTAGCACTATCCCGACAATACTACCGATTACGACAACTGTCCGCCGCAACAGATCGGGATTTATCCGCCCGGCAATCCTTCCTCCTGCAGCACCACCTGCCACTGCGCCAACTGCCATCACCAGTGCCAGCGGCCAGATGACCAGACCGGAAAAAAGGAAGAATACTGCCGCCGCAACATTGATACTAAGCGATATGCACTGTTTCAGGGCATTGAGGCGGGTCAGGGTATCATCAAGGAAGAGTCCCAGCACTGCAAGGACAATCACGCTCATTCCCGCACCAAAATATCCCCCATAGACTGCTGCGAGTCCTACCGGCAGCACGGCCATGCTGCCATCCCCACTGGATTTTTTTGGAAGAGAATGTTTCAGGATCCAGTCCCGGACCCGGTCCTGCACTGCCAGCAGCAGAGCTGCAAGCAGGATAAGGAAGGGGATGATGACATGAAAGACCTGTTCGCTGGCAAGGAGGAGCAGGATACTGCCGGCAATGCCTCCAGTAATGCCTGCCGGGACAAGGAGCCATATGCGCCGCTGCTGCCCGCGGAGGTCCTCCCTCTGGGCTATTGCTCCCCCGAGGTAGCCCGGGCATAACGCAACGGTATTGGTTATATTGGCCGCCATATCCGGGACCCCCAGTGCGATGAGCGCGGGAAACGAGACAAGCGTCCCTCCTCCGGCAAGAGCATTGATCATACCTGCGGCAATGGCTGCAAGGCCGGCAATAGCGATTTCATATCCGGAGAGCATGCTTTGGGCCTTTTATTTCCCGTGCTTTTCAGCCAAGATAAGCGCCAAGATCATGTGCTTTCATGATCCTTACGCCTATATTTGCCATATCACGGACATTGGCTTCATGAATATCATCTGACTGCGCCCCGATGGCATCTTTGACCAGGATCACGGGATAATTATACGCGATAGCATCAAAGACCGTGGTGCGGACACAGTTGGGGGTCTGGATCCCGGCAATGACAAGCTCCTCAATACCAATGTTCCGGAGCATGAGGTCCAGCTCTGTGCCAATGAAGGCACTCATCCTGATTTTCCGGATGACATATTCACCAGCCAGCGGGGAAAGTTCATCGATCACAGCAGCACCGTGGGTACCTTCAACAGCAAACGGGCGTTTCCGGAAGAGTTCCTGCCGGGTGATTTCGACATCTGATCCGTCCCTGCGATGGACCCGCAGGATATGGAAGACCGGATATCTTTTTTTCCGGAATCCGGTGAGTACCTCAACTATATTCGGGATAATGGTGCGGGCCTGTGCAACCCTGAGCGGCGCACCATCAAGAACAAAATCGTTCTGCATATCGATGATCAACAGTGCAGCTCGTTTCATACAGTATTCCCATTGTCAGACAGGTTTGAAAATATATTGTATCTGAGGTGCGTATCAACAGGCCGGTCCGTCCACAAGGGGCGCACCCGAGGCGGATTAAGAACGCAAGCAGCATTTTTTGAAATACAATGCAATCCAATTTAGATACTAAATACTGCCAGCATCAAAATCCATTCATTCATAATTGGATATTGAAGTGAGCTTGACCGGTCGTGCGGTTTTTCCTGCCAAACACTTATTACCAGATCCTGTCCATATTATAAAGCACCATTCATGGAGCAGTGACTATTCACTGCGAGTGTCTGTAAAAGATGCGAGATTCCTCTGTTGAGGTAGCCAAGCCCGGTATGGCGCAGGTTTGCTAAACCTGTGTCCCCTTGGGACTCGAGGGTTCAAATCCCTCCCTCAGCGCTAAAAAGAGAAAATCTCACACAACGAGGGGATTGGATGGCTCAGGAAGAAGACATAAAGTATTTTGTAAGGATCGGTACCACCGACCTGGACGGGACTAAATCCGTCAGGGTTGCCCTGACAGGCATCACGGGCGTCGGCAGGCATACCTCCACGGTGATCTCCCGGATGGCGAATGTTGACGAGTTCGCGTTACTCGGTCGCATTGACGAAGCGGCGGTCAACCGTCTCCGCAGCGCAGTTGAACACTACTCATCAAAGATTCCGTCATGGATGGCCAACCGGCCAAAAGATGTCTACACCGGAGAAGCAAAGCACCTCTTAGGCGGGGATGTTTCGCTTGCAAAGGATGAAGACGTCAACCTCATGAGAAAGATCCGTTGCTACAGGGGCATCCGGCACGAGACCGGGCAGAAAGTCCGCGGGCAGCGCACCAAATCGACCGGAAGAACCGGCACAACTGTTGGTGTGAAGAGGAAGAAAGAAGGAGGTGCCTGATCATGGGATACCCGGGAAAGAACAAGAGGTCATACCAGACCCCAAAGCGTCCCTTTGAAAAGACACGGATCGAATCTGAGACCCGTCTGGTGATCGAGTTCGGGCTGCGTAACAAGCGCGAGGTCTGGAAGGCCCAGAGTCACCTGCGTAAGTACCGTAAAGGTGCACGTAATCTTCTTGCAATCATGTCAAGTTCTGTTGACAGGACGATTTTTGAAGCAAAGAAGGCTGAACTTATCTCCCACATGCAGCGCTCAGGGCTGCTTGGTCTGGATGCAGATATTGAAGATGTTCTCGCTCTCAAGGTCCAGGCACAGCTCGAACGCAGGCTTCAGAGTATAGTATACCGGAAAGGGCTTGCCCGTTCGCCAAAACAGGCACGTCAGCTCATCACCCACGGGCATATTGCAATCGGAGGCAGACGCGTCAATATTCCCGGTTACCGCGTGAACCGGAACGAAGAAACAGAGGTCGCGTATTATGGCAAGTCACCGTTTCTCAGCGACTCCCATGCGGAGAAATCACGGATCATCAAACCCGCAGGAGTGAGATAAGATGGCAGCAAATGAAAAGGAAAAGTGGGGCGTTGCTCATATTTTTGCATCGTTCAACAATACCATCATCACCATCACCGATCTCTCCGGAGCTGAGACTGTTACAAAAAGCAGTGGTGGCATGGTGGTCAAACAGGACCGGAATGAAGGCTCGCCTTATGCAGCAATGCAGATGGCAGGAAGTGTCGCCCAGAATGCCCGTGAAAAGGGAATTGTAGGCGTACACGTCAAAGTGCGTGCACCCGGACAAGGTAAACAGCGCAGTCCCGGGCCTGGTGCCCAGGCAGCAATCCGGGCACTCGCCCGTGCCGGTATGCGCATCGGGCGTATTGAAGATGTCACGCCTATCCCCCACGACTCATGTCGCCCGAAAGGTGGCAGGCGGGGAAGGAGAGTGTGATGGAGATCGAATTCAGCAGTCTTGACGATTCCTTCGCACGATTCACTCTTTCGGGAGCGAGACCGGGATTTGCCAACGCATTCAGGCGTGCCATGATCGGTAAAGTGCCGACACTTGCAATTGAAGATGTGCGCATTTATGACAACACAAGTGCATTCTTCGACGAAATGCTGGCACACCGGCTCGGGCTTATCCCCATAAAAACCGATCTGACAACCTATTCGACGCAGGAAAATTGTTCGTGCGGTGGAGCGGGATGCCCGGGTTGCATGGTCACATTCACGATGAGTGCCGAAGGTCCCAAGACCGTCCTCTCCAGCGACCTCATTCCACAAGACCCCAAAGCGACGCCTGTATATGATAATATACCCATCGTGAAGTTGATAAAAGGGCAGAAACTTGTAATTGAAGCACATGCTGTCCTCAATACTGGCAGTGAACATGCAAAATGGCAGCCGACGCTCGTCTGCGGCTTCAAGAATCATCCCGTGATATCGATCGGGGAATCCTGTGATGCGTGCGGTATGTGCGTGGACGAATGTCCACGGGACGTCCTTGTATTACGAGACAAGAAAGTGGAAGTGGCTGATGGAAAACTCCCTGACTGCTCCATGTGCAGGCTCTGCGAGCGTGCATGCCTGGCGAGTGGTATCGGAGATGAACCGGCAATTACCGTATCTGCCGAACCAGACCGGTATATTTTCGTGGTCGAGAGCGATGGCTCGCTGCCGGTCAAAGAGATCATGGATCGTGCACTGGCCTATATCAGGGATCAGTCAAACGAGCTGGAGAGACAGTTAGGCGAGATATCAGGGGATGAGAAGAAATGACAAGAAATGTGGAAAAGACGAACCCCCGTCTTACCAACCTCATTTTGCTCTTGAAGAACAATTCACGCGAGAATGAGGCCAAGATCTGGCGTGAGATCGCAAGCAGGCTGGAGACCCCCAACAGAAATTACGCTGAGGTCAACCTGTCCAAGATCAACCGCTATGCCCAGAAAGGTGAGACGATCATCGTTCCCGGAAAAGTGCTGGGCAGCGGTGTGCTGGAGCAGTCCGTGAAAGTTGCAGCGCTGAACTTCTCGGCATCAGCAACAAATAAAATCAGGGACGCGAAGGGACAATGCATGACAATCGAGCAACTCCTTGCGGACAACCCCAAGGGCAGCGGTATCCGGATCCTGAGGTGAACAAAAGATGGTTACAATAATTAATGGCGACGGATTGCTGCTCGGACGACTTGCAAGTATTATTGCGCATCGGGCGCTTGCCGGAGAGGAAATTGCCATCGTCAATGCAGAGAAAGCGATCATTTCCGGAAGCCGTTCCCGGGTGCTCGGTAACTATGAACACAAGCGGAACAGAGGTTCAACAGGATGGGGACCATTTTTCCCACGGCGTCCTGACCATATCATGAAACGCACTATCCGCGGCATGTTACCGTATAAGCGTCCACGGGGTGTCGACGCGATGAAGCGCATAAAATGCTATGTCGGCGTTCCTGCCGGGTTTGTGGGCAGGGATATGGAAGTAATAGATGAAGCACATATAAACCGGCTGAATAATCCGGCATATGTAACACTCGGCGCAGTATGCACATTCCTCGGAGCGAAGTTCTAAGGTGGTTACCATGGCAAAGATCATAAACACAAGTGGAAAACGCAAGACGGCAATCGCACGGGCGACGCTGAAGGCCGGGAAGGGTATGATACGGGTCAACTCCGTGCCGCTCGAGGTATATGGGAGTGACGTGACCAGGATGAAGATTTCCGAACCGCTCCTGCTTGTACCCAATGCAGTACACGGAATAGATGTGATTATCGATGTCGCTGGTGGCGGCGCGATGGGCCAGGCGGAAGCGGTTCGTACTGCACTTGCCCGTGGTATCCTTCAGTGGCATAATGATCCCCAGATTAAGGATATCTATCTTACCTATGACAGGACGCTCCTCGTCAACGACTCGCGGCAGAAAGAAGCAAAGAAGCCGCATGGCCGTGGAGCACGTAAGAAATTCCAAAAGTCTTATCGTTAAGTTAAAAGATATGATGTGAGGCCGAAAATCGTGATACCCGTTCGATGTTTCACCTGTGGGAAACCAATCTCAACAGCATGGGAAGAGTTCAGGCAGAGGCGGGAGAAAGGCGAGGATCCCAAAAAGATCCTCGATAATCTCAATATTTCCCGGTACTGCTGCAGGCGTATGCTCCTGACTCATAAAGAGATCATTGACGAGCTCAACCCATACCAGTAGATCGTTATAAGAATGAGGGGTCGTAGGGTAGCCTGGACCATCCTATTGCGTTCGGGACGCAGTGACCTGAGTTCGAATCTCAGCGACCCCAT
>JAJRBZ010000074.1 GCA_028679185.1 Methanoregula sp. | reverse complement strand
GTTCCTGACCATTGGAGGATTATGTCTGTTGATTTCATCGGTTCCGTACCTGCAATTCTGAGATGTGAGAGCTGATATCCAAATGCAACATCTGAATGCCAGAGGTGGGAAAATAATAATGAAATAATGAAACACATATCTACATCTTAGTAGCAGGATAGGTTGATATGGATTCCATCAAAATTTATGAAAAACACCAGAAGCTTATCCATTCCATTTACAGTTCACGGTTAAAGATTCAGATTCTGCTTACTTTACTCCACAATAACGCCTCCCTCAGCCGACTGCGTGATGTCACAGGGAGTACATCCCAGGCATTAATTCCCAAAATCCGCAATCTTGAAAAACAGGGACTTATTGAGTCAGTGAATTATGAGTACCGCCTTACCCCGCTTGGAGGGGTAGTAGCAATGAATGTCGAAGGATTTGTCGAGCTAATCGGAGGTATCAACCAGCATCACACATTCTTTAAAGACCATGATCTTTCTGATCTTCCGGAAACCTTTCTATCCAGAATCAGTGACCTGTATGAATCAGAAGCAAAACAGGACACGACAACTGATATGTTTTATGTATATTCTCACTATCTCGAAATTCTGAAGGATGCCGCGTATATCCATGGGATTTCTTCAGTTGCCAGTCCAGGTCTTGCCCAGTTCATTGCAGAAAAAGTGGTCACGGGAATCCCGGTCGAACTTGTTGTAAATAACGAAGTGATAGAACTTTTAGCAAAAGAGCCCTACGCATCGAATCTGCAGGAGCTTGTAAACTATCCCAATTTTTCTGTATGGGTAACCGGTGAGAAACTGCGGGTCGGGCTGACCGTCACCGATAAATACCTGTCACTGGGACTTTTTAAAAAGGATACAAACCTCTACGACAGTTCTTCTGACATTTTCAGCAATGAACCACGTGCTGTAGAATGGGGTGAAAACCTTTTCCGGTACTACAAGGAACTGTCGACAAAGCTTGATATTGCTGCGTTATTCGAAGGAAACTAAGTGGACAGGGTTCCTGGTTTTTAATCTGAATTTTTTCGTCGGAAATACCCATAAAAAATTTAAACATTATTTCTGTCAATTAATAATCACACAATAAAAACAGTCAGATTTTACAAAAAGTCCGAGTGCGCCGACCGGGACTCGAACCCGGGTTTAGGCGTTGGCAACGCCTAGTGATAACCACTACACTATCAGCGCGGATGTGCTTTAAAGTGTGAGCATTCAAACAATTTAAGTATATCGAACATCTTGGACGCCGGCGGGCATTTCCTTTCATTTTCTGCATCCCTTTTTTGGATTCCTTCGATAAGCGTGTGGTGAGAAAAGATAAGTAATCACGACAATTCCAACATCTTAAAGTAACGTAATCACTCTATTTAGTACCAGATGATCCCCCTCTTTGTGGATTGTTCGGGCAGGCGGGTAGTCATTTTCGGGGGAGGAGCGGTCGCATCACGAAAAGCTGCCTATTTTTCGGGTGAGGCCGATGTACTGGTGGTGAGTCGTTCATTCTCGCAAAAGATCAGTACGCTGCCAGTAAAATGCACAGTTCTTGATACCGGAACTGTTTCTGACGAGCAAATTGAAAGGATAATTAACGGTGCATTTCTGGTAATCGGGGCATTTTCCGATCCTGCCCAGAACAACCGGATAAAAAATCTATGCACAGCAAAAGGGATCCTGTTTAATAATGCGGA
The DNA here is from genome assembly GCA_028679185.1 of Methanoregula sp. Taxonomy (GTDB): domain Archaea; phylum Halobacteriota; class Methanomicrobia; order Methanomicrobiales; family Methanospirillaceae; genus Methanoregula. Next base: position 30,658 of record JAJRBZ010000074.1, on the reverse strand, counting down.
TGGTGAAGCGGGGGATGTGATCATCCCCTCAGTGACCATGGGCAAAAACTATATGCTTGCAATCAGCACAAAGGGAAACAGCCCGGCCGTATCACGGTTCATACGACAACAACTTGAGAAAGACAACCCTGCCCTTGATGAGATGATAGCATTGCAGCGTGACCTGCGGGCGCAGCTGAAACAACATCAGACCTCCCCTGCCCAGCGGAACGCCATTCTCAGCGAAGTGCTAAACGATTCGGAAATCTGGGAGATCCTGAAAAAAGATCCTGCCATGGCACGCCAGCAGGTAACGGAGAGATTCCTGCATGAATGAATCATCTGCTATCCCCCTCGCAATTGCCGGCGTAAGCCATCATGCGGCAAATGTCATGGCTCTTGAAGCGTTCCGGTTTCCTGATGAACCTGGATTTCTCCAGAAAGCCGGCCAGCGGTTCAGAGGGGTCCTCCTGCTCCAGACCTGTAACCGTGTCGAACTGATCGTTGAAGGTGGTGCAGGTGAGCTCAGGGATTTCCTGATCGAACAGGGAAGACGGGATTTCTTTGTGCATGACGGGACAGGTGCACTTCGTCACCTGTTCAGCCTCGCGTCTGGTATCGATTCCATGATTGTCGGTGAAGACCAGATCATCGGGCAGTTGAAGAAGACACTGGCTGATGCACAGGAATCCGGGACTGCAAGCCCCTTTCTGGAATTCTGTATCAACAAGGCAGTTCACGTCGGCATAGAAGTGCGCAGACGCACACTAATCAACCGTGGTGCTGTATCCATAGGCTCTGCGGCCGTTTTACTCGCTGAATCTGAAATCAGGAGTCTCGAAGGCAAGCATATCCTTGTAGTGGGTAGTGGTGAGATGGGGTTGCTGGTTGCCCAGGCCCTTGCCGCAAAACAACTGACTGCAATATATGTGGCAAACCGGACATACGGGCGGGCAGTTATTCTTGCAAACAAGATCGGGGGCAGGGCAGTACGCCTGTCAGAACTCTACCACTACATCACACTCTCGGATGTTGTGATATCCTGCACGTCTGCACCCCACCCGATCATACATAAAAAAGAGCTGGCGCACGCGATGAAAAACAGGTGCTGGCCTGTGGAGGGGCACCCCCGTCCGCTTATCCTTATAGATATCGCCCAGCCACGGGATGTCGAGGATGGGGCAGAGACAATTGACGGGGTTCGCCTTTTTTCCATTGACAACCTGCGCACCATCAACGAGCAGACCATGAGCACCCGGAAAGCAGAAGCAGAGAGGGCCCGTGAATTTGTTGATGCGGAACTCGAAATTTTCCTGCGTCACCTCAACCGGAAATCTGCTGATGACATGCTCGCAGCACTGCATATGTGGGCGGATGCCGTACGAATTCGGGAGCGGGACCGGGCAATCGCCCGACTGGATTGTTCAGATACCAGAATAGCAGAGATTGTCGATGACCTGACCCGGGTTCTGGCAAAAAAACTTCTCACAGATGCAACCTTTTCCATCCGTGAGAGTGCCGAGGAAGGAGACCTTACTATGGCAAAGGCGCTTGTCAGAGCGATTACTCAGGGAGACAGGATCGATAGCGGCCAATTCGGAGGGAATAATGAGCCTCGTGTTTAACGCTTTGGAGTGGTTTTTTCTGCCAGATAATGAATCAGGGCAGGCAGGGGAATCAATATCTCTTCCAATGGGCATTATCCAAGGGTAATGAGAGCCATCTTACCTTTACAAAAGGATAAAAATATTTTATAAAAGAAGTTATTTTGGTTCAACGTCTATTTTTTTTAGCAGGTTTTATTTTTGTTCCTGTTCGGATCCCCGTATGCAATAATATGCTTTTTTGAGTTTCAGGACCGGCTTGACCGGACAGGTAGGGCAGAGACATCCTTTTTTATCAAAGGTACAGGTCGGGCTTTTTCCCGTTACACAAAACAGGAGTTCATCTCCCGCCCGCATGCATTCATTATACGTCGGGCATGGTTCGCAGATACACTTTGCCCGGTTCTCCGCGATAATTTTATTCGTGTTGTCTGGCATACAATTCCCGGTCCCTGATCCGGCAGCTGGCGTTGTCAATCTGGGGTCGCACAAGAGCCGGAGATGTAGATCAATAACTAGATTATCGCGGGCTCCTTGATAATAAATCATGCCTGCACCACTTGTTGGACGAAAATTTGGTGTCACGGTCATCCCACCGCTGGACATTGAAAAACGCAAAGGAATCAGCGTCCTCGGGCTCTCGGGTTCGAGTCGCCAGCAACCCGGCATGAGTAAATCCGAACGCCTGCTTTTGCGTGCACTTGACACATACAAAAATTTTGGGTGCAAAACGACATTTCTGAGGCTAAAAGACCTTGTCATACATGACTGCGAGGGTAACTACTCAGAAAATCCGGCATACTGCACGTATCCCTGCCAGAGCTCGCTTAAATATGACGATGATCAGATGCAGCTCGTATATGACGCGGTGCTCGCGTGTGATATCCTGCTCCTCGCAACGCCGATCCGGTGGAATAACCACTCAGCAATTGTTCAGAAGTTTGTCGAGCGGATGAATGCAATTGAAAACCAGTACTCATGGTTCGGGAATCGCATGATCAACGACAAAGTCGCCGGTCTTATCATTGTCGGCCACGTTGATGGCGTGCAGCATGTTGCAGGTAACCTCATGAATTTTTTTTCCTGGCTCGGGTTCCACACCCCGGAAGTTGCCATAGCATCGTGGGTTGGAGAGAATGATGAAGACACCACCAAAGACTGGAAGCAGATCGAGAGTAACCGGTATACCCAGGAAGACCTTCGCAACCTGATAACGAGCGCGCTCAGGCTTGCGTATGCCCTCAAGCACCATACTGCAGAAGAGACTGGCGGTAGTGGATAATATAATCATAAATATGATGGATTTAAGAAAGTGTAACCAGACAGAAAGACAGGAGATGATACTACAAATATGTTCCCCCAGCGACGGATGAGGCGGTCACGGACACGCGTGATTCAGCCGCTCCTGTGCGAAACCGGCTTGTCGAAAAATGATCTTATCGCGCCACTTTTTGTTGATGAGACAATCACTGTTCCCCTCCCCATCGTTTCGATGCCCGGCCAGTTTCGTTATCCAATCGGTGGTATTGCACCTGTGGCAGGGGACTTATGGAAGCGGGGTATAAGGGCAATCCTGATCTTTGGTATCCCCAGAGATAAAGATCCGGAAGGGAGCTCTGCCTATCATCCGGAAGGTGTTGTGCAGCAGGCAGTCCGCAGGGTCAAGGCGGAAGTAAAAGAGATGGTGGTTATTACTGATGTCTGCGCCTGCGAATATACCGACCATGGTCATTGCGGGATTATCGGGAATACCCGGGGTGGCCCTGACCTGCTCAATGATCCCTCCCTTGAGCTGATGAATAAAATCGCGATAAGTCATGCAAAGAGCGGTGCCGACGTCATTGCTCCATCATGCATGCTTGATGGGATGGTCGGTTCGATACGTGCTGCGCTGGATGATGCCGGGTTTGCGAACGTACTGATCATGTCCTACTCGACCAAATTTGCTTCTGCACTCTACGGGCCGTTCCGCGAAGCGGCTGATTCGGGATTTGCCTTTGGTGACCGGACCACATACCAGATAAATCCTGGCAATTCCCGCGAGGCAATCCTTGAGTCGCAGATGGATGCTGATGAAGGAGCTGATATCCTTATGGTTAAACCGGCCGTATTTTATCTCGATATTCTTTCAGAGATCGCAACGCTTGGCCTGCCAGTCGCCGCATATCAGGTAAGTGGTGAATATTCCATGATTAAATGTGCAGCAGAACATGGCTGGATCAAAGAAAAGGAGACTGTATTAGAAAGCCTGACGTCCATTAAGCGTGCCGGGGCTGAACTGATCATCACCTATTTTGCAGGCGATGCTGCCAGGTGGCTGGATGAAAAGCAGTGACTTATTCGCGACCGCAAAAACCCTGATGCCCGGAGGCGTCAGCAGTCCGGTCCGGGCTATTAAACCATACCCCTTTTACACCGCACATGCAAGCGGTTCGCATCTTACGACTGTTGATGGTTCCGTATTTATTGACTGCTGTATGGCTTACGGCCCGCTTATTCTTGGGCATGCGCACCCCCGGATCAGAAAAGCAATCGAATTACAACTGGAGAGCGGCTGGCTGTATGGCACACCTTCACCGCTTGAACCCATGTTTGCAAAAATGATCACGGGCGATCATAAGGGTATGGACATGGTGCGGTTCGTATCAAGTGGCTCTGAGGCGACGATGGCCGCGATCCGTCTCGCACGGGGTTTTACGGGAAAAAAAGATATTGTTAAGATCGAGGGTGGATTCCATGGTGCCCATGATGCGGTGCTGGTCAAAGCCGGTTCGGGCGCCACAACACTGGGTGTTCCGGATTCTGCCGGTGTGCTTTCGGATCTTGTAGCCCATACACGGCAGGTGTCGTACAATGATCCCGAAGCTCTGGAAGCTCTTTTGAAAGTAAATACTGATATTGCCGCACTTATAATCGAGCCGGTACTTGGTAATCTCGGACCTATCCTGCCAAAAGACAACTACCTGCGTGATATCAGGGAAATCACCCGTGCACATGATGTGCTCCTGATTTTCGATGAGGTTATTACTGGTTACAGGCTCGGTATTGGCGGAGCACAGGAATTGTATGATATCCGGCCGGATCTCACAACGTTAGGAAAAATTATCGGGGGAGGACTTCCTATTGGCGCATTTGGTGGCCGGCGTGAGATAATGGAGCTGGTTGCACCCCAGGGTCCGGTATACCAGGCAGGTACGTTCTCTGGTAATCCCCTCTCACTCACAGCAGGTATAGCGACTTTGGAATGGCTGCACGAAGATCCGACGCTCTACCGTGATCTCGATGAAAAGACGCGTATTCTTGAAGAGTCGCTGGATACTGTACACACCGGATCATTTATCAGGCTCGGGTCGATGTTCAAATGGTTCTTCCGTAATGAACCCCCGAAAAACTACAGCGAGGTAAAGGAATGTGACACCGTGTCATTCAGCAGGTTCTGGAAACGGATGCAGGATAATGGCATCTTCCTTCCACCATCGCAGTTTGAGACAAATTTCCTTTCATCAGCTCACAGCGATCAGGATCTCGCCACACTTGCCCAGGTGTATAAAAAATGTCTGTCAGAATAGGAACACGCGGGAGCAAGCTGGCACTCGCACAAACATCTGCAGTCTGCAAAATGCTCTCCGCACGTGACATTGATGCCAAACAGGTAATCATTACAACTCATGGGGACACAAAGACGGGAGTACCCCTTCACGAGATCGGTGGACAGGGGGTTTTTGTCCGGGCACTTGACGATGCTATCCTTGACGGAACTATTGATTGTGCTGTGCACAGTATGAAAGATATCCCGGCATACCGCCCGAGTGGCCTTGTTACCGCCGCTGTACTCAAACGTGATTCAGTTGCCGATTATCTTGCCTATCAGGGCTCCCTGAACGCAGTCAGGGTAATCGGAACATCAAGCACGCGCAGGCGGGCTCAGATCCTCCGACATGATCCCGGAATTACTATAAAAGACCTTAGGGGCAATGTCGATACCCGGATCCGTAAAATGGCCACCGGTGAATTCAACGCCATCATAGTGGCAGAAGCAGGACTTATACGTCTTGGAATACGTATCCATGGTGAACGCCTTCCCCCGGAAAAATTTGTCCCGGCACCCAACCAGGGAACAATCGCTGTTGTCAGCCGGGCAGATCCCTCTCTCATGGAGGAACTCTCCGCGCTCGACCATACACAAACCCGTACTGATGTGGCTGTCGAAAGAGCTGTAATGGAACAACTTGGAGGCGGATGCTACACCCCTCTGGGTATCTACTGCTGCGCCGGGCACCTGATCGCAGAAGTACTCTCGCTGGATGGTAAACGCACAGAACGGATTGAAACGGATGTACAGACTATTGAGCAGGCACGAAAACAGGGAAAACAACTTCATATCCAGGCACGTGACCTGATTGCTGAGGCATACCGGAAACTGGGAATAAAATATGAATGGTAAAGTATATCTTGTCGGATCCGGCCCGGGCGGAGAAGGGCTCCTTACGCAGCGGGCAAGAATCGTGATCAATGCCGCTGATGTTGTGTTATTTGACCAGCTGCCCGGAGAAGAAATTCTTGCATCATTACCTGCGAATGCTGAAAAGGTTGACTGCGGGAAGTATGGTGGGAAACACACATTAGAGCAGGGTGAGATTGAAGCCCTGATCATTGACAGGGCAAAGAAGGGCATGAATGTTGTCCGGCTAAAAGGGGGTGATCCTTTCCTGTTCGGGCGGGGTGGAGAAGAACTAGAAGCAGTCCGCAGCGCCGGAATACCGATTGAGATGGTGCCAGGTGTGAGCAGTGCACTTGCCGTTCCGGCATCTGTCGGAATACCCCTCACACACCGGAAATATGCATCGCAGGTAACTATCCTCACCGGCAATGAAGACCCGACCAAAGCAGAACCCGCTCTTGACTGGCAACTGCTTGCAAAGAGTCGGGGTACAATCGTGATCCTGATGGGCGTGGCTAACCTTGGTAAGATTGCTGACGTGCTTATCAGGAATGGCAAGGCAGCCAGTACGATGGTTGCTGTTATTGAACGGGGTCTGCGTAAAGACCGGCGGGTGACAACGGGATCACTGTCAGATATTGCCGAATCTGCCAGAAAAAAAGGCATTAAACCCCCGGCAGTAATCGTGATCGGGGACGTCGTAAAATTATATGACCCGGATTGTCCTGACCTTGTACCTGCTGAAGGAGGACGGATATGATTGAAATCGTCAATAAATTCGAAAAATTTGTCTACGGGGCGCTTATGGCCCTGCTTATTCTCGTACTTGCAGCAGCACTTTTGGAACTCGTCTGGTCCATTATCAAATCACTGAGCAACGATCCACTCTTCCTGCTTGAATCCCACGAACTTACCACTGTTCTTGGGGCTTTCCTGCTGGTGCTCATCGGCATTGAGCTGTTAGATACCATAAAGGCGTATTTCAGTGAAAATTCGATCCACGTTGAGATCGTTGTTCTTCTCGCTATCATTGCGATCGCGAGGAAGGTTATTCTGCTCGATCCTACCGGCATGTCCGGGATTGATTTTGGTTTTGAGTTGATAGGAATCGGTGTAATTGTTGTCGGTCTTGCCGGGGGATATTATCTTATTAAAAGTGCAGGTATTACGGTCGGGGCGGGTAGTATCGAGAAAAGATAACCGGACAATCAGGATCTAATAATTTTTGGGTAAATCGCGTTACGATATACAGATACCAGATACATTTTTATTATTTTTATATGAATACCTGTCACGCATTATAAGACAGCCCTTCGATTCCGGATGCTTCGTGCCGCTAAAAACCCGGTCGAAAATGCAGCCTGCAAATTGTATCCTCCGGTGTCACCGTCAATGTCCAGCACTTCACCGGCAAAAAATAGATTGGGTACGACCCTTGATTCCATTGTTTTCAGATTCACACCATCCAGCGCAACTCCCCCCCTCGTCACCATCGCGACAGAATAATCGCCGCGTTCTGATACGGTCAAAGGGAACTGTGTGCAATTCATAATCAGTTGTGATCTTTGAGCTGCGGAGAAATGGGCGCATGTGAGATTGCGGTGGATTCCGGATAAAGCAAGCAGTATCCTGTTAAGTCGTTCCGGGATCGGGTACTCAGCAAGGAGTGTTCTCATCTGCCAGGTCCCGTTTTTTCCGGCACGTTTCATGAGATCGGCGGCAAACTTTTCTTGTTTCAGGTGTCCAACAAAAGAGAGCCTTATTTCATCATCATCCTGAATATTCCGCGAAGCATCAAGGATGCCCGGGCCGGATAATCCATGGTGCGTAAACAGCACATCCCCGGTAGTATCAGCAATCTTTTTTCCAGCCCGCCAGACCGTAAAGTGCATGCAATCAAACGAAATACCGGCAAGCTCTGCAAAAGGGTAATTCCGGATCCGTAGAGGAGTGAGAGCAGGTTCTGTTTTTGTCACCGGCTGCCCCAGTGATTCAGAAAACCGGTACCCGTCGCCGGTGGATCCGGTCTGAGGGTACGAAGCGCCTCCAGTAGTGATGACAAGCATTCCGGTGCGGTAAGTTGCGATTGGGGTTTCAATTTCGAATGCTTGTGGTAGGCGGGTGACTCCGGTCACCGGTTCATCGCACCGCAGGACTATTCCCCGCTCCCGGCACTCATGAACTAGTATGGCAAGAACATCGGCTGAACGCCGCGTTTGTGGGAATACCTTGCCATTGTCTTCCGTTATCATGGGTAGCCCGCGTTCGCGGAAAAAGCTGATGAGATCACGGTTGGAAAAACCAAACAAGGCCGGTTTTACCTGTTTTCCGTGATCCCCATAATGAGAAAGGAAATCGCGAATCTCGCCGCCATGGGTAATATTGCATTGCCCGGATCCGGAGAGGAGGAGCTTTGTACCAGGGTTTTTATTTTTCTCCAGCAGGAGAATACGATGGCCGGGCACGGCAGCCTGTAACGCACAGAACAAGCCGGCCGGGCCTGCGCCAATCACCACGACATCGTACTGCTCCATGAGATCTCTTATGAGGATACATGGGGATACATTTGTTTAGATATTTCGTCATTGCACTACAGATCTGCCCATTAACTCTTTTTTCAGATGCAATACCCTTAACCTGTACCAGCGCCAACTTCGGATTATTCATGGTCGATGAACGCGAAAAGAAGGTGATCCTCCTTGTCGCAGCCCTTGCTTCATTCCTCGTCCCGTATACAGGATCGTCCATCACCGTTGCACTGCCGGCCATGGCAGCGCAGTTCAATGCCGATGCGGTAACACTGGGATGGATTACATCTGCATATATCATTTCGGCAGCGGTTTTCATCGTACCGTTTGGACGGCTTGCTGATATTATCGGGCGTAAAAAAATCTTTGTGCTGGGTGTCCTGATCTTTACGGCCGCATCCCTTGCATCCGCTCTCGCTCCCGCTGCAGGTATTCTGATTATCGCACGGTTCGTGCAGGGAATAGGGGGAGCTATGCTCTTTGCCACGTCAGTTGCCATTGTGACGCAGGTCTATGGGCCTGGCGAACGCGGCTGGGCGCTGGGTGTCACTATCGCGACCGTGTATGCCGGCCTTTCCATCGGCCCCTTTCTCGGCGGTATTCTCACTGATCATTTTGGATGGCCTGCAATCTTCCTTGTCAACGTACCGCTCGGGCTTGCCACGATTGCCCTGACCCTGAACGGTGTTACTCACGAATGGGCTGACGCTTCCGGTGAACGTTTTGACCTGTACGGCTCGGTTGTCTACGGGATCATGTTCTTCTGCGGTATTTTCGGCATGCTCCTGATTCCCGATCCCTCAGCGGGAATATGGATCATTGTTGCAGGATGTGCCTTTGCCATCTTCATCTGGCAGGAAAAACACTGCACAAGCCCGCTCCTTGATTTTGCCATTTTCTCACAAAACCGCACTTTCCTGTTTTCCAACATTGCAGCAATGATCAATTACGGTGCAACCTTCGCTGTCGCAGTCCTTCTCTCGCTCTACCTCCAGTATATCCGTGGTTTTTCAGCAGAAACCGCAGGGCTCATACTGATTGCCCAGCCAGTTATCCAGACAATATTCTCACCCATTGCAGGAAATCTTTCAGACAGGATTGAACCCCGGATCGTTGCGACTCTTGGTATGGCCATTACAACGCTTGGTCTCTCATCGTTCATTTTCCTTACTCCTGAAACTTCCCTCAATGTGATCATTATCAGTCTGATGGTGCTCGGCTTTGGCTATGCCCTCTTCTCATCACCGAATACCAACGCTATCATGAGTTCGGTTGACATACAATATCTTGGCATCGCGTCCAGCATGGTATCGACTATGCGATCACTCGGGCAGGTAATATCCATGGCGATCGCCATGTTTTGTTTCTCCGCATTCATCGGCAACGTTGCAATCACGCCACCAGTCTATCCAGCCCTTCTTACAAGCACAACTGTAGCATTCCTTATCTTCACGTGCCTCTGTATCGTTGGTGTCGGATCATCGTACGTGCGGGGCACGATCCATAACTCGTAATACCACAACGGTTTTTTTTAAGTCTGGAATAATTTTTCCCCGGGCAGCCGGAAAGTTAAAAAAAGATTATTGCATTAGTGTGCATGACGCCCTTTGGCCTTTTTTCGCAGTGCCTCGGTATAATGATGGCGAAGTTCAGCAGTTTCTTCCGGTGAGAAATCCGGTTTCTTGGTCGTATGGAGGTGTTTTTCCATCTGTTTTACAATTTGTTCTGCCTCTATGAAATCCTCAACTTCCAGATAAGCCGGCACCTTGACCACCTCGTGGGCATGCCCACAGATTGGGCAGAGCTTCCATTTCTGGAACCGATCCACGTAGGTGAATGTCCTGCAGGACGGGCACCTGATGATGAGGTACATGACAAAGAGGTGATGCGTGTTATCCTGATAAAAATATATCGGCCGATTATGAATTCCGAAAGGAATTTTGGTAACGGAGATCTTTTTTGAGGGAGGAGATGTACCATCAGCCCTGTGGAACAGCGAGAGTTGTACATGTCCCGATTTACTGGTCCATCCACATTATTATTGTGCCAAATTTCCTGTCTGAAAGTTTTCCACATTTTATGGGAAGAAAGGGACGATAATACACACTGTTACGATTCTTTTTTTATTGAATACCTTCCCAATCTCACAGTATTTACATTCAACTTTTTTATTTTAAAAAAAGAGCCGGGATCATAATTTTTTTTAAAGGATCCGAAACGAAAATCCTATATCATCAGATCATCTCATAGAACTGTTACTATGGAGCAGATTCAGGTCATGGGTGTGCGGGGCGTTCCTCTCATTCATGAGGGTGACAACATTGCAGCAATAATTTGCGACAGAATAGAATTGCAGGATGGCGATATTCTCTGCATAGCCTCAACTATTTACTCAAAGGCAAAAGGTTACACGAAAACGCTCACATCTATCATACCTTCAGAAAGGGCACAGCGACTTGCAAAAATGAATGGTGAAGACCCTCGTTTTGTTCAGGCTGTTCTTGACGCATCTGCTGATATTATCATGGAACACCCGTTTATCCTTTCCGAACTTGCATGCGGCCATATTGGTGTCCGTGCAGGTGTGGACCAGAGCAATATTGAAGACGGGATGGTGATCTTCCTGCCACCGGATCCCATGAAGGCTGCTTGGGAGATACGGCAAGAAATCAAGGATCTTTCCAACAAAGATGTGGGGGTCATCATAACTGATACCTGCGGCAGATCATTCCGGCGCGGGCAGACCGGAAACGCAATCGGATGGAGCGGGTTTCATGCAATACGGGACTTCCGCGGCGACACCGATCTGTTCGGGCATGTACTCAAGATAACAGAAGAAGCGGTGGTGGATGAGATTGCCGGGTTTGCAAATTTTGTCATGGGCGAGAGCAACAACGGTGTCCCTGCTGTCATCTTCCGCAACTGCCCGAAGTGGACAGGTCATGACGATCTCTATTTTCGGAACAATGAAGATATCACAAAACGCGTGCTGAAAAAAGAATGGAGCCAACAGGTTCTGTGAAAATTCAGATTTAAAAAAAATTACGGAGTCAACCCATAGACCATATTCAGGATTAAAATGATGATACCAATCGCTGATGCAACCGCCATCACCGTGATGGGACTGATGTGAACCGCCCGCCGGTCCTCGCTCTCGTAATAGTTGACGAGACCAGCTGATGAGAGTAACCTGCCACCTTGTTTCTTTGCCATGCAAATATATTTCATTTTTCAATATATAAAAGAGAGTTACGGCGTATGAAAAACACATCGCACATAATCTCCGGTCAAGCGTTCATCGGAGAGGAGCTCGAATCCCGCCTTGTCGATATAGTTATCGACAGCGGTATCATCACTGCGATAGAAGAAAACCCCAAGGTACCCCGTCTCTGGATCTGCCCTGCATTTTTTAACGCACATACGCATCTCGGCGACACTATTGCGATGGATGGCGGCGTAAGAGGAGATCTGGAGTCTCTTGTCACTCCTCCTGATGGGTTGAAACACCGACTGCTCGCTGCCGCTTCACGTCAGGATCTGGTAAGGGGAATGCATGCCAGCATACTGGGAATGATCGCAGGGGGCATGGCCGGGTGTGCAGATTTCCGTGAAGGAGGCGTTGCAGGAATATCCGCAATCAGGGAAGCAGCAGAAGGTTTGTCATTCCGGCCGGTTATTTTCGGGCGTGACGGCGGAGAAGGAGTTGCCGATGGACTGGGAATCAGCAGCACCCGCGACATCCCACAAACGGATACACTGGTTGCTGAAGCACGCCGTGCAGGAAAAAAAATTGCTGTACATGCCGGCGAACGGGATTCAGCAGATGTTGACGAAGCGCTTGCTCTTGATCCGGACCTTCTCATCCACTGCACCCATGCAACAAAAAAACAACTCCGCGAATGTGCGGACAGACAGATCCCAATTGCAGTATGTCCAAGATCCAACTGGACACTCGGAGTCAGCTCATCTGCACGCCACCCTCCGGTTCGGCTCATGCAGGAGATGGGATGTGCGTTACTCCTGGGTACTGATAATGTGATGTTTGTACCCCCGGATTTGTTTTCTGAAATGGCTTTTACTTCAACGATATACAGAATGGATCCGAAAGCTCTGCTTCATGCAGCTGTCAAAGGTTCTGAGATGACCGGGATTTCATTTTTTATCCGTAAAGGAGCGCGGGCGAACCTGTTTACGATTGATCCTGCACAATCCGCTCTGCAGTTCAGCCGCGATCCGCTGACATCGATGATAAAAAGGAGTTCTTGCTGCCTTTCTGCCCATAACATTTTTAATTTGTAAGTCAAATAAAAAAGCCATGTTTGTTTTGGGGGATGCCAGTGTTTTATAATCTACTTGTCGCACTTGATGGATCGGAGGCAGGCCAGCGCGCTCTTCTCCGGGCTGTTGATGAAGCGAAATTATGGAATGCAAAGCTCCATGCCATATATGTGGTGGAGACTGGCCTGTTCTCCTCACTTCCTTATGATAATACCGTAGAAATTATGTACAGTGTTCTCGAAAAAGAGGGAAAATCTGTGCTGGAGAGGGCAAAGAAGTACGGTTCCGAGAATGGCGTCACAATCATTACACACATGAAACAGGGGCATGCCGGCAGCGAAATCATTACTCTTGCAGAGCAGGAGAAATCTGATCTCATCATAGTCGGCTCTCACGGCAAGAGTAATACTGATCGTCTTCTTATTGGCAGCGTCAGTACATTTGTCGTTACTCACAGCAAAGTAACATCCATGGTGGTGAGATCATAACAGACCTGATTGTCAAAGACTTTATGACATCCGACGTAGTTCACGTCGAACTTCCGGGAAACCGTGATGATGTATTGAAAATTCTCAAGCGAACCGGGATCTCCGGCGTCCCCGTAATCAAGAATAAAAAAATCGTCGGCATCATAACAAGAAAGGACCTGTTGAGAAAGCCTGAAGAGATCCAGCTCGGGCTTCTCATGACGCCAAAACCCATTACAATCACACCCGATGCAGATATACGGGAAGCGGCACGTATTCTCGTCACCAACCACATCCGCAGGCTCCCGGTCGTAGATGAGGGGCATCTCGTCGGTCTCCTTTCAATCGCAGATCTCATGCATGCAATCGCCCGGCTCAAAATTACCGATCATATAAAGGACAGGTATACGAGCCTGACATTTGCACTCTGGGAGGAGACCCCGCTCCCGGTTGTTGGCAGGGTTATGGAAATCTCCGGTGTCGATGCAATCCCAATTCTTGACGCCGAGAACCGGCTCCAGGGTATTATTTCAGAGCGGGATCTCATCAGGAGCTCAAGTATCGAAGATAGTGTCGGTGTAAGCGATTTTTCCAATGGCACTGACGATGATGAATGGACCTGGGAAAGCATCCGGGACACCCATACAATCAGTTTCGGAATATCAAAAGTTCAGCTCCCGAACCGCCCGGTCAAACTTTCCATGGTAAAAAATGTTATTGCTGTTCCGGTAAACGCGGAAGTGAGTGAGTGTGCACTCAAGATGCGCCGTGCACGCGTAGACCAGATCCCTGTGATAAACGGCGATAAGTATCTCGTTGCTATGCTCTACGACCGGGATCTTGTCAGAGCTCTCTGCAGGGATCCGGATGAATAAAAACCTTTAAGTTTCTCCATATCATTTAATACCATAAAGCGCTTTTAGAAGGTATTTTAGCGTTTATTTGTTTTTGAGGTGTCAATATGCCTGAACAGTACCAGGAGTCCATGAAGGGAACGACCACCATTGGTCTCGTTTTTTCCAACGGTGTGATTCTCGCTACCGAGAAAAGGGCGACCATGGGCTACATGATCGCAAGCAAGAAGGCAAAAAAAGTATACCAGGTTGCAGATCGTATTGGCATGACCACTGCCGGAGGAGTCGGTGATGCCCAACAGCTTGCACGTATCCTGACGGTGGAGTGCAACCTCTACCAGATCCGCAGGTCACGCCCGATCACGGTTGGCGCTACAGCAACGCTGCTCTCGAATTACTTAAACCAGAACAGGTATTTCCCGTACTATGTCCAGCTGCTTGTCGGCGGGGTTGACGAATCAGGTCCCAGCGTTTACTCGGTCGATGCAATGGGAGGTGCGACTAAGGAAGAAGAGATAGTGTCAACCGGTTCCGGTTCCCCGATGGCGTACGGCGTGCTCGAGGATCGGTTTATCCCAAAGATGAGTGAAGATGAGGCTATCGATCTTGCAGTCCGCGGACTGACATCCGCGATGAAGCGTGACGCAGGATCCGGTGAAGGAATCCATGTTGTGGTTATCACAAAAGGCAAGTATGAGGAGTTGGGTGAGGACAAGCTCAAAAAGTATCTTGCAAAAACTCCTGCATGACTTTTTTTTTAGGACGACTTTTTTATGCTGATTGAAGAACGGCTCAAAGAGCTAAAAGACAAGATTAATGAGAAAGTGCCCTCCGGCATCTCGGTCTCGCAGGTTGAATTCGAAGGACCGGAACTTGTCATCTACACTGACGACCCGAAACGGTTTGCGGATGAGGCAGATTTAATCAAGATCCTTGCCCGCGACCTGCGGAAGAGGATTGTAGTCAGACCCACTATCCTGGAAGATCCGGAAAAGGCATATACTGAGATCAAATCCGTTGTACCTGAAACTGCGGGCATAACGGATATCTTTTTTGATGCGGATACCGGTGAGGTTCTGATAGAGGCCGAAAAACCCGGTGTTGTTATCGGAAAGAACGGTACGACGTTACGGGAGATCACCAAACATATCGGCTGGACACCTAAAGTTGTCCGGACTCCCCCTATAGAAAGTTCAACAGTCAAACAGATCCGCCAGTACCTCCGTTCAGTAAATGAGGAACGTAAGTTGTTCCTGCGTACCATAGGGAGACGGATACACCGGGATATTCCCGGAAAAGACGATACCAGCAAAGACGCGATAAAAAAGGACCAGTGGGTCAGGGTCACGATGCTTGGATGCTGCCGTGAAGTCGGTCGTGCAGCATTCCTGCTGACGACTCCCCACAGCCGTGTGCTCATAGACTGCGGGGAAAAACCGGACAACTCGAACGGCACTCCTTATCTCTATGTCCCGGAGATTCATCCCATCGCCCAGCTGGATGCAGTTGTACTCACACACGCACACCTCGATCACTGCGCACTCATACCGCTCCTTTACAAGTACGGGTATGAAGGCCCGGTCTACTCAACACCGCCAACCCGCGACCTTTCGGCAATGCTCCAGCTCGATTATCTTGACGTGATACACAAGGAAGACCGGAAAGTCCCCTATTCTTCCAATGAGGTTAAAACCTATATCCGTCATTCTATCACCCTCAATTACGGGAGCGTCACTGATATTGCGCCGGATATCAAACTCACCTTCCACAATGCCGGTCATATTCTCGGCTCGGCAATAGCCCACTTTCATATCGGTGACGGCATGTACAATATCGCATTTACCGGCGATTTTAACTACAGCAAGAGCCGCCTTTTCAACCCCGCCATAAGCCAGTTCCCGCGGCTTGAAGCACTTTTTATGGAGAGCACGTATGGTGGTTCCAATGATTTCCAGCCTGCCCGTTCAGATGCGGAGACAAAACTCTATGAGACAATAAATACCGTACTCTCGCGGGGAGGCAAAGTAATCATCCCGGCATTCTCTGTCGGGAGGTCTCAGGAAGTCATGCTTGCGCTCGAAGAAGGGATGCGTCTTGACAAAATCCCGAAAGGGAAGATATACCTTGATGGTATGATCCGCGAAGCAACGGCTATCCATACAACATATCCTGAATATTTAAACACTGAATTGCGGAACCTTATCTTCCGGGAGGGAATGAATCCCTTCCTTGCCGAGTGTTTCCAGCAGGTGGACAGCCAGGAACTGCGGGAAAAAGTGATGGGCGGTGATCCCTGTGTTATCATTTCGACCAGCGGTATGCTGAATGGTGGACCGGTAATGGACTACCTCCAGAACCTTGCACAGGATGAGAAAAACGCGCTTGTCTTTGTCGGTTACCAGGCAGACGGTACCTACGGGCGACGTATCCAGAAAGGATGGCGCGAGGTGCCGATGGGGCGCAAAGGTACTATCACCATCAATCTGGAGATCGTGACCATCGATGGTTTCTCAGGTCATTCAGACCGGCGGCAGTTGATGAATTTCATCGGCCAGATCCAGCCTCGACCGGAAAAGATCTTCTGTATCCATGGCGATGAGAATAATACCATCGATCTTGCAAGTTCCATTTACAAACGGTACCATATCGAGACGCATTCTCCGATGAACCTTGAAACATATCGCATGGTCTGATCGGTATCAATGAGAACAAGTCTCTCCATATTTTTTGGTATTTTTGCAGTAATGGCACTATCAAATGCCATTGTCCCGGTACTCCCTTCCTATGACAATGGTTCTCTGATTCAGGGAGCCATCTACTCTGCATATTTTCTGGGTGCGTTTATCTGCACGCTTCCTGCCGGCATCCTTTCAGACCGGTACGGCAGGGTTCCTGTTATTCGAGCCGGGCTTGCAATTTCGGTCATCAGCGGTCTCCTGCTGTCAGTCCTGCTTGACCCCTTCCCGGTAATTATCATCCGCTTTATTGAAGGCGTTGGGGGTGGTTTCTTTGTGGCAGGCTCGATGTCCTATGTCAATTCACTCCCCGATCATGAAAAAAAGAGCGGGTATTTCATGGGATTGCTCAATGCCGGGCTTGTAGCCGGGCTGGTCGCTGCAGGGTGGCTGGCGGGTCAGACTCTGAATCCGGTATCCGGTATAGTGGTGTTTGCCGGATTATGCCTGATTCCTGCAACCGTAAGTTTTTTTATATACGAGCCGCGGACTGTCACCCCCATGCAGGATCACGACACCCTCACCTTCCTCGTGAGGGAATACCGGTGGTTATGGTACTCATCAATCGTCCTTATCGGCATCACTGGCGTGGTCACTTCACTATATCCCAAATTTTCCGGCTTTTCACCGGATAGCGTCGGCATATGGATCTCTTTTATGAGTTGTGCGACTATCGTTGCGGTATTTTTGGCATCCCGTCTCTCATTACCCCCGGTTATTACAATCCGATGGTGTGCAGTCCTGATGCTCATTGCTGTTATGGTTTCATTTTATTCGCCGCTGGGCTTTATCATGCTGGGAATACTTGCCGGATTTGTCATGATCGCCCAGATGGCATTTCTTTCAAATGTTACGGATCATCAGGGAATTGCGATGGGATTGTTCTCCACGACCAGCTACCTTGGTATGACTCTGCTCCCGATTATCGCTGCGTTTATTGCAGAGTTTTACGGATTTTTTTCTGCTTTTTGTGCAACTGCTCTTATAGCGGTAACCGTCTCTCTTACTATCGGGCGCTGTGAGTGCAGACAGCAAAAACGATAGTCATGTCATAAAGGTAAAAAACAATACATTCATCAGCGATCAGGGAAAACTTCGTCATGATCTTATGAAATCAAAGGTACTCGTTCTGGTTCTTCTTTTCATTCTCCTTTCAATACCGGCAGTTCATGCTGAGGACGCCCTCGATTGGTACACAAAAGGGCAGTATGCAGTCCTGGTGGGGAATTATGCCGATGCCCTGACTTATTTCAATAATGCTCTTGCTCTTGACAGGAATTATGCTCCTGCGCTGTCGGGAAAAGCGGTTGCACTGAACAGCCTGGGAGACTATGATGAAGCCATCACTTCAGCGGATGCGGCAATTGCCATTAAACCAACAGACAAGAATGCACTGAATGCACGGGCATACGGGTTGCTCAAGCTCGGGCGTTACGCAGAAGCAGTAAATGCATATGATATGTATTTTGCAGCGGGTTACACCAGTATAGATGCCTATTGCAACGAGGGCCATGCCTTCCTGATGCTGAATAAATCCGACGATGCTGTCAAATCCTTCGAAAAGTGCACTGCTATTGACCCGAAGAATTCAGACGGATGGAACGGGAAAGGGCTCGCACTCACGAATCTCGGTAAATACCAGGAAGCCCTGAATGCCTATGACGAGGCAACCAGGATCACTGTGATGAATGCCGAAGTCTGGAATAATAAGGGATTAGCCTATGCTGCCCTCGGAAAGTATCAGGATGCACTCCAGAGCTTTAACAAGGCGCTTGGAATAAAACCGGATTTTGCAGATGCACTGCAGAACAAGGAGAATATGATGGGAAGGTTGCAGCTGGCTGATAGTTCAGGCACAATAACACCATCTGTAACGGTAAGTCCTGTCGGGACCCTTTTTACGACAGTGACACCGTCCCAACTGCCAACTCAGGTCATACCACAGATCACGGTCACCGAAGAACCACAAAAAACCACGGTTCCCGTTGCAAAAAAGACGACCTATTCCCCGGTTTCACCACTCTCTGCACTTACCGCAGTAGGTTTGGTATACGGCCTCATGATCGCAGCAAACCGCATCAGGAAATAACAGACATATCATTTTTTTGCCCCGGAACGATCTTTTTATTAAAACCTGAACGGTCACCAGATTTTTTTTCCGCGCCGTTTTTTGCACACCCTATTCATATACGAACACCCGAAACTGGTCAAATAACACCATCACCATCAGCGAGGGTGACAGCAGGAGGGAATGGGCAGGGGCCTTCACTGTTTCTTCACGTACTTTTTTCATAACCGCAAAAAAGAATCGTCCGGACTCCTTTTTTATGGTATATTTTTACGTATCTTTTGTTGCGTATGCAGTCATTATGCCTGCATAAACCTCAGATGCCTTATTCAGGTCGTCAATCTTGACCCGTTCGTTCACTGCGTGCAGGGTTGAGATCTCCCCAGGCCCGTACTGGATCACGTTAAATCCCCAAAGACGGAGGTGGCGTGCATCGCTTGCCGCCCACTGGACAATCGGGAATACCGGCCCGCCATGCACCCGCTCTACTTCATTGCAGGTAACCGTTACCAGCCGGCAGGAAGGATCGGTCATGGAGGGATCATGGGTTGTCTGTGAAATGATTTTCCCATTGGGGGCACGAGAGGAGATCCCCGATATGAGTTCCGGTATAGAACAACCCCAAGGAACCCGGAGTTCAAGTTCAAGATCACAGTGCTGAGCAACTACATTCGACTTCTCGCCACCCTTTATGACTCCCGGGTTGTACATCAGTTTTTTCAATACATCGCTTACATTATGAATTTTGAATTCATCTTCAAGCACATCAGAAGAACGATCAATAATCTCTGCAAGCCGGTCATCAACGGGATAGTCAAGATCATGCAATTCTTTTACATATTCGAGCAGGGACATCGCCTCCATTACAGCACTCACCCCTACTGCAGGATAGAGTGACCCGTGTGCAGGTGTCCCCGTGAATTTCATTTCAAGCCGGCACAGCCCTTTTTGTCCGATAGAGGGGTTTTTGACAGGTGTAGGTTCCGCGATCAGGCAGTCCGTGGGTTTAATCATTTTTTTTGCAAGAAGATGCCGGACTCCATCATTACCACCAGTCTCTTCATCGCAGACAAACGCGCAGGTTGCCGTTACATTTTTATCCTGTTCCACAAGCACCTGGCATGCAGCAAGCAGCGAAGCGCACCCCCCCTTCATATCTGTGGCGCCCCGTCCCCACACATATCCGTCCCGTATGGTTCCGGAAAAGGGGGGATATGTCCACCCGTCGTCTAGTGCCGGTACGACATCCACATGCCCGCAGAAAAGAAGCAGGTTACCGGTTCCTGTGGTGATAAGGTTAGAGTGGCCTCTTTTGGTTGTCGTAATTTTCGAACCGATACCCAATGTATCGAAAAAAGTCCTGATGTATTCGATAACTTCGGTTGTACGCCCGGGGGGATTTTCGCTTTTTATTGCAATAAGTTCAGAACAGATCCGGCTGATATCCATACGAGGACACCTTTTTGGTTTCTAGCATGTAGTGATATAGGTTTTAAACAGGGTCGAAAGTGAGGCATCTTCGTACAGGCTCTTTAAAAATTCCGGTTCAAAGAATTCATCAATGATCGCGTAGAAAAAATCTGTCGGTACAGGGTTTCTGCTGTCCGGGTCAAGAACAATACGGAAACTCCGATAGCTTGCCGGGTCTTCAGTGTCATAGATCATCTGCCAGAGAGAAGGTAAAACAACGAATTTCGCAGGATGGTTTTCTTTGAGCCAGTTGATAAACCCGGGAAATTTCGCACGATCCCCTTTCTTCTCTTCATCGATCCGCCAGCGTAAATATTCACTGCCCATGATATTTTTTGGGGACATGATATTGAAGGCATAGATGCCTGCAGTATAATCGATGTGGGCAAGTGAATCGATCAGGTAAAAATAGAGCACTTTATCGAACATGGTGGTATCCTGAAGAATCAGGGTTTTTTCATACAGGTGGGAAAGAACCGGCAGGATCTCATTCTCTTCCATATCTTCTATCTTCGTGCCGGAATTGTAAATAACTGCCGTATTGACATAAAAAATTCCGGTCAGAGGCTTGTGCTGTTTTCCATAATAATAGTTTTTCGCTTATTTGTAAAACGGTTCACGCAGTGATACGGCTTTATGAAACAACGCTTCCAGTTCAGCACCTTTCATGCCCCGGATATCGATATGGTTATCAGTACGCAGCAGGCAGGGCTTGAGTTTTCCGTCAGAAGTGACCCTGAGTCGGTTGCAGAAGGCGCAGAACTCGGTATTGTGGAGCGGTCGGACAACTTCTACTTCAGCACCGTCCAGGCAGTATTTTTTCCGGTGATGCATTCTCCGGGTGATAATCTGTTTTGATCTGGAGGCAAGTGAATCTTCAAGCCCGTGCAGGTCCCCATGGTACGAGCAGTCATTGAAATGCATCAGTTCTATCAGCTGGAGGACAAGATTGCGGTTACCCCTGACATACGAAAGGAAATCATCAATCTCATTATCGTTAATACCCTCAAGAACCACCATATTCAGCTTGATGGGTGTAAGCCCGGCATCGAGTGCAGCATCAATACCACCAAGCACGTCATTCAATCGATCGATCCCCGTTATCTTTTTGTATGTATCCGGGTTCAGACTGTCCAGGCTCACATTAACCCTTCTGAGACCTGCATCTTTCAGAGCGGCTGCAAAGTCTGCAAGGAGGGTGCCGTTTGTTGTGAGCGAAGATTCCATGCCGGCAGGTACTGACTGGATAATCTCTAAAAGATCCTGACGCAGGAGCGGTTCACCACCGGTAAATTTTACACTCCGGATCTCAAATTTTGCCGCTACCCGCAGGATTTCTGCGATCTCTTCAGCAGGGATCTGTGCATCCGGAATTTTTTCCCCTTCTTTGTGGCAGTATATACAGGAAAGATTACACTTCGGAGTAAGACTTACCCGAAGGTTGCTTACCGGGCGTTTGAAGGGATCTCTGAGAATCAAGGTTGTTCAGCCCACAAAATTTTTTGCGATGATATAGAGCTCGGTACTCCCTTTGCGGGTGGATCTCGTGATACAGGTTTTCACCGAATAGAACCGTTCTTTTGTCATGGCATAAAGATCGGGGAAATCCGTACCCTGGAAAGATTTCACAACAAAATTTCCACCCTGTTTTAATACATTGCAGGCAAATTTCAGGGCCTGTTCATTCAACTCTATAATGCGTGCCTGGTCGTAACTTTTATGCCCGGAGAGTTTGGGTGCCGCATCACAGACAACTACATTGACAACTCCGAGCAGGGATCGGACCTTTTCCTGCACGTCGGGATCGTTGAGATCCCCTTCAATTGTCTCAACTCCATCGAGTGCGGCAATGGGATTAAGATCAATACCCACAACCTTCGCGTGGGTAAGCATACGCTCCACCTGAAGCCAGCTGCCGGGCGCTGCCCCAAGATCGACTATATTGTCGTCAGGGCGGATGATTGCATACTTCTGCTGGATCTCGAGTAGTTTATACGCTGCCCGTGATCGGTACCCTTCACGTTTTGCCCGTATATGCGTCCGGTCATATCCCCACTGTGATCCCATTACCCTGATCGGTCCTCCAAAAAGTACGGGTTATATTTCACTGGTTCCCGTTAGTATATGACGGTATATTGTATAAGAGATTGGGTTTGGGACTATGGGGATTGTTGCATCGAGATGCCTTTTCCTCACTCTACACCCCAATCCTGATAGTAAAATGCCATAAAATAATTCATAGATCCCTTTGGTATTCATACTACCCTCAAGGAAAAATAACCCCTCTTCGGCATCCAGACTTTTTCCCGGCTGGTTTTGACGAAAATATATTCGCTATTCAATATCCCGGGTTCGTAACAAAACATCTAAAACGAATGCATGAATCCTGAAAAGAGATGGAGGGAATCACACCAGTTCACCGTCATACATCATCTCACCGGTATCCCCGTTTACCATAACATGGACCCCACTTTTCAGGCGGTTAATAGGAATTTCAATCCGATCAATCATCGGTATCCTGCTAATGATTGCTCCCGTTGCGATGATCGGTTCAGCCTCGGCATTTATGATAGCAGCTGGTGCATGCCCGTTTTGGCTTAAAGCGTAAAGAACATAGGAACCAACTGTTGATCCCTTGCCGAAGGGAAATGCAAGAACCTTCCCGGAAATACGTTCACCCTGGAGCGGATGGCCTTTCTCGACAATAATCCCGGATTCAGGATCTACCCCTGACAGAAACGATATTGGCACCAGGCTCACGAGCAGCGGACCGCTCCGTTGCCCTCCGGATATTCCCCTTCCCCTGATTAGCAAAAACACACCTAATAAATGTTTGAAGATTGCAGTATAAGAGTAATATGGAAGAGACTTCCGTCAATAATACAGCGCCTTCAACTGAACTCAAATACCAGATCCAGCTCAACGAGCTGGAAGCCAGTCTTCTTGATATGAAGGTAAAGGTTGACGAGCTCGTAAAGGAGAATGCGCAGCTCAAGCGGGAGAACAACCAGCTCAAGCGCATGCCTTTGTTTGTTGCCGTTGTCGTTGATATACTGGATAACGGGGAAATCTATCTGCGGCAACAGGGAAACAATCAGGAATATATCACCAACACAACAGAAGAAATTCGTCCCCTGTTAAAACCCGGAGCCAAGGTTGCCGTCAACAACGCGCTTTCCATCGTAAAAGTTATCGGCAACATCTATGACTCACGTATCCGTGTTATGGAACTGGAGGTGTCACCGGAAACAAGCTACGCCCAGATTGGAGGGCTTGCCGATGTTATTAAAGAAGTGCGTGAGGCAGTTGAGTACCCCCTCACAAAACCTGAAATATTCCAGCGCATTGGTGTAGAACCACCAAAAGGTATCCTGCTCTATGGCCCACCGGGAACCGGCAAAACCCTGATTGCAAAAGCAGTGGCTCATGAAGCACATGCAACCTTCATCAGGATGTCCGGCAGTGAGCTTGTGCACAAGTTTATCGGAGAAGGAGCAGGACTGGTTCGTGAACTTTTCATGCTCGCCCGTGAACGTGCTCCAGCAATCGTGTTCATTGATGAGATAGATGCAGTAGGAAGCACGCGAACTCATGACGGTACATCAGGAAGCGCTGAAGTTCAGCGGACGCTAATGCAACTCCTTGCAGAAATGGACGGGTTTGACAACCGGGGGGATGTCCGCATCATGGCAGCCACCAACCGGCCGGATATGCTGGATCGGGCCCTTCTGCGGCCCGGGCGGTTCGACCGGTTAATTGAAATCCCTCTGCCGGATAAGGATGCAAGGCTCCAGATCCTGAAAATTCACTCGCGGAAGATGCACCTTGGCAGTGTAAGGCTCGAAGACCTTGTGGATATTACCGAAAATACAACAGGTGCAGAGCTCGAAGCGATCTGCCGTGAGGCCGGTATGATGGCTGTACGAAGGGAAGCGCCCTTTGTTGACATGGTGGATTTTACTGATTCCGTCCGCAAAGTGAAAAATGAAATTATTACCGATAACAGAATGTATACGTGACCGGGTGTTTGCGCAGCATTTATTTTCATTTTTCAGGTGACCCGGATGAATATCCTCTTGATTCAGCGGGAGGGAGTTGATCTCCACCACACTCTTTTTGCATCCGAGACCAGCAGGATGGCACTGCGTTTTTATCACCCGAAAAAAAAATCCTGCGGGGTATATATTACCGTATCAACCCTCGGGAGTGCCCTGTCGCTCGTTTCGGAACTGCGCTGGTATACCCGTCGCTATGTGAAAGAGACATTGTTTGAAGTGAATGCCGGTATATTCTGTACCCGCACGCTGGCACAGGATGTGTATTACGAGCGGACTGCAGTGCTTGGGCCCACTTGGCCATTTCGCCGGATCTATGGCTTCCGAAACGGGAAACTGATTAGCAGAGTCGTCATGTCGCCCGGTTCCACGACTGATGAATATCACCAGGAATACATTGGTATTGACCGGACGATTGAATGCTGGTGTACAGAAGATGAGCTGGAAGACGGCGATCATGTCCCGGAAGACGATTTGAATATCCCAGGTGGTCTTCCTGACGAGGAGGAAGGGGAAACACAATAATTTCCGGATACGGTGCGGCATATTTGGTTAAGCATAAAAACGAGAGCTGTTGTGAGAAGAAGTGGGAATCGTGGAAATTCATGAGTGAAAGCGACGTTACGTATCCATAATTATTGCGGTTTTTAGCATACGGTCATACGGGCGCGGGAGGCAGGGAGCTGGCATGGGAGGGGTAAACGGAATCCTGACCGCCAGTAAAACAAGCATTAATACCTTAACACAACAAAAATTGAGAAGATGTCCGGGACAAAGCTTGCCGGCGGTCCGACTCAGGATGAGATTATGGCAGTTTCCCTGTTCAAGCTGGGACTCCGCAGTACTGACACGGTACTTGAGATTGGGTGCGGATCCGGTAAAGTCTCGATTGCTGCTGCAGAACGGGTAACAAAAATCATCTCTATTGATAAAAGACCAGAAGCAATAAAAATTGCACGTGAATCTGCACAAAAAACCACTATCCCCAACATTGAATTTTTTTGTACTGATGCCGCTGATTTCCTTAAATCCGACCGGATCTTTGATTGTGCATTTATCGGCGGGACTCAACAACTCGACTTGATCCTTCCGGTCCTTGCAAAAAAAGTCAGGAGAACAATTGTGGTAAATGCAGTGCTCCTGAGTACTCTGGCACAGGCAGTTGCGACAATGCAGCAGCTTGGTATATTCTGTGAGGTTGTTCAGGTGCAGGTTGCCAGATCGCATGAGATCGCGGGAAGTATTATGTTCAAACCGATCGACCCGGTGTACGTGATTGTTGGGAAGGGAACCGCATGTTGATCGGCCTTGGACTGGGGCCCGGAAATCCCGAACTTCTCACCCTGCGGGCTGTACGCCTTCTCAGGGAAGCAGACAGGGTATTTGTACCGGGAAGAATTGCGCGGGATCTTGTCGCCCCATATCGTGACGCAATCGTGCTTAACTTCCCCATGACCGATGACGAATCACGTATACGAAAATGCCTTGAAGAGAATGCCGACGTGATTGCCCCTGCAGCAAAGGATGGCCTTGCAGTTTTTGGCATTCTCGGAGATCCAAATTTTTTCTCCACATTCTCCCGGTTATGCGATATCATGGCAGAAAAGTATCCCTCAATACAATACCGGACAGAGCCGGGAATCAGCTCAATCACTGCATTTGCAGCCGCTGCCGGTATCTCACTCAACGATAGTTTTATTGTGTCGGACGGGCCGGCGCCCGATTCACGGATCCTTCTCAAGGTTCGTCGTCCCAAAGAAAAAGCTGACGAACTCCGCAGGGAAGGTTATCGTGAGTTTATTCTTGTTGAACGGATGTATTTTGATGATATGAAAGTGTACCGCAATGAAGAGCTCCCGGTAAAAAGCGATTACCTGAGTGTCATGTATGCGAGGCGGTAATCATGGGGCCAAAGGTCTGGTTTGTGGGAGCTGGTCCGGGAGACCCTGAACTGATAACCGTTAAGGGATTTTCGCTGATCAGGGATGCAGATGTTCTTATCTATGCGGGATCACTGGTCAATCCTGAGCTCATCGCCCGGTCCGGTGCGGTGATCAAGCTTGACAGCTGGGGTATGAAGCTGGAAGAGATTGTCTCAGCAATGGAGGCACCGGCCAAGTCAGGAAAAACGGTAGTCAGGCTTCATTCCGGTGACCCCTCGCTCTATGGGGCAATAATCGAGCAGATCGAAGAACTGGAGAGACGGGGGATCGCTGTTGAGATTGTTCCCGGGGTCTCATCACTCTTTGCAGCGGCGGCGGCACTGGGTTCCCAGCTTACGCTTCGGGGTGTCTCTGAAAGCCTGATTGTTACGCGGCCGGCGGGTAAAACGCTTGATCACGATCAGATCGAAAAACTCTCTGCCCTTGGTGCTACCATGGTCATTTTTCTTGGATCCGGGAAACTGGGTGAGATCACCAAAAAACTTGCCTGTCCCCATGATACACCGGCAGCGGTCGTTTACCATGCCTCATGGCCCGACCAGAAAATTATCCGTGGAACGGTTTCTGATATCGCACAAAAAACTCAGAACGAAGGGATAGACCATACAGCACTCCTTATTATAGGCGGCGTTGTGGATCCCCGCAGAAAAGGACATACGAGATCACATCTCTACTCATGACCGATACAATAGTCATCGGACTTTCCCGGGTTTTGGATGAGGCTGAACGAATTGCGGATTTTCTTGGCGCTGAAGTCCGGGAATATACCCCGGATGTTTTTTTAGAGGTCTTTCCCCATACACGACGGATTGTAGCCATCATGTCGATGGGTATTGCTGTGCGCAGGATTGCACCGCTTATTCAGGATAAATGGAATGATCCGGCTATTGTCGTCGTGAGCCCGGATATCACGTATGCCATCCCGCTTCTTGGAGGCCATCACGGTGCAAATGAACTGGCAAAAGAATTGTCAGCACTGGGTATCCACCCGGTTATCACAACAGCCACCGAATCAAAAGGCAGGGATTCAGTGGAATCTATTGCACAACGAAGCGGCTGTGATATTGTGAACAGGGAATCAACCCGGCAGGTTAATGCCGCCATGCTCGATATGGATATTCCGGTGCATACCATGAAAGGCCCCGGCATCGTCATAGCGGGTCCCGATGTATCAATACTTGTAAAGAAAGGGGAGTTTACGGTCGGCGTCGGGTGCCGCAAAGGGGTGAGTGCCAAAGAAGTACTGGACGCCATAAGGAATGCACTTGCAGAATCGGGAGTTGCCAAAAACGATGTACTGGTCTATGCGACTACGCAGAAAAAAAGTGGTGAAACAGGACTTTCTGAAGCTATCTCTGCCCTGTCTGGCAATTTAATATTCCTGGACGATGAAACGATAAACGCACAGAGAGGGATTACAGCCTCACGGGCAACAAAAATCGGGCTCCTTGGCGTTGCTGAGCCATCTGCACTTGCCGTGGCAAAAAGAAAACAGCTTGTTATGGGAAAGAAAGTGTACGGGAGGGTTACGGTTGCCATTGCACACTAAACAACAAGGAAGTCTTTCTATTATCGGGCTTGGTCCCGGGCGCAGGGAGCACATGACCCCCAGGGCACTTAAGGTGATTGCCTCCTCCGAGTACGTGATTGGCAATGCCCTGTATCTTGACCCTCTTGAACCGCTGCTCACAGGCAAAACCGTAATCCGGAGCTCGATGGGAAAAGAGGTAGAGCGGGCAAAGCAGGCCATCGAGCTTGCCGAATCCCACGCGGTTGCCATTGTTTCCGGGGGAGATGCCGGGGTCTATGGTATGGCAAGCATTGTCCTTGAAGTCCTCGAGCACTCCAACGCATATATTGAAGTTGAGGTGATTCCCGGTGTCACTGCCGCAAATGCCGCAGCATCAAGAATCGGATCTCCCCTGTCGGGTGATTTTGCGGTCATCAGTTTATCTGATCTTCTGACTCCCCTTGAGGTAATTGAACAGAGGCTTGACGCGGTCTTTTCTGTTGGTATTCCGGTAGTACTCTATAACCCGAAGAGCCGTGGCAGACCTCACAATTTTGCGCTTGCCATCGAACATGCCCGCAGGTACCTTGGTGCAGAAACGCCAATAGCAATCGTCAGGAACGCTTTGCGCGATGGTGAAGAAGTGATTATAACGACTCTCGCCGATGTGGAAAACATAGAGTATGCAGTGGACATGCATACAACCGTGATCATCGGGGGAAAGGAGAGCAGGATATGGAGGATGGGTAACGATGTCAAAGGAATTATTACGCCACGGGGATACCACCACAAATATGTATATTGATCCCGGTGCTGTGACCAGGGAAGCTTACGAGATTTCGAAAAAGTCGCGGACGCTCGCACGGTCGATGGTTGGTGACGCAAATCTTGAAGATCGTTTACGACAGCGGTGTTCTGTCGCTGTCGGTGATTTTGGCATGGCTGATCTCATGCGTTTCTCCCATGATCCTATCCCTGCAGCACTTACTGCACTCTGTCAGGGTGCACCCATTATTACCGACATTCGCATGGTTCAGACTGGTATCCAGAAAAAAGGGCACACAAGCGAAGTGCTCTGTGCACTCGATTTCGGTGCAGGGATCGCACAGGAACGTGGAATTACCCGAAGTTCAGCTGGTTTTATTGCCCTCAGGGAAACACTTGCTGGATCGATCGTTGTGATCGGCAATGCACCTTCAGCACTCCTGTCACTGTGCGAAATGGTCAAAGAGGGGATTTTTCCAGCCGTTATCATTGGGACCCCGGTAGGATTTATCAACGCAGCTGAGTCAAAGGAACTGCTGCGCACGATGAATATACCTTCCATCTCTACTGAAGGAACACGGGGCGGCACTCCTGTCGCAGTTGCTGCTTTAAACGAGTGCATCACGATATTTATAGAAAGGCACTCCTCATGAGAGACCCGGTCAACGGCTTTGATTATCCCGAGGACTGGGTGAAGAAGTGTTCATCCCCGGATCTACTCCCTCTCGTGGAGAAGGGCCTGGCAGTTCTCACTGCATCAGGTACGGTGATCCGGCGCGGGTATACAACCGGAACAACAGCTGCTGCTGCCTGCAAAGCCGCAATTCTTTCACTCTCGGGAGTTGTCACATCAGTCCGCATTAAAATCCCCTGCGGACTTGTTGTTGAGGTGCCGGTTATTGGATTTGCAGGGAAAGCATCTTCAAAAAAATTTGCCGGAGATTATCCCGATGATGTTACAGCAGGAATAGAATTCATTGCAGAAGCATTACCTTTAAAAGACGAGATCCGCTTTTTACCTGGTGACGGTATTGGAAGGTTTTCACGCGATACGCCCCGGTTCCGGAAAGGAGAGCCTGCCATCACCGCAGCTCCGCTGGCATGCATCCTCATATCAATCCAGGAAGCGATCGATCAACAAGGACTCTCGGGTGCTCAGGTTAAATTATATATCCCACAGGGTTCTGAGATTGCCAAAAAAACACTCAACACCCGGATTGGTGTGGAAGGAGGGATTTCAGTGCTTGGTACAACAGGGCTCGTTGAGCCATGGGATGACCATCTTGAAGAATCAATCTGCGAACAGGTGGTAACAAGCCGCAATGCTGTACTTACAACCGGAAGGACCGGGCTCCGGTACGCACGTCTTGTTTATCCGGATCGTGATATCGTCCTGATTGGTGGAAAAATACAAGAAGCACTTAATGCGGCAAGGGGTCAGGTAATCCTTTTTGGTCTCCCGGCACTCATAATGCGATTTATCAACCCGCACATCCTGGATGGAACGGGGTTTGCCACTATTGAGGAATTTGCAGTATCACCTGCATTTCACAACACTGTTACAGAGAACCTTGCGGCATTCAAAAAAGAATACCCGCATATAAAGATAATACTAATAAACCGTGATGGAGCGATTATAGGTGAAAGCCCATGAAAATTATTGGTGTCGGCTGCGGACCGGGCATGCTTACTGAACAGGCAATCCGTGAAATTTCCCGGGCTGCTGTTATCTACGGATCAGACCGTGCAATCGATCTGGCAAAATTACACATTCCGTTTGAGTGTAAGGTAAAAACAATAGATGATTTCAAAAATCTTCACAAGCTTGCCAAAGACGCAATTATTCTATCCACCGGTGATCCCATGCTGGCCGGATTGGGATATCTTTCCGGTGAAGTTATCCCCGGTATATCTTCCCTGCAGGTCGCGACAGCCCGGCTGCATATACCGGTTTCACGCGT
>JAJRBZ010000073.1 GCA_028679185.1 Methanoregula sp. | reverse complement strand
CATCGATATTACCATCAATCTCAAGAATATCGATATGGCGCAGCCGAAAAATCGTATTGACGAGACGATTCTTCTTCCCCACGGGATCGGCGAAAAAATCGGGATTTGTGTGATCGGGAAAGGAGACATCGTCACCCAGGCAAAGGATGCCAAGGTTGATCTGATTATCGGCCCTGAAGAAGTTGAGCGGCTTGGCAGCTCACCCCGCGAAGCACGGAAAGTTGCCAGTACATACCGGTATTTCCTTGCAGAGATGGGTGTCATGCCGCAGGTCGGAAGGTTTTTGGGTCCCCGGCTCGGGCCGAGGGGCAGGATGCCAATGCCGATTGCAGGCGGGACGGACATCCGCCCGATTGTTGAGCGTCTGCGCAACTCGGTGAAGATAAGGACAAAGGATAAGACGGTCTTCTCTACAAAGGTCGGTTCAACTGGTATGAAGCCTGAACAGGTCGCTGAGAATATTGAAGCGATCATCAAGAGGATTGAAGCCGTTCTCGACCAGGGTCCGCTGAATGTCCGTTCTGTTTTTGTCAAGACGACTATGGGTCCCGCAGTGAGGTTGGAATAATGGCGTTGTATGCACACCACCTCCCCGCATGGAAGACGGATGAGGTCGCTGATATCAAAAAGAATGCAAAACAGTTCTCGTTGATCGGACTTGTTGACATATATGGTATCCCTGCACAGCAGGTGCAGCAGATCCGCAGGAACCTGCGGGGTAAGGCTGTCATCAAGGTGACGAGGAATACACTCATCAAACACGCGTTCGAAGAGATTGGTGGCGATATAAAAAAGCTCACAAAATATGTGAACGGTCACTCAGCGATCATCTTCACAAACGACAACCCGTTCAAGCTCTTCAAGCAGCTGGAAAAGACCAAGACGAAGATGGCGGCAAAGCCCGGTGAAAAAGCGCCGGACGATATCGTTATCGAGAAAGGCCCGACCAGTTTCAAGCCGGGTCCGATCGTCGGCGAGCTCCAGCAGGCTGGCATACCCGCAGCGATTGAAGGCGGAAAGGTCAAGATCCGCGAAACGAAGACCGTTGTGAAGAAAGGTGCGGTCATCTCGGCAAAACTTGCTGCTGTCCTGGCCAAGCTCGATATCAAACCGATGGACGTCGGGCTTACACTCCAGGTGGCATATCATAATGGCGATATCTTTGAACCATCCGTGCTTGCTGTTGATGAAACCGTTATCCTCGGACAGATCCAGCTTGCGGGTCTGCAGGCGTTTAACCTGTCGGTTAATGCAGCAATCCCGACGAAGGATACGATGGGTGCAATCCTGGCAAAAGCTGTCAGGGATGCACGCGGTCTTGCCGTTGAAGCAGCGATCTATGAGAAAGATGTTGTTGATGCGATTATTGGTAAAGCGTACAGAGAAAGCCAGGCGGTTAAAAACCTGGTAAAATAATTTACAGATATTGAGGTGAACAAGATGGAGTATATCTATGCAGCACTTCTCCTGCACAAGGCAGGCAAGAAGGTCGATGAGAATGGCGTCAAGGCAGTCCTTACCGCCGCAGGTGTAGCAGCAGACGAATCACGCGTAAAGGCACTCATTGCAGCACTCGATGGCGTAAACATTGAGGATGCAATCAGCAAGGCCGCCGTTACACCGGTTGCAGCTGCAGCAGCACCTGCAGCAGCAGGCAAGGCAGCACCCGCAGCAAAGGAAGAAGCACCCGAAGAGCACAAGAAGGAAGACGAAGAGAGCGGTATGGCAGGGCTCGGTGCCCTGTTCGGATAAATCTCTTTTTTCCTGTTCTTACCGCCTAATAGTACCCTGTTTTATTTCCCGTCAACATGCGTTGTTTCTGGTATACGGTAAGAGTACCGATCCAGTACAAAATATAATACCAGATGAAGGGAACAGACATCCAGAGGTGGTAAACTATTTTTGGCTGGCTCCTGACACTCGGAATACTGTTCATCATTATTGCCGTTATATTTATGATTCTTGGATTTATCGGCAGGATAGCATGGGCGATTGGGAAATGGCATATCATCATCTTTCTTATCCTCGCAATTATTTTCCTGATCCTGTGAAAATCCCTGCCGTAATTTTTCTTCTCTCGAAACATCTCCGATTGGGCATTGCAGAAATGTTCCTGTCGCTGCGCTGCCTTGCCACTGACGGTCAAAGCTCCTTTGATCTCAGATGTTTTCCTCCGGGAGGTTTATGACTCTCTGGTGATCCAGCTCATACCGGTTTGAGGAATGAATTTGATTATGGTGTCTGCGGCAGGATCTCCTGTATTGGATCCGGGAACTAATTGGATTGCGATGTGCTCCTGTCTATACCACAAAGCCTTATGTTACACCGGCACTCCGACATAAATGTTATGCTTTGTCGCCACAATTTTCACCCTTACTTGCCCGGACTCTTTTTCGCAGTTGAAAACTGACACCACCCGGTTGCGGGCGACCCCGAGTTTTTCACCATGTATCCACCCCGGTGCCCGTATATCAACCGTCACTTTCTCACCCCGGGAAAAGACCAGGGGAATAAAGGGGCGTCTTACCGTTCCAAAGTCCCTTACCGGATCAAGCCTGAGAGATATCCCGCACTCCTTTTCCCATGCTCTGATGCTCTGGTTGAAGAACTGCCACCAGCTCTGGGCTTTGACACCTTTTGGTGACCTGCCGTACCGGTAGCGCTCGAACTTCTGGATACCCAGCGGCGGGAACCGTTTGCCGGCACCAGTCACCTGTGCAAACCGTATCAGTTTGGGGATCTCTGCGTCATTGATTCCGGGTATGTATACCGGTGCAATAAGCAGGTCAATCTTACTGTTGGCGACCGCTTTTGCTGCACAGGTTACTGTATCGATATCATACCAGTCCATACCGGCAAGGCTCTTTGCGATTGCCGGGTCGAGGGCATGGAGGGAAAGGTTGATCCTGTCAAGGCCGGCAGCTTCAAGGGCGGCGATCTTTGCCTTCGTGAGGAGGGTACCGTTGGTCTGGAGCGAAATGACACTCACTTCATCAATCTTTTTGAGCCCTGTGATGAGTTCAGGAAGATGACGGTACATAACAGGTTCTCCCGGTGAATCAATATGGCATTCGACACCAGTTCCCTTGAACTGCGCAATCTCGCAGACCGCTTCCAGCAGGTACTCCATCTCAACTTCGTAGCTGGTGGCACGGGTCGTTGATTCAGGCCCGGCATCGACAGAGCAGAACGGACAGTTAAGGTTACAGCCACAACTCGGGCGCACCTGAAGGAGACTCGTGCCCCGGTCTATGATGCCAAAGTAGAGCGACCCGATAAGCGGGATCTGTGATTCACTGGTTATTCTGAAGTGAGTCATGAAAATGGGGATAATCTGAACGTGTGGTTGGTTCTCATCTGTTTTTGAACCGGTAACCCTTCCATTCGTCGTGGTATAGTACCGGATGAGGATTTTTTAACCGGGCAAATACAAATTCGAATGTTCCCCGGTCTACAAGGTCTCTTCCGGTTTTTGTGCAGTATTTCCTGAAAGCATCATAGAGTTCAGTACAGGAAACATATGCTGAAGGCTCTGGCACTAAAACATCCTCAAGGAATCGCCAGAACCCCTCAAACTCTCTTTCATCATCATCCAGTGGCAGTGGATTCACCTCTTCAATTCGTACTGCGACTTCGTTGCATGAAGAAATACTATTGAGTTCGCAATAAATGTCCTGTACGGTTGTAAGACCCTGACGGAGGTCGTTTAACTCCAGTTCAAGGTTTTTAATCTTTTTTTCCTGATTGATAATCCGGTCAGATAACTCCATGGCTTGTGATATCCTTTTACTATTTCATCTTTGATAAATTGCTCATTTTTTGACAGGTCACCGGATACCTCATCCTCTCTGTTCCAGCAGTTTCCCTGCATACACACACTGCCCGAATGAAACACAACCGTCACCGAGCGGGTAGTCAGCATTGATGATGCATTCATAGTTATGTGCCACAATCTCTTTTCTGATTGTTTCCCGGATCGCATGGTTATAGGCAACACCACCGGAAAGAGCGATCTTTTTTTCACCTTCCCGGTCTGCTGCATGAATGGCAAGCTGTGCAATACCACGCGCAAGGTTGTGCTGGAAGGAAGCGGCGATATCGCGGAATTGCCGGGTATTACCTTCCTGTGCAGCCTGCATCCGCGCAAACGCTGTCTTCATCAGTGAACGGCTTGACAGGACTTCACGCCCCTCCTCCATGGTAAATATGAGGTCCCATTGTTCAGCATGTCCGCCGTATGCCGTGGATTCAAGTTTCATTGCAGGTTCACCATCATACGTTCTCTCACGGCATATCCCAAGCATGGCGGCCGCTGCATCGAGTACCCGCCCGGTGCTGGTTGTACTGGTCACATTGAAACCCCGCACGATCTGTTTTTCAAGCAGACCAAGCTCAATATCGGACCACCCTCGTGCAGCCAGGTATGCCAGGATCTGTTTTTCCGGAAGGATCCCGTACAGCATCCGTTCGGGAAACCGTGTTGCGAGGTCCCCGCCGGGCATGGCTACCGGCTCAAGGTGAGCGACCCGTTTGAGATCCGGCACCTGCCCGGAAAATATTTCAGACCCCCATACCGTCCCGTCATCACCATAACCAACGCCATCAATCGCGATACCGATGCAGGGTCCCGTGGTCGTCGCAGCGATGTGTGCACGGTGGTGCTGTACCGGGATCAGTTCAAGCCCGTGTTCTGATGCTACTTCGCGGGCAAAACGTGTGGAGAGAAACTGGGGGTGCAGATCATGGGCAATCACATCAAACGTAGCTCCTAGGAGTCTCTGCAGGTTCCTGACGGTTTCCTGCAGGTATTCAAGGGTAGCCGGGTTCCTCACATTTCCGACATGCGGTGAAGTGACCGTAAAATTATTCTTGTATATTGTTGCATTTGCGTTCAGTTCCGGACCTACGCCGAGGATACAGTGGTTACCGAGATGTACTGACGTACGCTTCGGGGCGATCCCCCGTGAAAGCCGGATGATATAGTTGTCCCTGATAACCGAATCATCGCACCTGTTTACGATCTTCCGGTCATGAACGAGGAAAAAGTCCACGTCACGGTTCAGTTTTGCCATCGCATGGTCAGTGTCCGTGATCATCGGGTAGCCGGGCATGTTGGCACTGGTCATTATGAGGAGCGGGTGTTTAAGCCAGCTGAACAGAAGGTGGTGTAATCCGGTATAGGGCAGCATGCACCCAATCGTATGGAGATTGCTGATAGAAGCATGGGCGGTCGGATCACGTTTTTTCAGGACCACGATCGGGTGGACAGGACTTTCCAGGGTCCGCCTCTCCTGTCGGGAAACCTCTGCCAGCCTGTCGATATGATCAGGTCGCACCATGATGGCAAATGGTTGTTCGATGCGCCCGAGCCGCCGTTTCAGCTCACCGGCAGATTCTTCAGTGCAGGCGATATGGAAACCGCCTAAACCCTGGATGGCAAGGATTCTTCCTGCGTCAAGCAGTGCTGCTGCCTCCATGACGGGGTCGAGGCCATCGATCTTGTTTCCGACAGTATCGAACAGAGTGATCGTTGGACCGCAGCTCGTGCATGCGATTGTCTGCGCATGATGGCGCCGGCAACCGGGATCTCCATACTCCTGCGCACAGTCCGGACACATGGGAAATTCTGTCATCGCTGTCCGTTCACGGTCGTACGGGATTTCTCTGATGATGCTGTACCTGGGTCCGCAGTTGACGCAGGAAGTTGCCCAGTAATGGTGATATCTCCCGCCTTTCTGGAAAATATCGCTGATACAGTCATCACAGGCTGCAACATCTGGGGGAATCATGCCGGTCAGTGAACCGGAACCACTCGGCAGAATGAAAAATCCGTCAGGAATTTCCTCACGTACATCGGCAACCTCGACAGAATCAATCCGGGAGAGTGGCGGTCCCCGTGAGACCTCTTTTAAGAATTTCTCGAAATTTTCTCCCCTTGCAAAAATCTCAACTTCACTTCCGAGATTTTTCACTGTCCCGGAGATCCCCAGAGCATGCGCCTGCGTGTATACAAAAGGGCGAAATCCGACTCCCTGAACAATTCCGCGAACGGTGATTTTACCCTTTCTCTGCATGGTTGTGCCGCAAAAATTTATTGATTCATGGAACGATATAATTATAGGGTTTTTACAGTGCCGGGCCATATTCGAATCGTAAACGATCCCGTAGAGCTTGTTCCTCTCCTGATGACGTTCAACGACCCATCTTTTAAGAAGGTCTATGAACTTTTGAACAAATCATGGCTGACTGAAGACGAGATCCGGGCGCACGTTGACAGCGACCGTGTTCCCCTGTGTCTCCAGATATTAAAGAAGGGAAACCTTGTGGAGGAACAGTGGCGGATGCCAAAGCCTGGAGCAAAACCGCAAAAGGAGTTCCGGGCAACCTATAATAAGTTCCGTGCGAACTTCCAGTGCAACCTCTCTGACCTCTCCGACATTCTTTACATCTCGCTTTCCAATGACGAGAACCTCCGCAATGTCGTGGAGCAGATTGAAGCAGAACTTGGCAAAGGCAAAAATTCCATCAATGACCTTTCCCGGAAATTCAGCGTCAGTCCTATCTTTATCAAGGGACTTGCCAAACGCATTACCTACTTGGATGTCAAGGGACAGGGACTGGTGCTGCTTGACACAGGGCGCTAAGGATCCCCTTTATACAATTTTGCGCAGTAAGCGTGAGGTTTCACGACTTCAGATTCTCGTAGAGATTGCCGAGCACCAACCTGCAGTCCGGCAGCAGGAGATTGCTGAAAAACTTGGTGTGACCCCGCAGGCAATATCAGAGTATATCCGCGAGCTTGTTGAAGAGGGGAAAGTCTCTGCGAGTGGCAGGGGCAACTACGAAGTGACCAGGGCAGGTATCGAATGGGTGCTGGAAAATGCTGAGTCACTTGAATCTTACGCACGTCATATCAGGCGCGACATCATCCAGCAGGTATCGGTCTGGACAGCTCTTGCAGCAGAAGACTTACAGGAAGGGGATGAGGTTGGCATGTACATGAAAGCCGGATTCCTCTACGCGGGAAAAAAACCGCTGGCAGCAACCGGTACAGTTATTGCAGATGCAAAAAAAGATGAAGATGTCGGTGTTGCCCGCTTAAACGGCCTTATCGATCACAAGGAAGGCATGATTCATGTCTGCAAGGTCCCGAGGATCCAGCATGGTGGTTCAAAAAAGATAAAACGGGACAAACTGCTTGAAGTTATCAGCCAGGCCGGGATTGTCGGGGCGGTGGGACTTGAGGCCTTCATTGCGCTCAAAGGAGCAGGTAAAAAACCTGATATGTTCTTTGGTGCCCGGGAGGGCGTTATTGAGGCAGCGTTCCACGGCATAGAATGTGCGATTGTTATTGTTGATGAAGAGTTCACCGACTTTTTAAAGAGACTGGAGAGCGTGGAACTCGCATACGTGATCCATGACCTGATCTCACCATGAAGATCCTCATCCAGCCGCAGAAAGGTGGCACGTACAAACTTCTCTTTTATGATGGCAGGCATGTACTGGGTGCCGGTTTTGTCGAACTGATGGAGACCCCCCGCGGACCACGCCCGACAAAGTACCGGCTTAAGTGGGGCAGTAAGAAAGAATACCGTCACACGCCTTCAAAAGAACTGATTGCCCGGGTCCGTGAGGCCGATGTCAGACTTGTCAAATCCGATAAGGATTTTGAAACATTTCTGGGGGATTTTCAGATTAAAGCGGGTTTTGTAGATGCCTGCCGCATGTGCCTTCTGGACGAGCGGTTCACCCCCTTAACTGAGGATAACACCATCACGTTTGGCAAGAGTGAGAAGATCTGTCTTGAGTGCGGCAAGCGGGAGTTGCGCCGTGAAGTATCCCATATCGGACGTCTGGGGCTGGAGGGTTTTTCCCATCTCGAGAACCTTCTTCTCACGTTCCGCAATCTTGACCGGGTGCTTGCGACTCTGCAGCCCGAAAAGCTTACGATGAAAGCGGCACTGTATGACCGTCTTGAACCACATCCGGTGATGACTACTGCAGCGATTGAAGAACTGCCCCTTCCCCGGCACTTTATTGAAGCCAGCGGCGTTTCACAACTCATGCCTGCCCAGCAGCTGGCGATTGAAGCGGGACTGCTGCGTGGCAAAGACCTGCTGGTTGTTGCTGCTACGGCAAGTGGCAAGACCTTTATAGGTGAGATGTCGGGAATCAAGAACTATCTTGAAGGGCGGGGACGGATGCTTTTTTTGGTACCGCTGGTAGCGCTTGCAAACCAGAAATATGAACGGTTCACGAAACGGTACGGGAAGATGGCAAAGACCGGGCTCCTCACCGGGGTAAGCCGGCTCAACCTTCCCGAGACCCGGAAGATCGGGGACAGGAACCCCCAGTCGCCGATCATCGTGGGTACCTATGAAGGAGTGGACAACATGATACGGTGTGGGCAGAAGATGTCAAACATAGCGACCGTTGTAATCGATGAAGTCCAGATGCTTGAGGATGCGGATCGCGGGCACCGGCTCGATGGCATGATTGCACGGTTAAAATATCTTGCACCTCAGGCGCAGTTCCTGTACCTGTCTGCTACCATTGGTTCCCCAAAAACGCTGGCAAAAAAACTGAACTGCAGTCTTGTCCGGTATGCTGAACGACCGGTGGGGCTGGAGCGGTATCTTCTCTTCCTCGAACGTAAACAAAAAATCCCGACTATCAAGCAGATGACAACCGAAGAATACAAGCGGACGTCGTCAAAGGGATTCCGGGGACAGACCATTATATTTACCAATGCACGGGCCCGCTGCCATACGATCGCAGAAGCACTGGGTATGAGGGCTGCGGCATACCATGCCGGTCTATCATCGCAGGAGCGGAGGGAGGTCGAGACAAAATTCCTGGGGGGAAAACTGATGGCAGTTGTCACAACAGCAGCACTCGGAGCGGGTGTGGACTTCCCCGCATCGCAGGTGATCTTTGATTCACTTGCCATGGGCAGGGACTGGCTCTCGGTGCAGGAGTTCAACCAGATGGCGGGCCGGGCAGGAAGACCGGATTTCCATGACCTCGGGCGCGTCGTACTCCTTGCCGAGCCGGGAGGTACCTATTCGCGGGAGAACCCGTTTACTGAAGAGGAAGTCGCAATCCGTCTTTTAAAGGGTGAAATGGAGGAGGTGGCGCCCGAGCATGATTTTGAAAAGAGTTCGGAGGAGTACGTGGCAAATGCTGTCGCATGTAATGGCGAGGAAGCCGATCTCAACCGGATCAACGGTATGATGGTCGGGAGCATGGAACCTGTGCTACCCGAACTGATTGCACACCGGCTTGTAGAAAAAAAGGGGAGCAGGATTGTCATGTCGCCGCTTGCAAAGGTGATGGCAGAGCATTTTATAGGAATGGAGCGGCTCCTGGAAATACTCCGCCTGACAAAATTCATGGATGATCCCATAGATGTGATTGCCGAGCTCGAGAGCGAGGATGTTCACCGGGAGAAAAAACCGGATCCAAAGAAAACCGGGGAGAAACACAAAGGGCGTAAAAGACGCTGAACTACAATAACCAGGGAACGTTCATACAAATGCCCGGTACCTGCCTGATGCCTCTCCTCATCGCGCAGGACACCACTGCCAACGACACGATACTATCAGCTGTTATTATTCTCCTGCCCGGTCCGGATGATAAGGACCGGTGTCCGTGTTCTTCGTACAACAGTGAATGTGGTACTGCCAAGGAACAATTCCCGTAACCAGTCGGTTCCGTAGGCACTCATTACTATCAGGGATACATCGTCTTCATCAGCAATCGAGAGTATCGTCTCAGTGGGGTCTCCTGTCAGGACGTGAAGTTTTACATCAACACCCGTATTAATATACTCGTGTTTCATGTCCTCAAGCCGGGCTTGTGCTACCTTAATGTAAACCTCGAGATCCTTTTGTGATTCTACGCGATTAACGACATGCAGGAAGATGATCTCCTGTATCCCCGAGATCGTTTTTACAAACGCGGACGCATTGCCGGCAGACCGGGAAAAATCTGTTGGCACCAGCACTTTTGAAAACAGGTTCCGGTGAACCGGACCGGAAGATACCTGAGCGATACCCCCTGCCGGATTGAAGTGCATGATAAGAACATTCGTTTTTGCATGCCGGAGTACTGAGGAGGAGACACTTCCTAAAAGAAGTGACTGGATGGGGTTGATTCCCCGTGCACCCACGATGATCAAGGATACATTTTCCGTTTCCGCAGTTTCCAGGATCGCATGCGCAACTGTACCCTGGGTAATTGCATTGACTATCACGTCCGTGCGTATATCCACCTTCAAACCGAGATTCTCAAGAAACTTTTTCTTTTCTGCCA
This sequence comes from Methanoregula sp., assembly GCA_028679185.1. Classification (GTDB taxonomy): domain Archaea; phylum Halobacteriota; class Methanomicrobia; order Methanomicrobiales; family Methanospirillaceae; genus Methanoregula. The sequence continues at coordinate 5,497 of JAJRBZ010000073.1, read as the reverse complement.
TGAGGAGCTGAGTATTTTGTAATTGCGGGTGCCCGTTCTTCCACACCAGTCCCGAAGGGCGGGTCGCGTCTACCACATGCAGGAGCACTACTTCCTGAATTCCGGGAATATCTCTGATCCGGTCAAGAATTTTTTGTGAATAGACGGAAAAATCCAGGGGAACCAACACTTTTTCGAACATTGTGACAACCTTACTGTTTAATAACGTTTACCAGTGATAAAAAGATCACGCCGGGTCTGCCCCTGATAGTATACCGGTTTTGGTCCCGGACACTGGAATCCACAGGGAGTTCAGTTCTCATATCATTGTGGGTTGCCGCCGGGTACCTGTCACGACCTAATATTCTGGTAAAAAGATATTTTTCATTCCATGGACTGGTGGAAGGGGAGGCTCCGGTTGCGTCACGGTGTTGAATCCGTCCGGATATTGTAACATTAGTCATTTGAACCACAACCAAAAATTCATCACCTTCCCTGCTCCTGTCACTGTATGCAATTGCCGGCATTCTTTGATGTTATCTATTTCTTTGCACTTGTACTGGGAATTGCCGGGGCAATCCTCATCATATATGGCGGGCTGAAATCTATCTTCAAAGTCCTGATGATGGAAATACGGAAGGGCTCCTTTACCTACAACCAGGTGAGGCGGGAACTTACCGACAAGATCGTCTTCGGTCTTGAATTTCTGATTGCAGCCGATATCCTGACAACAATTACCACGCCGACGCAGGAGGAGCTGATCAATCTTGCAGTGGTTGTTGTTATCCGTACTATACTTGGCTATTTCCTGTCAAAGGAAGCGGCAGAATTCGATCTTCAGGGATAACATTGTATATCTTCATGACGGCAACACATGGCAGACCCAGCGATCGTAGATAGGATCTCCTGGATTCTCTTTCACATTGACTGACCTGTCCATCGCCGTTCCCCATTCACACACAAGCATCGCCTCGTTCTGAGTGCCTACCGTAACGAGGGTTTCGTGGGCAATCGAGCACAATTCATCTACGATCCGTTCCCACATGTCCTGGTTGACACTGTTGAATTCCCCGGCCATGATCGCGACACCTTTTGGTGCGGGTTCAACATACCTGGAGGCAACGGTTGCATCGATCCACATCGTCTCTTCCGGGAGCAGTCGCTTTTCTGCAAGACCCCTGGAGAGAAGGAATTCATCATTGTCATACGAAAGGGAAGAAAATCCAAGGTCACGCAGAACAGCCGAACCAACACCAGATCCGCAGCAGCAGTCGATGCAGGTCTCACCCTGACTTTTTCCCCACACGCCGCAGATTAGATTTTTTAAGATTTCATGCCGCAAGGGATTAAGATCATCTATCGAAGGGGGGACCTTCGAAACCAGATCATTGCTGAAGTACTCGCGAACTGCTCCTGCCCAGACTCTCCGGTCCTCCTGGAATATCTCACCATTCACGCTCTCGAAGAGTTCGATGAGTCCAACGGAAGGGTTCCTGCAGAGGAATGAAGCAGCAATCCAGCCATCCGATCCATAGAATGCAAGTGCCAGGGGTTCTTCATGCTCATCAAGGAGGAGCCGCCCCTCATCACTTTTTGTCGCGGCAAGCACCGCGTTGAACCTGCCATCCGTCAGTGCGGCAAAGTCCGGTTCGATGAACCTGACTGTATCGATCCCAAGGATATCTGCGGTTCTCATAAATCCCGCTCTATACGCATGCCATGAGGGGCTTCTATTATCCCGTCAACCTTTGCATCCTCATGAAGCACAATGGATTTTGATATGACATCACCCAGGATATGGGCTCCCTTCCGCACATATACCGTACTGTTGCTCTCCACATTTCCGTGAACCGTGACACCAGTGACAACGGTTATGCGGTTTTTTGCCCGGAGACTCCCGAAGATAACCGTATTCTCCTGGACGTCAATGGAACCTGCCCGGATATTCCCGTGGAGACGGCACCCTTTCCCGATTTTCATGGTTGACGGGACGGTAAAGACTTTCAGGTTCAGTTTCGAACGTGCGGGAATCATAAGCGGGATCTCCATCTTTTCCTCATCCTCCGAAAAGAGATCGTCAAGGATCCGGTCCAGCTCCTTTTCTTTTTCTATCCCCAGAAGGGTCATTAAGTAGATGATGATGAACATGAACACCGGCATCGGGTTTCTTATTTCCACGTCACCCTTTGCTTCAAAACCCTCTTTGATCTCAACTTTTTCTCCGATGTCCAGAGCCCCTGAAACGACCAGTCTGCCAGCGATCTTTACACCTTCGCCAATATAGGCATCCTGTTGGGCGATCACATCGCTCCCGATCTCGCACCAGTTGCCGATCCGTACATCCCCTCGTGCCCAGACATATTCGCGGATCTTTGAGGATTCTCCCACGTATACGTCAAATCCCCGCAGCCCGTAATCGATCTGGCAGAATTCACCGACAACAATGTTCCGGTCGGTCTTGATGCTGTGTTCCTGAAGTTCAGTCCCATCAGGGAGCAGGCAGTGTTTATGCCAGTTTTTTACGGTTCTCTCTTTCATCTGTCACCAGGAGTTTTCATTATGCCCCGAATTTATGTGCCTTGTTTATCAGGTCGAGCGCCGTAGGAAGGAGTGCTGCACCACAAATCCGGTTGAGTCCGCCTTTTGCACAGGCATATTCATCAAACCTTTCCACATCGTCAACTCGAACGCCGTCCCCGTGAATCAGTACAGGAACCGGATCAGCACTGTGATCCTTGATGGTACATGGTGTAGAATGATCGGCGCAGACGACGATTATGCAGTCAGGTATATCAAGGAGTGGGGCGAGGGCGGCATCAGTTTTTGAAATAAAATCGCGCTTCTGCTCTGCAAGTCCGTCATGCCCGGACTCATCGGCTCCCTTTATGTTGACCAGTACAAAATCCTTATTTTTTAGTTCACGTAGTGCTGCAGAAATCTTTCCGGGGATATTACTATCCTGTGAACCGGTAATTCCCTCGACGGGAACGCGTACAAGGCCCACTGCGTTGCCGATACCGGTAATGAGACTTGCAGCCGAAATGACACTGCCCGAGAGCCCGTATTTTTTTGTGAACGGCTCAAAGTGCCCCATTTCCCCGGCACCCCGTATCAGCACGATATTTGCCGGGGGAAATCCATTTTTCAGGCGCTCCCTGTTGATGGTATGATCGAAAAGGATCCTGCTTGACTGCCGTATAAACTCGTTACAAACAGCTGCAGTCTTTTGATCACCGGTAGTCTGTTTGACCGGTTTTACATTCAGCGGGGCTACACCGTCTTTTTTGGGGTCATTGGAAGAGACGCAGTACCCGAGCCCTTCACCTTTGAGTGCCAGTGATGCCCGGTGACCCGCACCGGAACGGAAGGTAAACTCAACGTTAAAGTTTTCCAGGTCCACGCCCTCCTGGATGGCCATGCTCAGGGCAGTGGTATCATGGATCCTTCCTGCACGGCGATCGGTGATGATCCCGTCCCGTGAAATGGTTGCATAGTTACACCGGAACCCGATCATCCCCGGCTCCATGTGGATTCCCGTTCCTTCACATTCGAGAGGACCTCTCCCGGTATAATATGTATACGGGTTGTAACCCAGCAGGGCAAGGTGTGCTGTATCTGAACCCGGGCGGACTCCCGGGGCAATGGTATCCATAATACCGCAGATACCCTCTTTTGCAAGCCGGTCAAGAACAGGTTTTTTTGCCGCGGCAAGGGGGGTCATTCCTCCGAGCGCGGGGCAGGGACGATCGGAGATACCGTCGAGAACGACAAAGAGGATCTTCGTTGCGGTCATTCGTATGGATTGGTTGGACTTCGGGACTAATTATGTTTCTTGGTAGGATGATGAAAAACATAGGAACAGCATTCAAACACCATCTTTTAACGCGCAGGATGTCCTGCTCACCTGAACGTAATTGCCAAACTGTACGGGAGGATATTAACATCCTTTTTACTACAACCCTAATATTCCAATAAAAATTTCACCCGGTTATTCCATCGAATTTTTGCATAAAAAAGAAAAAAATAAAATCCCTTTTAATTATACGGTTGAAATCTTCGCTGCGACAGGCTCGACCTTGGATTTGATGATCTCGACCCTGCGGGTCGGGTAAATGGTCTTTACCGCTTTGAAGAGATCCCGGGAGATCTCTCCTGACACAATACCATTGAGTAGAGTGGTCAGGTCCCATGCCGCTGCCTGCGCAGCGATCGTATCGGAAATGACTTTTCTGATTGCGTGCTCCTGCATAACATTCGCACGGGCAAACGTGTAGCAGCTGACAGTGAGCCGTACTTTCTTCCCGTCTTTTGTCAGGAGCGGTACCTGGCAGTCCACCCGGGTGCTCCGGCGCTTGACAAGCGAGCGGAGATAATCCCGGGTTACTTCGTGACCGACAAATTCGGTATATGCCGCGTCACCGCTTACCGTTGCGATCTTAAAGCTCATCTTGATGTGCTGTTTTGCGTAATCGTTGGTGATCTCACCAAGCGTTGCCTGCATGATCCTGCCGACTACGTTCTCAGCATCGTTTGCTATGGTGTCACCGATGTATGCCTTACCGAGGTTGTCGGGGACATGCACCTTGAACCAGCTTTTGGCTTTCCAGCCTTCTACTCTTCTTCCAACCTGTTTTTTCTTTGCCATGGTATCACCTCGAGGATTTCCTCGTTAGTGCCTCTTATTACATCCGTCTTTTTCTTTGGGCGTATACCCCGGGATGTACGGTAGATGTTATATGAGTTATCTGCATGTAGTTGCGAAAAAGACGAACATGCGTCGTCCGCAATTACAAGGTTCATGAGATAATCGTCCATCGAAGCAATGACTGACCGGAGCTGTGTGCCAGTAAAGACGGTTGTCACGTGATCCCCTTCAGCAGTTGTGGTCATGCTGGTGAGGTTGTCCGGAGTTAATGCCCGGGCAACACAATCCGCATTCCCATGGATTGTCGTGATCCTTCCATGAATCTGCATCATGCGGCAAATGCCTCCTGCCAGCCCTTGGTAAAACTCCCTATTTTCCCACAGGGAATGGTTGCCCCGGCCCTGCGGATGTGTCCGCCGCCGTTGCCACCGCATTCAGCTGCAAGAGTACTGACCAGATGTCCAATCTCTGTGGGGATTCCTGCAGGACAACGTGCTGAGATTTTACATGTGTCTCCAGCGGGGGCATACACAAGCACCGGCCACATATTCAGAAGATCCCGGGTAAGGATATCTGCGACATCACTTGTCAGGGTGACATCCTGAACTTCGTAAACGATAGATGAACCTTTCAGTGGTTCTATATTCCTGATTGCCCCGATTACGTTCGTGCGGTGCTGCCGGGCTATCTCCCACGCCCGATCCAGGTAATGAGAGGATCTCAGGCAGAGTGCTGCCCCGATATCGCCATGACCTGTCTTACCGCAGGCATCAAGTAAAGCAGCGAGGGCATGGGCATCATCAATCACCTCGCGCTGGAGGTGGAAGGTATCCCCGTAGATCGCATGAAGGCCGGCTAGTGTTGTGTTCGGTG
>JAJRBZ010000072.1 GCA_028679185.1 Methanoregula sp. | reverse complement strand
ACAGATTTTCCGCAATACCGTACGTGTAATATGAACCGTACGTTTTCCTGCAGGTGTAGCCGTCAGCGGTTGCACGTGAAGTGGGATCCTGTCCTGCCGGATTCACATGGGCAAAATAATGTTGTGCTGCCATATCCTCGCTATGCTTTCTTGCGATATCAGCGAGCGCCGGATCAAAGGTGAGCGCACCAAGACCCATATCTGTCCGCTGCTGGTTGATCAGTTCATGCACCCTCTGTTCCAGAGCTGTCGCGGAGATTATATAAGGACTGGATGATGAAGGCATCAAAGTAACCGCAGGCGTGGAAGTTGTCATGGATGCGGTTTTCGGGCTGGTATTCATGGTGACCAGTGTGGGGGAAAAAGATGGTGTATGTACCTGAATAACACCAGTCGTCTGTTCCTGCCTGCCTGGTATCGTGTCTGACCCGGACCGCAGGGTCGCACCGGTGAAGAGAAAAATCAGGATACATCCCGCAACAACAGCCAGCAGGATGATACTACCGATAATGTAATGCCGTCTCATGGCTGTTCATTCCCAGAGCACGGAAGAACCGCTCATCACAAGAAAAAGAATGACGAGTATTATGATCACCATAATTGCAATCATAACCTTCAGCCAGGGTATTTCCTTTCCCGGTTTTCTTTTCAGTGCAGGCCGGGATTCTGCATAACCGCCGCCGGTAGCGGTCACACCACTGCCCCTGCCATACCGCATGCCCACGCCGGGCGCTGGTTTTTTCTGCCATGAGGTTATGCCGGTACAATGATGATTGGGTGGTAACCGGCACTCCGGGCAGAATTTTCCGCCGCAATGCTGACATGTAAACGGAAGGGTGCATTCACTGCCGCATGATTCACAGCGTACCATGGTAGAGAAATTATGTTTTTATTACCAATAATACACTGCATGCGACTATTCCCGGGATCCTGAGACTGGATCTTTTTTTTTAAAAAAAGAGTGAATTTACAAAATGCAGGTAAGCTGATCCATGCACCCTCTGCCTGGCAAACGCCTTATCCCTTGTTAAACCGGAATCCTATGCATGGGCCATTATACCCGGGGCGATGTTGTGATCGTACCACTCGCATTAGAAGAAAGAGGCGGGGCAAAAACGCGTCCTGCAGTAGTCATCGGGACGACGGCGCAGGGTAACGTGTATGTCTGCCCGGTCAGCAGCAAGCCTTCATCAGACGCTCCCTCTGTCCCGATTTCCCTGGATGATTTTTCAGAGGGCGGGCTCGATCTTTTTAATGAAAGTTATGTTCTGACTTCGCAGGTTCGCCGGATCCAAAACGGTGAAGTTATCAGGAAACGGGGACGGCTTACTGAAGAATCTTTCGCATCCATTGCGATTAAGATACCGCAATCGCTTGTCCCTGATAGTATCCGGGAAAAAGGAACCGGGTATTTACGATCCAAGCGATAATCGTATCAACTTATATTCGTATTCTTCTTTATTCAGAAATGGTGAGGTTGCAAGGATGGACATTGCACATAGTATACACGAGATCGAAACACAGGTTGGAAGGCTGTCCCCCATGCAGAAATTCCTTCTTGGCACAGATGGATCGGTAACGCAGATTCTGGAAGCGATTACGGGAAAACCTGTTGTTATCGAAACACGGGTGCAAAAAATCATCGCAGCCGATCCCGCAGCCGCAGAACTTCTCGGGATCAGGAAGGGTGACCCTGTCAATTACCGTGTTGTCGAAATCAAGACACCTGCAAGCGGTGAAGTGTTGATCTATGCAATATCACATACACCTATTGCCCGCCTCTCTCCGGAATTCAAAGATGACCTGATGAAAGCAGATATACCAATCGGCAGGATTATCCAGAATCACCGCATTGAGGCGCGGCGCGAGATCCTGAATGCCGGGGTTTCTCCCGCATCAGATGAAACGGGCAGGATATTTTCCCTCTGCAGCCATGAGCCCCTGCTCACCCGGCAGTACCGGATCATCCATGACGGCAAACCGCTGATCTTTATCGAAGAACAGTTTCCGTACAACAGGTTCCTCGATGAAAGGCGGGTAATTATCCAGACACCGTCACGCCTCCACCTCACGCTCATCGACATGCATGGCGGTTCCGGGCGGGTCGACGGGGGTGTAGGTATCACTCTGGATGAACCGGGGATTCTTATCGAGATGCGCCAGAGTCCGGTGCTTGAAGTGCAGGGTTGTGACAGCATAGTGCGGGAACGTATCATGGTTACCGCTGGTCAGGTCCTGAAAGGTTTGCATGCCGGCGGAAACGTGTCCATAACGGTGCGGAATCAATACCCTTCACATATCGGTCTTGGCAGTGGATCACAGCTGATGCTTGCTGTTGCCCGGGGGATCGCCGAGCTTTATGGGAGGACACTTGCGGTAAAAGATCTTGCCCTGCTGGTTGGTCGCGGGGGTACCTCCGGCATTGGAACCGCGGCATTTGAACAGGGGGGATTTATTGTTGACGGAGGGCATACGTTCGGGCTGAGCGGCGAGAAGTCCGAATTCCGACCGTCCGCCGCTTCACGGGGTGTCAGACCCCCTCCAGTCATTGTGCGTCACGATTTCCCTGAAGACTGGCGAATTCTGCTTGCGGTGCCCAATCTTCCTGCCGGTGCGAGTGGTCTGAAAGAAACTGATATCTTCAGAACCCATTGCCCGGTTCCGGTTGAAGAGGTCCGGATGCTCTGCCACGAGATTCTGATGCGGATGCTTCCCGGTATTGTTGAGAAGGATCTCGGACTTTTCGGTTCGTCGGTCAATGCCATCCAGGAACTGGGATTCAAAAAGGTCGAATTAAACCTGCAACCAAAACAGATCCCTGAACTTATTGAAAGGCTGCGTTCAGCAGGAGCTGCATGTGCTGGCATGAGTTCGTTTGGCCCTGCTGTCTACGCCATTGGGGATACGGACATGCGCGTGGTTGAAAAGGCAGCCCGCTCATGTATGGACGAATACACCGGAGGAACCACCCTGATCACATCTGCCCGGAACCGTGGCGCACAGGTAAGAATTGCATAATTTTTTTAAAATATGGCAGTAAATCATGTCTTTGCTTTCATCTAAAACAGCTACAACATCTTCTGCATCCAGATTATGTCGAATGGTTCACCGAATTTGCTGCCGGCATTCTGCAGCCTGCCGACTTCAGTAAACCCATGATTCATATGAAAGTGGATACTCGCCTTGTTTTTTGAAGCCATATTTGCAACAAGCGAAGTCATCCCCATCTCTGTTGCATCAGCGATGAGCTGTTCAAGAAGCAGTCCGCCGATACTCTGCCCGGTGAATTCCGGATGGAGGAAATAGGTGAGCATACCTGTTTTCATAAAAGCAGGAAAAGGCAGGACCGGCTTGATTAACCCAAACCCGATAATTTGTGTTTTATGCTCAAGAACGTAAAACGCAAGTGTCCCTTCATGTAAAAAATCAAAGAACCGGTCATTGACCGGCATTTCAGGGTAGGCGGCATAGCTGGATGCAGCATAATGATTGAAAATGGCAATGATCGCTTCACGATCGCTTTCGACGGTTGTGCGAATGATAAATTTTCCATCTGCAGTCCGCTTGTTGTTCATTGTTGAAGGTTATGGTACTTTTTGACGATTGAATAGCTTATTGATAGTTCTCTTTTTCCAGGATGCCCCGAAAATGGGAGGTTACAGGAATGTACTCTTACCTGCTTATTTCCCTATTTTTACCAGCATCTCCTCAAGCGACGGGTACCGCGACTCTATCTTTTCCACTCGTCCTCCGGATTCCGTGATAAGGGCGGTACATTCATTAAGTTCCAGAATATCCTGCGCTTCACAGACAAAGAACCCTTCCTCCTGACGGTAGGGTTTTGAGTGCCCGATGAGCTTGCCCGGGTCATCAATGGCAAAGAAGATCGTATAGGTAAGCGTCCCAAACTGGTCGCGAAGCTGATGCATATTTCCAAAAGCGACCATTTTACCCCGCTTAAGAATCATCACCTTATCGCAAATCGCTTCTACCTGATACAGGTTATGTGCCGACAGCACAATTGTTTTACCTTCCTTTTTCAGCGTCCGCAGGTAATCAGCGATGAACCGGGAAGTCATGGGATCCAGCCCGCTTGTTGCTTCATCGTACACGAGAAATGACGGATCATGAATGAGGGAGCGGGCTATTGCCGCTTTGCGTTTCATTCCCTTGCTGAACTCCCCGATCTTTTTCCCGTCAGATTCAAGTGACAGTGCGGCGAACAGCTGGCTCGACCTGACCCGGATCTCCTGTGCCGACAACCCGTAAATCTCACCAAAAAATGCAAGGTAGTTTTCTGCTGTCATTGTCTCGTACATCCGGGACTCTTCAGGCAGATAGCCGAGAGTTTCTTTGAGCGCTATCGGATTTTTCACCACATCGATATTGTTGATAAGCAATTCACCTGATGTTGGCGTAATCAGGCCGGATATGATCTTGAGAAGTGTGGTCTTGCCTGCCCCGTTATGCCCGATTATGCCGAAGATCTCGCCATCTTCAAAAGCAAAACTCACATCGTCCAGTGCAGTGAAGCTGTCGAATTTTTTTACCAGGTTGCGGGCAGTTATCATGAGCTAAAACCTTAACATTCAGTTTTGCCCGGGTTCTCACATATACCTTAGGTTACGGGCATTTACAGAAATGTTAACCCTTGATACGATTCACTTTTTTATCCAGTCATTTTAACAGCATGGCAGGAACTTCTTTTTTTCGTGGATTGCATACCGGGTCGGAAGCGACTTCGGACTTTCGGCAAAAAGGGTACAGCAGCGGTAGTGCCGGAACAATGTCAACACCGATGATTATTTGACCGATACCCTGTACATTTCTGTATTCAACTATCACTCTTCAGAATTCTGCCGCAAAGACCAAAAAAACGGCCGCTGTGAATCCAGACAATGAAAGGAACACTCATGAGCACGTTTATTGACATCATAACCATCGCCCGATGGGAATTGAAGAAATCTTTCTCAATGATAAGCCGTGATGTCCTGCCACTTTCAATTATTCTTTTTATATTGCTGATGATAGCCACCGGTTTTACCGCCCAGACAGGTTTGCACCTGCAGGATGGAATGTACCAGGTTGGTGTTGATGATCCGCAGATTGCTTCCCTCCTGGCCAGTGATGCGCGATTCTCAGTCTACCTCCTTGATGCGCCCGCCCTGAATGCGAACGGGAATTCATTTGACCTGATAGTAGTCAAGGGGGTCGTGTTTAACAGCGGAACAGACAAGGCCAATGCCGCACAAAAAACCCTTGAACGCGATTATTCAAAATACGTCAGCAGCGTTTACAACACTGAAAATGATCTCTTTGCTGCATATCCGCTCTGGATAGATACCCAGCCTGTTAAAAGTGAACTCACCTTTTTATCGACGCAGAGCGGCCAGTATATCAGTGCAGCACCTCGTCGAATCGCCCCCGTACCTGAAGGCGAAATTAAAATTGTTCCAACTCCGTTACCAGGACTTGAGATCTCAACAGAGGACCTGAGGCGCGAACTGGTCCAGTCGAATGAAAAGAACACACAGATCTCACGGTACACAGAAGCTCTCTCAGCCAGCAGCTCGATGGGCACCTTCAAGACACCAGCCCAGCTCTCTCCCCCGCTCCCGTTTGATTCCATCATACTTGTCTTTGTCTTTATCTTTCCGCTGTACTTCACATCCCAGTTTTTTATGATGAGCATCATGAATGAGCGTATCGAGCGCAAGGGCGAAATTCTCCTGTCCACACCGATCAGGACGTCTTCAATTATAATCGGCAAGGCTCTCCCGTATTTTATTGGCATGGTAGCGATCTGTGCAGGGCTTACCCTGTACATCAGGGCTTCCCCCGTTATCATTCTGCCACTCATTCCGGTCATCTTCTTTTTCCTTGCCAACGCGTTGCTCATCGGTATGCTCTCGCGCAGTTTCAAGGAACTCTCGTTTATTTCGATATTCTTCTCGACCGTAGCGACCTCGTACCTCTTCTTCCCGAGTATTTTTGCCAATGTCCACGTTATCAGCCTTATCTCCCCACTCACCCTGATTGTCCTCACTATTCAGGGATCGGCCTGGACAATCACCGACTACCTCTACTCGACCTCTCTTTTCTGGCTTACGGGCGCTGTACTTTTTTACATCGCTGCCAGAAATTTCAAGGATGAACGGCTCTTTTCAGAAAAGAAACTGCTATCCCGCATGAGGGAATTCCTGTCAGAGATCCTGTCGCAAAAACATCCGTTCATTTCACTTTTTCTATTAAGCGGATTTTCAATCCCGTTCATATTCATGGTCCAGATGATGTGCCTTGTGCTCTTTTTTAACCTCCCGATGCCGTACTCGCTGGTATTCCTGCTTCTCTTCGCGGCATTGACAGAGGAGACCGCTAAGGGTGTCGGGATTTACACGATCTATTCCCGGGATCCTGCATTCCTTACCTGGAAGAATCTTATCTTTGCCTGTGCCGCAACAGCCATCGGATTTTTGGTTGGCGAAAAACTCCTGCTCTTTGTTACAATCGCCCAGATCTCAGACTCGGTCTTTGGCAGCATCCTCTTTTTATCCCTGGGATCTCTCTGGCTGCCGCTACTCCTTCATTTCGTCTGCGTGCTTATTGTTGCCTGCTGCCTGAAGGTCTGGGGAAAGAAAGGATTTGTTCCCGGCCTTGTCATTGCCATGGTTGTGCACTGCCTGTATAATCTTTATTTCATTCTGGGGTGGCTCGGATGAAACTCAGACACCTGTCAATTATCGCAAAAAAGGAGTTCAAAGGACTTTTTAACGAGAGAACAATCCTTCTCGCAGTCCTTTTGCAGCTCTTCATCGCATTGTTCTCTTCTTTTCTGATGGTGGGACTCGCATCAATGTATGACCCGTCCTCCCTCTCGAAATATTCCCATTCCCGGTACAGCATCGCATACAGCGGGAATGAATCGCCATTACTGACTTCTCTTGAGGCAAGTTCTGACTTCCGTGTCTATCAGATGGATCTTTCCACGGCTGTTGCCGCTCTCAAGGAACGAAAACTTGCCGCGGTAATCTTTGTTCCCGATACGCTGCCGGATGCAACAGATCCCGTAAAGATAACGCTGTATACGCTCCAAAATGATCTTCAGGCAGCCATCGTCGATGTAAAGTTAAAGGATATTTTTCTGAAATATGAAACGGATCTTCGGGAGATCCGGGCAGACCGTCTGAAAGAAGAACTCATCGGCATTCAAATCCCAAAGGCGGGCGGGGGTGGAGACTTTTATGAATTTGTGTACGGACTGCTCATCCCCCTTCTTGTCTTCATGCCCGCGATTATCGCATCAGCACTCGTCATCGATCTGATCACTGAAGAGTACCAGCACGAAACTCTGGAAACTCTTGTTTCGACCCCGCTCACATTTACCGAGATCGTGTGGGGGAAAGTATTAGCCTGCGAATTGCTTGTGCCTGTACAGGCGGGTGCCTGGCTGATTCTCCTGATGATCAACGGTATAGCAATCCAGAATGCAGGACTGATCCTTGTGCAGGTTATCGTTACATCGTTGATCCTGATCCTTCTTGGCACCCTGACTGCTCTGCACTACCGTGAAAGGACGGCGGCACAATTCATCTTTTCCACCGCACTTGTGGTTGTGATTCTTTTTGCGCTGGCGTTGCCGGATAATCCCCTTAACCTGCTGACACGGCTCGCTGTTGGAACCGCAGCCGGGGAACAATGGCTTGTACTCGGTGTTACGTTGGGAATTATCCTCATGCTCAGTTATGCAACCTACCGGTATGCTGAAAAAATTGCAAAAACGCACCAGACAGGCTGAATTTTTTTAATTTATTTTACCTTGAGTTCTTCTATTACCGGACTACTATAACTATAGCTATGGCCGCTGGCAAAATAGAGATCCAGCATCTCTGTTATGCGTTGCCCGGCCTTGACGTTTTGCACCAACCTGCCCATCGCAGAATCTCCCATTTTTATACTGCTCCGGTCATCAATATAACTATACCCGCAACTGACTGCAACAGACATTACGTGGTCTTCTGTTGAGGGATTGATAAACTCAACATTCACGGAAATACCATCACCGTTTTTGAAAAATTCGGTGATCCGTGCAGTTGGCTGCGCGATCACCACATCCCGATGTAACCGTTCACTGAAATCGACGGTCACGTACCTTCCGAATCTGGTCGTGACATTCTCCTGCTCACATACCGAACTCACGCAGACCATGACAGTATGGTTCCCTTCGGGGACCATCAGGTACAGGGGTGCTGCGGGATTCACCGTTCCGACAGTCTTGTTGTCAAGAACAACCGATAGGTTTGCAGGATATGAAAATCCGGCGATGGACACCATTAGTGATCCTTTCAAATTCGCTGTTGCGTTTATCGTCCTGTTTATACCTGAATCGGATGTATTGGATAATGGGGCCGTTCCATTCACGGTATTCTTGTCCGTCTCGGCTACGCAACCGGCAGCCAGTATAAATCCGACAGCTATACACAGGGCAAATGGTACAGTTAGTTTCATAGAAAGTTCTATTAACCGACGTATGATTTTTACTAAATAATAGTATCTTGCAAGGCACTGAAGCATTGCAGTTTGTTTTCATGATAGTAAGAAGAAATCCAGAGGTATATGAACAACAATTGCGGTATACAAAATTCCCTCTTAATTCCCAATAAAAAACTCAAATTGTCCGTTTTTAAAAAAAAAAGATTTGAAACGCTAATAGTAAGGTAACACCAGCGCTTTATCAAAGATCCTGTACGTCTTTCCCGAACTTGTGAGGAAAACCACGACCTGGTCGCTGGAGCGCGTCCCGTCCATTACCAGTTCGTCGCCACGCCTGGGCTTCCTGTTACCATCATT
>JAJRBZ010000071.1 GCA_028679185.1 Methanoregula sp. | reverse complement strand
GGAGCCGAAAGAGTCGGCAGCGATGCAGCAGAAGCCCTTGTGGTCAAGGCAGAGAAGTATATCGCACAGCTCACCAAGGAAGCAAACAAGCTTGCTGAGCATGCGGGAAGAAAGACAATCAAAAAAGAAGATGTTGATCTGGCTTCAAAGTCTTAAAATCAACTCTTTTTCTCATCGATACGTAACTCTTAAATCTCTGTTTTCATGCAATAATTTTAATACTGTTGCTTTTCCTGTTGTCTCATCTGATCTTGACATATCCGGACAGTAAACATGACTCCTGAATCCAAAAACAGACAAGAATGATTACCCGAATCTCACATCCAGCACCATCATTGCCCGCAATCTGATATATAAGCGTTATCGCATCTCAATATTCGAGCTCAGATGAACGAAATAATCCTGTACATGGAGTAAATACGATTTTTATGGTAACGCATCAAATAATATACCATTTCTAAAAAAATGATTAAAACTTCCCCTTTGTACTTCTTATCGTTTTTTTATCCCTGCTTATGGTGAGAGCCTGCCCCAGGGCAATCCCGAATGCCTTAAACACTGCTTCGCACTTGTGATGATCGTTCTTCCCGGAAAACATAATGTGTGAGGTTATACCGGCACGGGTACACAAACTGTAGAGAAAATGCTCAAAGATATCAACCGGAATTGTCCCGATAGTTCTGTTTCCAAAGGTCCCGCTAAAGACAACATATCCCCTGCCCCCGCAATCGAGCGCCACAGTTGCCAATGACTCATCCATGGGTATAATGGCGTGAGCGAAACGCTGGATACCATGCCCCTCACCGATTGCCTGCTTGACTGCATCCCCAAGAACTATCCCGATATCTTCTATGGTATGATGGCAATCTACACCGAGATCACCTTTGGCGACGCAGGTGAGATCCAATCCCCCATGCTTTGCCATAGCAGTAAGCATGTGATCAAAAAACGGCACGCCGCTGTCAACTGATACCTTTCCGCTTCCATCAGGGTTCAGTTTGATCGAAATATTCGTTTCTTTAGTCTCCCTCTTAATACTTACATTCCTCATTGACATTCCTCCAGTGCATCTATAAGGGTAATCTTCCCGCTGTAAAGAGCAGAACCGAGAACCGCTGCGAAAGCCCCTGCATCCCTCAGACCAGCAACGTCCAATCGAGATGAGACACCCCCGGCAACAACAACGGGAATATGCACATTTTTAATCAGGCGCCTGACCGGCTCGAATATGACCCCCTGCTGAAGTCCTTCCACATCCACGTTGGTGTAAAGGAGTGATCCTGCACCCAGTTCCTCGAAGCGCCGTGCCCAGTCAAGATAGTCCCCTGCCGTGTGCTGCCATCCATGGATCGCGATCTGCCCGCCTTTTGCATCGACACCCGCCATAACGTGCTCGCTGCCAAACTCATCCGCAATAATTTGGATGCTCTCCGGCTCGCTCGTAGCAAGGGTTGAAATGATGATCCTCGAAACTCCGGTATTCAGCCAGTGTGTGGCATCATCCAGTGAACGGATACCCCCTCCCAGCTCTATCTCGGCACCGGTTTTTTTGATAATATCTTTAATGAGCTCAGCATTTTTTGAGCAGTTCCCGAATGCTCCATCAAGGTTCACTACATGAAGAGCATCTGCACCCTGGTCGAGCCAGCGGGTTGCACAGCTTAACGGATCTCCAAACTCCGTCGCACTCTCACGCTTTCCCTGAACCAGCTGGACACACCGCCCTCCGAGGATATCAACAGCAGGAAATATGCGCATAAGAATCAGCGTATCATTCTTTGGATCGCCATGACAAGAATGTCCTTTGCACCTGCACGCTTCAGCGAGTTAATTAAGGAGTAGACCCGTTCCTCGTTTACGACTGCGTGAACGGCGACGAGGTTTTCATTTGAAGCAACATCCATAACTGTGGGGCCGGAAAGTCCGGGTAGCACATGTTTTATTGCATCAAGGGAAGTCCTCTTTACATTCATCATCAGATAACACTGTCCGCGAGCCCGGATGACACTTTCCAGAGCAAGGTAAATCTCATCAATCTTCTCTCTTTTTGTCCGTAGTGATTCTTTATTTGCGATTAGATGTGTGGAAGTCTCCATTACCTCATCGATAATTCGGAGACGGTTGGTCTTTAAGGTTGTTCCCGAACTCGAAAGGTCAACGATCGCATCAGCGATACCGAGGTGCGGGGTTGCCTCACATGCTCCCCCGACAAGAACAACTTTGATACTCGTATTGTGTTTCGCGAAAAACGCTTTTGTAATCACCGGAAATTCAGTGGCAACTTTCATCCCGTTGAGTTGTTGCACTGATGTAATCGATGAATCTTCATGCACCGCAAGTACAAGTTTTGCCTTTCCTGACTGTAAATCCAGGAGCTCTTTTACGTGAGACTCCCGTTCAACCACCATATCATGACCGGTGATTCCGAGATCAGCTGCACCTGTTGCAACGTATTCGGGTATATCAATTGGCCGGGCAAACAGGATTTCTACTTGAGGGTCGAGTGTCTTTGTAATCAACCGCCGTTCCCCGATTTCAGGAAAGTGGAGCCCGCTCTTTTCGATAAGATCCATAATTGGTGCTGCGATCCTGCCTTTGTTGGGAATTGCAAGCCGGACAATCGATGAAAAAGGAGCGGGTGTAGTTTTTTTCTTGCTGTATTTAACCTGTTTTGCCATAAGCGTTCAGAACGTCTTGAGCTCGCCGCGGATTGCTCTATCGGTAATATCAGTTACATTCTCGAGCCAGTGATCAACAATCCCCTCAATTTCACCCTTGATATTCTGCATTTTGACACCTTCCACGGGCAGTACCTGTACACTTGCCACAAGCGGGCGGTCAATGGGCTGTCCGATCTGGGATAGGAGACGGACATACATCTCATCAATCCCCTCAACCTGTTCTACACAGTCGGTGGCAATCTGCGTCGAAAGCAGGTTATAGATCTTGCCGACATGGTTGATCGGATTCTTCCCGCTCGTCGCCTCCATGCTCATCGGGCGGTTGGGAGTGATAAGCCCGTTGCAGCGGTTTCCGCGTCCGACTGACCCGTCATCGCCCATTTCAGCAGAGGTGCCGGTAACGGTCAGGTAGATGCTGTCATTCCTGATGTTATCACCCGTATTGAGATGGACAACCACCTTGCGCTTCGTGCTCTTTTTGGCTACCCTGCCGATCTGTTCTTTGAGGATCTCCATGTATTCTGTGTATTGCTGGATATCTGCACAGTACCTGTCGATAATTGCACAGGCAACAGTCAGGGTGATAGTGTTCCCGTCGCGCAGTCCCATGATTTTGATATCCTGCCCTATCGCGGGATACTTCAGTCGCAGTTTGTCATCAATAAAATCACTGACGTTCTTAATAATAGTTTCAACATCAGAAAACGGGGCATGTCCGACACCGAATGAAGTATCATTCGCCCGGGGAACTCTTCCGTTGTGAGGCTTGAATACATCCTGGAGATCGGTCGATCCTGTCCCCAGGCGGCAGTCCATAATGACATCCCGTTCCATGTTTAAGGTCTTGAAATGGGTGCGGAGATAATTCCTTGTTGCTTCAACTGCAATCGCATCAGTAGGAATAGATACGTCATTGAATCGTTTTGTTGCACGACCGTCAATCAGGATAAAAATAGGCCGTATAACCTTACCCCCGCCGAACTTTGGGTTGGATTCGCCGGCTACGATTTCACCCTGGTCCGTGTTGTGGTGCAGGACTGCGCCAAACTCTTCGAGATATTCCTTACAGAGCGCCCTGCTGATTGATTCTGCAATGCCATCCGCGATACTGTCGGGATGACCGAGACATTTGCGCTCGACAAGTTCAATTTGTTGTTTCTCCAAAGGAATCTGTGCTAAAGCTTCAATCCGGATATTTCTCTTCATTGATTTCCTCGTAATAATGCGTACTATTAACAGGAACTGGAATTCATATAACGATTTCTAATATACAATAGTTTTTTGTTTTTTTATGATTCACAGTAATTTATATAGCACGTCCGGCATCATTGATGTTCTCAATATTCAAACTGAACTGAATGCAGATCGGCAGCATTTTACGATTCTCAACCTTTGCGTCCAACCTGAAAAAGTCCGTTATCATTAGAACGTTCTTGAAAAAGGAGTTAAAAAACTGAGTTATCGTCTGAGGAATTTGTGGAGAATCGTCATTTCGCTTCTCTTTGGTTTTTTTGCGGGAAGCTTGGTCGATACCTGGGTCTCATCCTCCATATCTTCCTCATCGATGCTCTCTTTATGGGCAGTTCCTTTCTTCTCACGGACAGGTTCATCATGATGAGTTCCTTTCTTTTCATGGGAGTATTCCGGAATTCTGTCATCTGAGATGGTCCTGTACGTTCCCAGTTTTGTTCCACACCCGGGACAGAAGTTTGCTGCTGGAGGGAGTTTTTTCCCGCAGTTTTGACAAAACGAGGGCATTTCAGCTCCTTCATCGTGAGCTGGTGCTCTCTGGACTTTTCCCTTGATTACGGGATGGCCGGGGATTTGTGTCGATTCTTCCGTTTCGGGTGCTTTTTCAGGTATCGACGCCGGTTCTGTTACCGGCCTTTTCACGGTCTGAAACGATGAGGATTTAAGTGGATGCATTGCATTTTTCATTGCGACTTTCATAGCCGATTGCACTTCATGTTTGCGCACCGGTTGAATATCCGCCTTTCTCATGGGAGGCGTCCCCATTTCTGATTCAAGGACTTCATCCGGTTTTTTGAGCTTATCGGGTACCTCCCGGACCTGTGCACGTCGCGGGGGGCGGGATGGTTCCTCAACCTCATACTCCTGCTCCTGCACTTTATGGAGAAGGATATGACGTTTGACCGGTGGTTGTTTTTCGTGGTCTTTGCCTGGTTTTCTTTTTGGTTGCAGTTCCTGTTTTTGAGGGGGCTTTTCCCGCTCAACAGGTATAGCCATTTCCAGTGGTTCTGAAGGTTCACCAGCTGGCTGTACCAATGATTCTTTTACTTGGTCTTCTTCATGGAGAAGCGTTATCCATTCATCGATCTCGTCAGACCGGTCCATGCCATTCTGGATAAAAATGAGTTTCATGGTCTTGATTTCATCATCAGTGGATTTAAGGGACAGAACCAGAACGGGATCCGAACTTTCTGAAAACTCGATAATGCTGCCGGCAATCGTATCACGCGGAATATCTTTTGCCGTAACCTTGACCTTTTTCTCCTGCGTATCGATTAAAAAGATTCGCTGGTTTGTAAGGTAAGCATGGAAAAAAAATTTTTTAACTGCAATATTAAGCGAACCAATGAGTACCTGCTCTCCAGGTTGCAGGTAAACAGAGATTCCTCCTTCTTCTTCTGCTTCAGGATCTTCCTGCTGCCCTTCCCCCTTTTGCACCATACTGCTACCGGAAAGATCAGCTTTACCCGTAGCAGAGGGAGATTTCTCTGATTCTTGTACTATTTTTCCGCCACAATAGCCACAAACATCTATGTTATCCCGTATATTCATTCCGCAATGAGGGCATTTCATCGGTGAGCTCCCTTTTCCGGTATCCAGAGTGGATAACTATAATGTTCTCATTAGATATGAAAAATTCTCTGATCGGCATCGATATAGCTCCTGCGTAATTATTATTTGTCATCATTTGGAGATAATCCCTTTCAGCTGTTCAGTGATGAGCACCCTTTCATCTTCCTTTTCGCATCTGTGGATACAGATACCAGCATCATTCCTGTTATTGCTGATGAGAGCATTTATCCGGCAGCGGTTGCTATCCCCGCCAAGGAAACAGTCCTCGGGAGAAATCCTCCCTAATGCGTTGTTGATTGTGATACGGAAGGACACCTGGCAATCGACGGCATAATATATTGACCGGTTGACAACAATGACAAGCACACCTTTTTTATCACCGTCATCTGATTCATCCAGCCGGAACGTGCCATACTTTTCATCTCCGTAATTGTTAAGGAATTCGAGGTAGAACGGATCGTGGCGTTCTTTGAGTTGTCGTAAAAAAAGTCCGGATTTCATAAGCACGTAGTTGGAATACTTAGCATTTACCAATGGAATCAGATGACTGTATGCAGGATTTTTTAAAATTTCCTGAAGGGGTTTTTGTGCACGGGCAAAGAAATCTTGCCTCATCCCTCCAATAAAATCAAGTTTTACCGGCTTGAAATAGAGTGTTTTTTCCCCACAAGGCACTGCCAGAGATCCATCCTTCAGCTGCGTCAGATTACCATCGGATGATTTGCCGGAAGCGCTTAGTGTTGTTTTTCCCGCTGTCGCCTTGATTGTTTTTCTGAAGCCAATGGTGCCCCGGGCGATAGCTGACCACATCTCTGCAGGAAACGTATAATCGAGGTGTTTTTTCCAGAGAGGGTCACGGAAAGTGGCAATGGATACTAACCGGAACTGAGTACCTACAGGGATAAATTTTGCACCGCAATAGGTACACTCCAAATAGAATTCCGTTCGGGGAATGCCAAACAGCTGTTTTCCGAAAATCCGGTTTAAAATTCCGGTACGACATACCGCACACATGCTCATCATGGACGCCAGTGAAGATTCATCGCCATTTACCGATCCCTCATACCTCATTGCTGGCACTTTTCCTGATGCGGTATGCCAGGTCCACGGGGGAAGGAGCCGGATTCCAGTACGGGTCTGGTGAGATAACAGGTTGGTGATTTCAGTTGTTTCTGCAATACCTGCACTGCAGAGCACCTCAGTAATCACAGGAACGACCTTTTTTCCCGAAATCCTTAATCGCTCTTCGATACGCGAGTCAAGTCCGTTTTCTGTCTTTATGGCAGAGTTGGAAGGTGTATAAAGTGCAAGTTTTTTTTTAAATTCGGCATTAAGGGATTCCATAGCAACACCGAGTAACTCACCAGTGACCATAACATCACTTCTTAAAAAAGGCAACCGCGAAACACGCCTGCTGACTGTTTCGCAGGCAAGTGCGAACAATTCCGGAGGTATGGGAAAATACTGTATGGCCGACATCTTGTATTGTTCTTATCAGTTATCACGCATACTGCATAAAGAATCGCAATGTAGTAACAGTTCGATACCCCTGCAATCAATTCAGATAAAACAGAATTAAATCCCTGCGACAGGATATGAGAGGGAGAAGAAAGCATGACAAAATATTCCCATTGAAGATTACATTTCTCCAGATATCCGTGCTATCCCTCACGGCTCACGTACATCTGGAGAAGAATTACTTGGTACAATATCAGGAGCGGTATCAGGAGCGGGCACATTTGTAGAGGAGACAAAACAGGAGATAGAACCCACCTAGAGTATTTATAGTATTTTTGATCTTTTTGCTCAAAAAATTAAAAATTTTTATCAGCATTGACCATGAAACAAATCCCGGACCATTTCAGGTATCTCGGATGGGCGGGAGGCAACAGGTACACCCATCTTTTTGAGCCTGGCGATCTTGGAGCGGGCATCGCCTTCTCCTCCCTCAACGATCGCACCGGCATGGCCCATGCGTTTATCAGGTGGAGCAGAGATGCCGGCGATGTACGATACAATAGGCAGATCAGTTGATTTTGCGCCTTCCTCTTCGAGGTTGCCCCCCACTTCCCCGATCAGGACCACGGCTTTTGTCTGAGGGTCTTTCTCAAACCGTCTGAGCACATCGACAAATGTCAGGCCGATGATTGGGTCACCACCGATACCGATCACCGTGCTCTGACCGATGCCTGCACGAGTGAGTTCATCAACGACTTCATAGGTGAGCGTTCCACTCCGGGAGATAACTCCGACATTCCCTCCCGAGAAAAGACCAGCGGGCATGATCCCCATCTTTACTTCTCCAGGAGACAGGAGCCCTGGGCAGTTGGGACCAATTACGGCGCATCCCTCCATTTTTGCATAGGCAATTGCCTTCATCGTGTCGTGCACCGGGATATGTTCGGTGATTGCCACGATAGTCTCGATCCCGGCGTTTGCTTCTTCCATTATCGCATCGGCTGCGGCTGCAGCGGGCACAAAAATGACACTGGCTGAAATATCATAGTCCCGCATTGCTTCCTTTACAGTATTATAGACCGGTACCCCGTGTACCTCCCTGCCACCTTTGCCGGGCGTCACACCTGCAACAACACCCCTGCCACCCACCTGTCTGGCATAGTTATTCATAAGGCCGATATGAAACTCTCCCTGTTTTCCTGTAGCACCTTGAACGAGTATCCCGGAATTCCGGTCCCCGTAGATCATATTGCCACCTCCACGGCCTTCCTCACCACCTGATCCATTGTGTCAAGCATCTCGTACCCTTTTGCTGAGAGCATCGCCCTGCCTTCCGCCTCATTGGTTCCCGCGAGCCGTACGATCACTTTCTGGGGGATATCTGCAGAGATTATGCCCTTTGCTACCTCATCACATTTCGTGATACCGCCGAGAAGATTGACCACTATAACCTTTACCGATGGAACGCTGCCGACCAGCCGTACAGCTTGCATGACCCGCTCGCTTTCGGCACCTCCGCCAACATCGAGAAAATTTGCTGCTTTGCCGCCATAGAACTCGATGAGATCAAGTGTGGACATGGTGAGCCCGGCCCCGTTTCCAATCACACCTATTGTACCGTTCAGTTCAACATACGAGAAACCGTGTTTCTCTGCCTCCCGTTCGCGATCGGTAAGATCGCGGTTAACCGTGAATCCCTGGCGCCCTAGAGCATTATCATCAATGATAAGTTTGGCATCGGCCGCAAATATACCACGAGGGGTAGTAACCAGTGGGTTGATCTCAGCGAGCAGTGCGTCCTTTTCAAGAAATACGCGATACAGCTTATTGATAATCGAACCAATCTCCTTGGGCGCTGTTCCGACCAGTTCCCGGAGCATGAACTGGGGAATTTCCCGCATCAGCGGGTTCGCTATCACCTTGCGAATCGCTTCAGGGTGCTCCTTTGCCGTGATCTCAATATCCACCCCTCCGGCTTCGGTAAAGAGGATGAGGGGTTGTTTGTTTGAGCGGTCAACGGTTATGGAGAGATAGTACTCATGCTGGATGTCAAGCCGCTGTTCGGCAAGGATCTCCTTCACGGGCAGGCCCTTGATCTGCCTGCCGAAGAGTTCCTTTGCCATCTTTATGCCGTCTGCCTTGCCGGCCATGAGGATACCACCGGACTTTCCCCTGCCACCGACATCCACCTGCGCCTTGAGCACAAAGGCATCGCCGAGTGCACCAAGATGAGGAGTGAGTTCGTCAGCTGATTTGATCAGGAATCCTGCCGGGACGGGGATCCCGGCCTCTTTTACCACCATTTTTGCCTCATATTCGCGTAATTTCATGGATGCGTGCTCCCTGCAGCAAGTTCAATGCCTTTTTTCATCGCTCTCTGATTGAGTGCCTCGGTGCCCTTGGGCACGGAGTCAAGAATTGCTTTTTCCAGCGCCGCTTCACTGACAACCTGCGTTGAAGCGACCAGTGCCCCGAGCATAACAATGTTTGCTACAATATCGCGTCCCAGTGTCTGTTTTGCCTCCCGTGTTGCCGGGATCTCAATATACCTGCACTGCGGACGGGAGTAAACACGCGTAGAATCGACCAGCATCACCGCTTCCTTGCCTGCATCAACTCCATACTTCTCAAAGCCTTCCTGGGACATGATCACGTAAATGTCAGGGTTTGCGACCTTGGGAAAGAGAATCGGTGCATCATCAATAATTACCGCACTCATTGAAGCCCCGCCTCTGGCTTCCGGTCCATAGACCTGCGTCTGGACTGCAAACTTGTTGTCATGCATTACCGCCGCCCGGCCCAGGATCACTGCGGAAAGGATGATTCCCTGCCCACCGAACCCTGAGAACCGCACCTCGTGTCTCATTATTTCACCCCAAGCGCAGGGCGGTTCCTGCGTGCAAGTTCGCCAACTATATACATATCCGGGGGAATGTGCTGTCCCTGATCCAGCAACCGGTCACGTTTCGCTTTGAGCATCGTATGTGTCCGAAGGTAATCTACCTGGTCAGAAACCTGTTTAAACTTGTTCCTTCGTCCAAAAGCGGTAGGACATTGTACCAGCGCCTCTATAAATGAAAAGCCCGGAGTCTGTAAACCGGCAAGGACTGATTTTTCGAGCTCTTTTACATGATAGGATGTCCAGCGGGAGACATAATTGGCTCCTGAAGCAATGGCGAGCTCACAGAGGTCAAAGGGCGTTTCAGCACAACCGTACGGTGTTGTTGAAGAGATACATCCCCGGGGTGTTGTCGGGCTGCCCTGTCCTCCGGTCATTCCATAAATCTGGTTGTTCATGCAGACCACGGTGAGGTCAATGTTTCGCCGGCATCCATGGATGAAATGGTTGCCACCGATAGCTGCCAGATCGCCATCACCCGTGAAAACAACAACATTAAGGTCAGGATTTGCAAGTTTTACCCCGGTTGCAAAAGCAATTGCACGCCCATGGGTGGTATGGAGCGAGTCTGCAGCGATATAGCCGGGTGCCCGTGAGGAACACCCGATACCGGAAACAAAAACCGTTTCCTCTTTCTTCCAGGCCATCTGTTCGATTGCAGCGAGCGTACAGTTAATAATTGTTCCATTCCCGCAACCGGCACAGAATATATGCGGGAGGCGATCCTGACGATACCAGTCCTCAAAACTCATTGCGGTACCTCCAGTGCTGCTAACAGTTCGGCTGGGGTGTGAAGGTCGCCGCCCAGTTTTGGCAGACTGATAACCGGTATATCCACATAGCGCTCGATCTCACGGGCTATCTGGCCAAGGTTCAGTTCAGGCACGAGGAATCGCTTCGCATTTTTGAATTCTTTCAGTGCAAATTCAGCGAATGGCCAGACCGTCCTGAGCCTTAGAAATCCTATGTTCTTGTCCGGATGATCGTGCATTACCTGTTGCACCGTGCGCACAGGAGCCCCATAAGCGATGAAGACCTGATTAGCATCTGGATTGAGAATTTCATAATTCGCGATCGTGTGGCGGGCTGATTCAATCTTGTTCACAAGCCGCTTCACGAGCGCTTCATGCAGTTTTGGATTTGTTGCACATGGGTATCCGCGTTCATCGTGCGTCAGCCCGGTCACATGGACCCCGTACCCTTTGCCAAACTGCGGAAACCCCGGAATGAGGTCGATGTCAACCCTGAACGGCGGCATTCCCCTGACAAGTTCCTTCCGCGATACATACGGAACAGAATCCGGAACGACGATCTTTTCCCGCATGTGTCCGACAATCTCATCAGCCATAAGAAATACCGGGACCCGGTATTCGTCTGAGAGGTTGAATGCCTTAACGGTAAGTTCGTACATCTCCTGGACGCTCGCGGGGCAAAGCGCGATTACGGAGTAATCGCCATGAGAGCCAAACCGGCACTGCATCATATCCCCCTGTGCACCCATGGTCGGCTGACCGGTGGACGGTCCCCCCCTCTGCACATTCACAATCACGCAAGGAGTTTCGGTCATTGCAGCATACCCGATATTTTCCATCATCAAGGAAAAACCAGGTCCGCTCGTTGCCGTCATCGCCCGGGCACCTGTCCATGATGCACCAATCACCGACGCAATACCGGCAATCTCATCTTCCATCTGGATAAAAACACCGTTCTTTTTTGGGAGCTTGAGCGCCATGTGCTCTGCAATTTCGGTCGAAGGTGTGATCGGATACCCCCCGAAGAACCGGCAACCGGCTGCAAGCGCTCCCTCAGCACAGGCAGTGTTACCCTGCCAGAACTCAATCTGTGTCAATATTCAATCGCCACCTTTTGGGGTTCGTACGGTTGTTCCTCCACCCAGTGGATTGCCTGGTCAGGACAGATAAGCTGGCAGACACCGCAGAGCGTTCGTCCATAGAGGTGCATAAGCCTGCAGTTTGAACACCGTTCAGGACGGTCGAGTTCAGGGATGATAATGCCCCGGCGGTTGGCTTTTTTTCCTTCTTTAAAGATCTTATACGGGCAGACCTTCGTACAGAGATTGCAACCCTTGCACCGGGTCTCGTCAATGGCGAGTTTCATGAGAGTCCTATCGTATACTATAGCAGCTGGGGTGAAAAAAACCTATTCTTTATATCCATTTCCCACCAGGTTTCATACTTTTTTCCTGTTCTGTCCATATTCGTATTTGGCACGTTGTATCACCTTCTCAAAGAGATCATTGCCATATGCATCCATACCAACCACGAGCGGGAGGTGGTCAAGTTCGATCACCCAGATCGCTTCTGCCATGCCAAGATCCTTAAAAAATACACCTTTTACGGTCATATGCAAAGATGCAAGTGCAGCACAGCCACCGGTAAATGCAAGATAAACGCCCCGGTTTTTAAGCTGTTCACGCACCCGTGCACCCATACCCCCTTTGCCGATAAGTGCCCGAACACCGTGGTCAAGTAAAAAACCGGAAAGCTCGTTCATCCGGGCAGAGGTAGTGGGACCTGCAGCTATGACCCTGTCGTCACGGATGACCGGGCCGCAGTGATAGATAACCGCACCCATTGGATCGAACGGGATACCTTCAGCCTTCATGCGGATATGCGCTTCGTCACGGGCGGTATAGACAATCCCGGAAAGCTCGACATGGTCACCGGCATGAAGTTCGAGGACTTCTTTTCCCAGAGGAGTATGCAGCTGAACGGGCTGGGTGTTCATCGCTTCACTTCCACAGTCGCATGACGGTGAGCCCAGCACTGGATGTTTACTGCAACCGGCAAGGATGCCGTATGGCAGCTGGCGGTCTTCACCTTCACTGCAAGAGCAGTCGTGTCACCCCCCAGTCCCATCGGGCCTATCCCCAGACGGTTCACTGAGTTGCAGATCTCCTGCTCAAACGGCGTCATTGTATCTACCGGCAGCAGGAGAGCTTCTTTTGCAAGCGCTGCAGCACCATCGAAGGTACTGCCAATCCCGACCCCGAGCACTACCGGCGGGCAGGGCCTTCCTTCAGCCTGCAGCATAGTCTCAACAATGAATCCTTCAATCCCGTACTGGTGGGATGGCAGCAGCATGGTAATCCCTGATACATTCTCGGCACCCGCACCCTTGGGCAGGACAGTAACGGTCAAACTTTCCCCGGGTTGTATATGGATCACCGGCATTCCCTGACCGGTATTGTCCCCGGTATTGTGCCGCGAGAGCGGATCAACTACATTGGGGCGCAACGGTATTTCACGGGTTGCACGGCGGACACCTTCTGCAACTCCTTCATACAGGCCCCGGGTCAGGGGAACATCGGGAGGAATAGTCAGGTACACGACCGGAACACCGGTGTCCTGGCAGAGCGGTACTCCGAGCCGTTCTGCCTCTTTTATATTTTTCAGGATATTGGCAAACTCGCCGCGAGCTACCGGGTTTGTCTCGGCAGCGGCTGCCTTCCGGATCACTTGTAGTACATCCGGTGGGAGACGGATGACGGCCTCGCGGTACGCCTGGAAGGTAGCATCAGCAAGCGAGGCGGAGATCGCTATATCATCCGGTGTCTTCATGCATATACACTGAGGAGAGCAGGATAATAAGGGGATCGGGCGGTAGTAAAATAACGTGAAGACGGGGGATTTCCATGCCTTTTACTGCTTATTATGGCCTTCCTTCGATACCTGATGGCTTCTTAGGCTCAAAAGACCCGATCCCGGAAAACCTGCGGCACACTCAAAACAGCCCTTCTTTTCCCTTGCCCTATGCTAGACCCATAGCACCCTCTTTTCCGCCTCCCAAAAGCGTCCCTTAAGGTACATTTTCCTCCAAAAATATCAGCCCGTTTGACATAAATCCTTCAATATTTGCGTATTTCAGAATCATGTGCCGGAATGGCCATTTTGTGCAACCTGCTGTGATCCAAAAAGTCATTTTCTGCCCGAAGAAGCCTGAAATGACCCCGGAATGGGGGATGCGGGATACCCTCACCCAAAGTGCTGTGTCATCCCTGAGCACAGGATCGTGGGGAACCGATTTTTGTCGCAGAACCGTAAAAAATCCGTATTGGATTAAAAAAAAAACAAAGAAAAAAATTACTTCTTGTCTTTGCCGCCCTTGGCATGAGACGGGCCATGAGCCGGGCCCTTCTTCTCTTCGGCCTTGGCGGGTTCTGCCTTTGCTGCTGCGGCTGCTGCGCCCTTGCCTGTTGCTCCTGCTTTGCCGCCCTTTGCCGGTACCTCGGCTCCCTTGGCGGGTTCTGCTGCGGCCTCCACGACCTTTGGAACTTCAACTACTTTTTCACCGACAAGCTTTGGTGCTGCAACGATTTTTCCACTTACCTTAATCTCGCTTACTTTGAGGTGAGAAGGCGTCGGAAGTTTGTGACCTCCGTGGTTAAGAGCGTCCTTAACCTTTTCCAGATACTGAGGTGAAGAGTAGACAGTCAGAATTTTTTGGTTCGCATCCACGCGAGCAGCGGTACCGACAGCTTTCCCGAATGCCAAACGCATGCCTTCAGAGACTCGGTCAGCACCGGCACCGGTTGCCTGCTTGTTCTCTCGCAGGACGTGGTGCGGGAAGATGCGGACCTTGAAATGGAAGTTTGACCTGCCCACATCTTTCATCAACCGACGGTTAACGGTGATACGTGCTGCCTCGAGCGCGCTGTGCCGGATCTGGCATGCCTCTTCAACAATCAGGTCTACTTCAGTCGGGAATTCCTGGGAGAGGTTTCCCATCTCGAACTGTACAATCTTGCTCCCCGGAACACCGCCCATATATTCGCGTCGCGTATATGCTTTCTTTGAAATGTTCCTGTACATCTTTGCCGGTTTTCTAACCATCGCGTCCTACTCCTGTGAAATATTACTAAAAGCGGGCATAACTATCAAGAAATGATCAGATTAGCATGCCGGTACGCTTCACAAACTGCTTTTATAAAATGGAGATATGGCCTATTAAACCTTACTGGATTGAACAGAGTTTGCCGATAAGATCTAGTACCTGGCGCCGGACCTGTGCGAACTCCACACTGGTACGATCGCGTGGGCGTGTAAGCTCAATAGGAAAAATCTGGCAGATCCGGCCTGGCCGGGGTGTAAGTACAATAATCCGGTCGGCAAGGAATACTGCTTCATCGACGCTGTGGGTGATGAAAATAATTGTCTTTTTGGTCTTGTCCCAGATTTCGAGCAGTTCTTTCTGGAGCATATTCCTTGTCTGGGCATCAAGGGCCCCGAATGGCTCGTCCATCAGAAGCAGGACCGGGTCGAGTGCAAGGGCCCGCGCCACCGCCACCCGCTGGCGCATCCCGCCTGAGAGCTCCGTGGGGTAATTGTCCCGGAACTGAGAGAGGTTGACGAGGTCCAGGTAATGTTCAGCAACGCGGCTTCGCTCGTTAAGGGGCATCCCCTGCATCTCAAGACCGAAAGCGATATTGTCGATGACGTTCCTCCACGGGAAAAGAGAGTATTCCTGGAAGACAAAACCTACTTTCGGGTTTGGCCCTTGTATCTCTTCACCATCAAGGTTGATGGAACCGGACCTGGCGGTATCGAGACCGGCAATGAGCCGAAGCAGGGTTGTCTTCCCGCACCCCGATGAGCCGAGGATGCAGACAAACTCCTTATCCTCCACGTCGAAGGAAATCTGGTCGAGGACAACAAGATCACTGCCGTCATCCTTTCTGAATGACTGATTCAGGTCTCGGATCTCGAGCTTGCCCATGTTACGCCACCTCTCCGATCCGCCACTTCAGGAAGTAGCGGTCGATGTAGTACCGGAAGATCATGTCAAAGGCAAGTCCAATCAGACCGAGGATGATCATGTAGACAACAACACTGTCCATCTGGTGAAGGCTGTAGAAGAACCAGAGCTTCTGGCCGAGACCGTAATTCGAAACGCCAAAGAGTTCGGCAGCTACAAGGCACATCCATCCGACACCGGTCGCGATCCGTATCCCGGCGGCAACCGAGGGGAGGGCTGCGGGAAATGCAATATACCGGATCAAGTCCCGGCTTCTCGTACAGCCGAGCATCTTTGCGGCTTCGACAAATACCCGGGGGACGCCCCGGAACCCGCTGTAGGTATTGATAATGATGGGAAAGACCGCACCGGCAAAGATGATGAACCCGGCAGCCGAAGCCGTCAGCCCGAACCAGATGATAGCAAACGGGATCCAGGCAAGGGGCGGGACCGGGCGGAGGATCTCGATGAGCGGGTCGAGAAAGGCGTCGAAGCGCTGGTTCCAGCCCATCAGTATCCCGATCGGGATGCCGATTAGGAGTGCCATGCCAAGGCCGATGGCAAAGTGGACCAGGCTCGCCTCGAGGTCAAGGAGGAGCGTCCCCCGGTGCACCAGGCTGACAAACGCCGCAAAGACATCAGTGGGGGCAGGGAGAATGAATGGGTAATGGATGATGACGGCCGCAACAAACTGCCAGACCGCCAGTACGATAAGGATCGCAATGAGACCGAGCCACCGGTTCTTCCCGTTTTTCTGATTATCCCGTCCCATGGTCAACCTGCCGATAAATACCCGGTCCTTTGCTAGTACTAAGAACCCGGAAGGAAAAAAGGTTGGTAAGGACTGGTCAGCCCTTCTGGTAGAAGGTCAAGTCGAAGATCTCCTCTTTGGTCAGGGGCTTCTTGATAAACCCGAGCTCGTACTGGATCTTCGCGTAGTTGAGGACAGGTTCGACAATAACATTCGGGTCTGAAGCCCAGCTGCCGTCCCATTCTTTCAGCGACGCCTTGACGTCTGCCAGGTTAGCCCCGATCTTGGTTGAGTATATCTCTGCAGCTTCATCGAGGTTCTGCTGGTTCCAGGCAACTGCCTTGTCATTGGTCCTGATGATCTGCCGGACAATCTCCGGGTGTTCGCGGATCAGTTTGCCGCTGACAACAAGCACGCAGCAAGTGTGGTTGGGGTACATATCTCCGGAGTGGACAACGATCTTTCCCTTGCCCTGATTCACGACCGTGCTCGGTGAGGGAGTCGGCAGGAAGATGCCGTCGACTTTGCCGGCAAGGATGGCCGTGACGGCATCACCCGGGGTCATGCCCTTGATGAAGACATCCTTGTCCGGGATGAGGTTGTTCTTCTTGAGCCAGTCTCGCAGGACCGTATCCTGGATGCTTCCTGGCGGGAATGTTCCAATAGTTGTCCCTTTGAGGCTCTGCGGGCCTGTATAGTCGAGATCGTTCCTGACGACGAGGTCGGAGCCCTGTGTGTTAACCCCGGCAACGATCTTGGCATCAAGGCCGGTAGTGAGCGCGCTCAGGACCGGGGCCGCCCCGACATAGGCAACATCGAGTTCGCCTGCAAGCATGGCCTGCATCTCGGGCGGGCCGCTCGGGAAGACCTTGTCGGAGACGTTCACGACACCATACGGGGCCAGGTCCTGCTGCCACCAGCCCTTCGCCATGGCGGTGATTTCAGCCATCTGGTGAGTGCTGGGCTGGTACCCTATACGAATCTCCTTGATTGGGACGGTAGTATTCGTGGCGGGCTGTGTACAACCGGCAGTGAGTAATAATAGGGCCATAGCGATGAGTGCAATTGCAGTAATTTTCAACGTTTTCATAGTGGGAACATTGTTCTGGAAATAATAAATATTGTGCTATATGGACATTTTTTCTCTATTTTTGTCCTGTTTTTTACATGTAGACTCTACATTCAGGTAAATTTCGAAGAAGAAATGTCCATAATGAAAGTTTTATTAAATTATTTTCCAATCTTTTTTTTACATCATATTAGGACAATAGAGGAAATATTTTTCAGGAATTAGCCTTATTGTATCTATTATATGATACAAGTGGACCCGATTGACCGGCTCACGCGCGCCGCACTTTCCTCAGATGAGGAATTTGTAGGAGCACTTAACGACCTCCTCCGCCACGACCTCCGTATAAGTGTCAGGGAGTTATCGGAAAAAAGCGGGATTGCGCAGAGTTCCTTATACAAGATTATGCACGGTAAACGCTCACCCAACCTCTCCACGCTGCGCGCAATAATCCGCGCCCTGCGCCAGCTCTATCATATAACTGAAGGAGAGTTTATCGGTCTTATCGTTGCAAGGTCGGTCCTTGATACAATTGAAGAGCGGACTGCTGAGGTGGATGCACAACGCGTAAGGGTCCGGGAATATCCGGTCCATACGATGGAAGATGCGATTGTAGGCGCTGTCAGGGCTGAGCGCGAGGGTGCTGTCGCAATCGTGTGTGCTCCTATCCTTTCAAGTGTAATTGAACAGCTCGTCCGTATACCGGTCGCAACCATCATCCCCCGCGAATCCGTGCAACGGGCGATCGAACTCGCTGCGCGAAAGGCGTGGATTTAATCAATGTAAGTCATATAGGTAAACGAATAGAAGACGGAGGGAAATGGATGCGGACAGATGTTGTAAGGTTAGGGCGCCTTTCCGGTGAGAGGACGGGTGAGATGATGCACTTTCTCTCATCGATGCGTTCAGACCGCTGTATTGCTGACGCAGATATTCTTGTGGATCTTGCTCATGTGCTGATGCTGGAAAAACAGAAGATCATTGACCGTGACATCGCCAAGCAGCTTCTTTCAGCGCTACTTGAGCTCTTTGATGAGGGGATCCCCGAAGAGGTATTTGACGAGCGTTTTGAAGACGTCCATTCAGGAATAGAATCACTCCTTATCGAATCTGTTGGAGTGGACGTTGGCGGACGTATGCATATTGGACGATCACGTAACGACGAAGTCGCGACATGCATCCGGATCAAACTGCGGGAAGACATGCTCAAACAGATGTCGGCACTTCTCAAAGTGCGTGAAGTACTTGTTGCCCTCGCTGAACTTCATATCGACACCATGATGCCGGGATTTACCCACATGCAGCACGCCCAGCCTACCACGCTTGCACACCATCTCCTCGCTTATGAACAGGCATTTTCCCGCGATTTCGACCGGCTTAAGGATACCTACGTGCGGGTGAACCAGTCCCCGCTCGGTGCAGCTGCCTTCGCATCCACCGGTTATCCCATTAACCGTGAATATACCGCCAGTCTGCTGGGTTTTGACGGGCTGGTGACAAACACGATGGATGCGGTGGCAACACGGGATTTTGCACTGGAAACGCTTGCCGACCTTTCCATCCTGATGGCAACCACGAGCCGGCTCTGCGAGGAACTGATTATCTGGAGCACATCATTTGTAAAATTTGTTACCCTTGATGATGCATTTTGCTCAACTTCGTCGATTATGCCGCAGAAAAAGAACCCGGACACCGCTGAAATCATGCGGGCAAAGACAGGATCCGTCTTCGGTGCATTTACGGGCGCACTCCTCACCGTTAAAGGACTTCCAATGAGTTACAACCGCGACCTCCAGGAGCTTACCCCTCATATATGGCGTGGTATGCGGGACGCAAAAGAAAGCCTCCGTCTTCTTATCGATATGCTCTCGAGTGCGACGTTTGATACTGAGCGGATGAGAGAAGAGGCTGGCAAAGGATTTTCAACAGCAACCGAACTTGCTGATACACTGGTCAGAACATACGGCCTTCCTTTCCGCACCGCACATAATATTGTCGGGAGAGCGGTGCAGAAAGGAAATCTCTCACTTTTCACACTTGAAGAAGCTGCACTGGAAGTCGGGGGAGGAATATCCCTTGTGGCGAAAGGACTCACCCAGCAGAGTATCGATGAAGTACTGGATGTACCCTATTCCATTGCTCTCCGGAAAGCTCCTGGAGGACCCGCACCCTTTGCAATCAGGATCGCAATAGGTGAACGCAAAAAGCAGCTCGATTCGGATTCCTTCCTCATCGATCAACGGCTCGCAAACCTTTCAAGGGTAAAAGAAGACATGATAGCAAAAGTCCGGAGGCTGGTAGTATAAATCCGCATTTCATCTCAGGTGACTTGGTTGAATGCACATATGGCGGGACAACCAAAGAAGGTATTTTCATCATAGAACGTGACGGGATGGCAGTAGTAAAACTAGATTCCGGCTACAACATTGGCGTAAATCCGGTTTCCTGCAAATTTTTTGGGCATCCTGCAGAATCTCCGCCAAAAAAAATAAAAATCCCGCAAAAAAATGATCTTCCCGCTCTGTCTATTGTATCAACTGGTGGCACAATAGCAAGCAGGATCGATTATCGGACCGGGTCTGTCACAAGCCAGTTTGATGCAAGCGATATATTAATGGCAATCCCTGAACTGGCAAAGGTTGCACATTACCGGACAATCCCCCTTGCTACCATACTTTCTGAGAATATGACACCGGCAATTTGGCAGGAACTCGCCCGTGCTGTATATAAAGAGATTAAAAATGGGATTGCTGGTGTCATCATCACCCATGGTACGGACACGATGGCTCATAGTGCAGCGGCAATCAGTTTCATGATCGACACCCCCGTGCCTATTGTTTTTGTCGGATCGCAACGGTCAGCTGACCGGCCATCCAGTGATAACGCGATAAATGCCGTATGCGCCGCCAGCGCAGCAACCAGCGATCTTGGGGAGGTTGCGGTGGTAATGCATGCCACAACAAACGATGACACCTGCGCGATTCACCGGGGAACACGCGTGCGAAAGATGCATTCATCACGTCGTGATGCATTCCGGAGCATTGGGATAGATCCCCTTGGTTCTGTTGCATATCCATCCCGCGAAGTAACCCTGAAAAGTTACACGGCACGAAGGGGGAGCCGGACGCTCGCTCTGCATGTCAAGCTGGAAGAACACTGCGGGCTTGTCCAGTTTTATCCCGGGATGTCTCCTGACCTGCTGAAGATTTACGAGGGGTACAAAGGACTCGTGCTTTCTGGTACCGGGCTCGGACACGTGAGCACCACACTACTCCCCTCTATAAAAAAACTCATAAGAAGCGGAACCATGGTTGTGATGACCACCCAGTGCATGCAAGGCAGGGTTTGCGACCGGGTTTATGATACAGGGCGTGACCTGCTTACGGCAGGTGTCATTGAAGGTGGTGATATGCTTCCCGAAGTGGCACTCGTGAAAATGATGTGGGTGCTGGGCAACGAGAGGGATCCGGAAAGAGCGGCTGCGCTTATGCAAAAAGATCTCAAAGGCGAATGCAACCGGAGGAGCACACATGGATTATAGGTCGGCAGGACTTACTGCCGGAATTGAGATCCACCAGCAGGTGAATACAAAGGAGAAACTGTTCTGCCACTGCCAGACTCTCCTTCGCGACAGCATTGAACATTCGGGTGAGTTCTTCCGTTACCTCAGGGTAACCGAGAGTGAAATGGGAGAGATCGACCGGGCTGCCCAGGAAGAGATGAAGCGTGACCGGAAATTCCATTATTATACTTATGATACAACATGCCTTGTTGAAAACGATGAAGAGCCACCGTCACCACTGAACGATGAGGCACTTTCAGTCTGCCTTACCATAGCAAAGATGTTTGGTATGGCACCAGTCCAGCAGGTGCATACGATGCGCAAACTCGTTATTGATGGATCGAACACGAGTGGATTCCAGCGCACGGCCCTGGTCGCACTGAACGGGACTCTCCCTAATGGTGGTGAGATCGACACGATTTGCCTTGAAGAGGAGGCAGCCCAACGGGTCAAAGATGACATTTTCTCTCTTGATCGTCTGGGTATCCCGCTCATTGAGATCACCACATCTCCCTGCATGCACACTCCAGAAGAGGTGCAGGAAGTAGCCGAGTATATTGGTATGGTACTGCGTTCGACCGGTAAGGTAAAACGAGGGATTGGTACGATCCGTCAGGACGTGAATATATCAATCCTTGGCGGTGCCCGCGTCGAGATCAAGGGGGTCCAGGAACTTGACCTCATTGCTGAGGTAGTTAGGCGCGAAGTGCAGCGGCAGCAAAACCTCATCGCAATCAGGAACGAACTGCTGCAGAAAAAAGCATCAGTTCATGACAATGCAAAGAATGTAACCGGACTCTTCAAAGAAACAAAATCAACGGTTTTGAAAAAGGCGAAACAAATCTATGCCATCAGTCTTGAAGGATTTGCCGGCCAAGTAGGTCGTGAGATACAGCCAGGGCGTCGTCTTGGCAGCGAAATGTCTGACTATGCCAAAAAATGCGGGATTGGAGGGATTTTTCACACGGATGAACTACCGGGGTATGGTGTCACTGCAGATGAGGTCGCCCGGTTGCGGATCCATATGAATGCAGGTGTCGAGGACTGCGTGGTGATTGTTGCAGCTGTAAATGATAACCAGACTGCTTGTGCTCTTAACCAAGTCATCATCCGCGCACAGCTGGCACTCTCTGACAACCCGGTTCCGGAAGAGACAAGGAAAATGCTTGAAACAGGCAGCTCTGCCTACATGCGCCCGTTACCCGGTGCTGCGCGGATGTATCCTGAAACCGATGTGCTGCCGGTGATTGTAGATAATGACCGCTGGAATGCAATTGCAGTTCCCGAGCTGCTGACGGCAAAAGCACAGCGTTACGCCCGGGAGTATTCGATTGACCGGAACTACGCAATCCAGCTGGCTTTATCAGAAAAACTCCCTCTCTTCGAACGTGCAGTCGCTGAGGGAATAAAACCTAAACTTGCCGTTTTCACGATTCTTTCGACATGTACTGAACTCCGGCGGGAAGGCGTAGAAACAGGGAAGATATCCGATGAAGATTATCTTGCATCCTGGCATGCCGTAGAAAGTGGCAGGGCTGCAAAAGAGGCCATTCCTGATATCTTCAGGGGCCTTGCATCCGGAAGTTCATTTGAAGATGTAATAAGAAAACTCTCTCCCGCAGTCTCTTTACAGGAACTGGAATCTATCATTCAAAAAGTAGTCTCTGACAGATCTGATTTTGTAGCACAGAAAGGAAAAACGGCGCTTGGTCCGCTGATGGGTGTGGTAATGACTGAAGTGAGAGGCTCGGTTGACGGAAAAATCGTAAGTGATATCCTTAAAAAGGAAATTGATTCGCTGCTTGCAGCAAAAAAACCGTAATTTTTTATCCAGGTCCAGTTTTCTGACTACCGGCGCGAACATTTATGAGTGGGGCAGCAGAATTAGATAAGGAGTTTAATTATGGGTAAAACAGGCACTACAATCTGGGCACAGGTAAAAGGCGTTAAAGGACAAATACGGCTCGTTCCAAAAAGTGAAGGTAATCTCAAATCACCAGGTCCGAACCAGCGGTTCAAAGCTGGCGTGAACATCAAGAAAGTCAATGCAATGGATGAAGCTGCACAAGGACGGGGTGGTGGACGAGGCGGCAAGCGCGGGGGGAGACGCGGAGGCGACCGTTCCGGCGGATCCGGATTAAACGAGTCCACAGCAAGTCCGCTTATTCGCAGACGCATGCGCAGGGCAAAGGTATCTGCACTGGGCGCCAAAGCAAAGGCTTCAAGGTAACCTTTAAAAGCAGGTAAAATCTGAGCCCGGAATAGAATAGGGGTTCACCCGACCCTTCTGTTTTTTTCGATTCTGGTGAGGATACAAAGGGATTTTTTTCTCCCAATAATAATTATCTTTTATAAGCAACATCTATGGTTAGTATGGATCTTGGAATAGCAGTGAAGAGTTATCAGTTTGGCGAACGGGCAAAGTCTGAACTTATCATATGTTCCCAGCTATGCTTTGCACTAACGGGATTTTCTGACAGTGAGCGTGCCGGAGGACGACGAATGCTCATTATGCTGATGGAGTCGGTGAGAAGCGAACTCCAGTTTGCTGCCAAGAGTACCGGGCAATCAGAATTCAATAAGGCAATTAATGCTCTCAATGTAGCAATCTCACTCTTGGAGAGCAACCAGCCTGAACAGGCATCTGAAAAGATCGCCACTGCCATTAGTGCATCGACCACCCCTGCACAGGAAGCGTGGCAGGTACTTGAAAAACATGGAATCTTCTGATTTTCTGGAGTTTCTTAAAAGCCGATCTTCGGTACGCATTTACAACGGAGATTCACTGACCGGGGACGAAATTGAGTATATCCTGAACTGTGCAGGAACTGCACCGAGTGCCGGCAACCTTGAGTCATGGGATGTTATCGTAGTCAGGGATCCGGAAATCAGGGCTGCGCTTGCTCATGCGGCATTTGACCAGGACCACGTGGAACTGGCAGGCACTATCTTTGTAGTATGCGCAAACTATGTCCGATCGATGTCCCGTTATGGAGAGCGAGGAATCCTGTACGGTTTGGAAGATGCAACGATAGCTTGTACCTATATGATGCTTGCAGCACATGCAAAAAATCTACATTCCTGCTGGACAGGAGCTTTTGATGACGATGAAGTGCGAGGAATTCTCGATCTGCCTCAGCATATACGACCAGTTGCACTCCTGGTTGTAGGGAGAGGATATCCCTCAACCGTAATCACCACAAGGATGGATGCAGGAGAGCATGTACACCAGGATATCTGGTAAAGGAAGAGAAAATGCCTGATTATGTAGTGACACTGGAATCGGCGTGGATCCTACGCGACGTCAAATCACTTGATGATGCGATTGGAATCGCGATCAGCGAAGCAGGAAAGAGACTCAACCCTGCCGCAAAATATGTGGAAGTCGAGGCGGGTTTTCTCACATGCCCCTACTGTGAGGAAACACTTTCAAGCGCGATTGTCGTAGCTGACACGGCTCTTGTCGGGCTCGTCCTGGAGATGAAAGTCTTCCGGGCTGAGTCCCCCGAACACGCCGAACGCATTGCAAAATCTGTAATTGGAAAGGCCCTGCGCGATGTGCCGCTGAAACTTCTGGATGTGCAGGCACTATGATCTCAATTGTCGGACATACAGCTATTGACCATATCTCCCGTGTACCTCACCTGCCGGCAAAAAATTGCTCAACGCATATATCTCACCGGGAGATCTATTTTGGCGGTGGTGCGGCAAATATTGCTGCTGGTATTGCCATGTTAGGCGAGCAGGTCACACTCATCTCCTGTGTCGGGGGGGACTTTGCCGGCAGCGATTACGACAGCTGGATGAACAGAATCGGGATCCATCAACAGTTCTTTGTGGTTCATGATTCGCATACTCCCACAGCTTTCATGTTTACTGACGATGCCGGGGACCAGATGACGTTCTTTGAATGGGGGGCATCCAAGGTATTTGCCTCCTCAGAATCACCATATCTCCCATTTGTCCACATGGCGACTGCAGATCCGGAATTCAATTGCCGGGTTGCCGAGAGAAGTGAATTCACCTCTTTTGATCCCGGACAGGATGTATTCTGGTACACCAAAGAACAGCTCGGGAAAATCCTTTCCCATACTGACATTCTTTTTGCCAACCAGCACGAAATACAGCAGATGTGCAGAACACTGGGAGTAACAAAAGATGCTATCGTAAAGCAGGTAGGTATCGCGGTATTTACCATGAGTGGTGACGGGAGTACACTCTATTCACAGGGAAACGAGCACTTCATCCCGGTTGTCCCGGTAATCCTTGCAGATCCTACCGGGGCCGGGGATTCTTACCGTGCCGGGTTCCTCTCAGCATATATCAGGGGATATCCACCACTAACCTGTTGTAAGATCGGTACGGTAACAGCATCTTTTGTCGTCGAACATGTGGGGTGCCAGACGCACCTCCCTGACTGGAACGCAATGCGTGTGCGATACAAGCAGTACTTCGGCACGCTCGAATCACCAGCTGCCAGGAACGACTGATCATGAGTTGGGCAGCGCTCACCTCCGGGGGGAAAGATTCTATCCTTTCCGTCCAGAAGGCAATCGACAGCGGTAAAGATGTGGAATATATGGTCACCGCCAGGCCGGATAACCAGTACTCCTTTATGTTCCATTCCACAAATCTCGATGCTGTGGCTGTCATAGCAAAAGTTGCCTGTATGAAATATGTGGAGATAAGAACACACGGTCGTAAGGAAGAGGAGCTTGCTGATCTTGAGGCAGGACTCAATAATCTGGATGTGGAAGGTGTGATTGCGGGTGCTGTCGCATCGGTTTACCAGGCTCAACGGGTGAAGGCGATTACAGACAGACTCAAAATTTCGCTCTATACCCCGCTCTGGCACATGGATACGGAGATGCTGGTTACCGAAGTAGCACAGCGGATGGATGCGATGATCATTGTCACTGCAGCTGAAGGACTGGACGAATATTTTTTAGGAGCACACTTCAATGACGCACTCATCCAGAGGCTTAAACGTGTCGCTGGCATACACCGCATTAATCTTGCTGGTGAGGGCGGTGAGTACGAGACCCTGACACTTTACGCACCGTTTTACTCCCGCCCTGTCATCTACACTTCCAGCGAGATCCGGTCGTCTCCTGACCGGCATGAGCTGGTTCTTGGGGGTTTTGCCTAAATGACTCAGGACAGTGATGTCAGACTTGGTCAACTCACGAGGTTTATATTCACTGCGCCTTCCTGGAAACGTTCATTATTTCTTATCATTATCCTTGGCCTGTTGATAGATGGCGCAGGTGTACGTGCCTGGGTGATCCTGCCATTTTCAGCTCTGCCATTTTCGGGTACTCTTGCATTTACTATCCCTGCGTTAGTCGCTTTCATCCTCACAAAACCCTTAATCGAGTATAACGGTAAAACGATGACCTGGAACCGGTCAGCACTCCTCGCCCTTTCCAGTACGGTCTTTGGGGTGATCATAACATTTGTTGCACTTGCATCGTCGGTGAAGCTCATCCCCCTGTTCTATGCGATCTCGCTGGGCTTTGTCTTTGGCCTTCGACTTTTTGTACTGGTAGCAATAGCCGATTACCGGGTTCCGCGTATGCTTGTCCCGGCGCTCACCCAGAGCAGTGCCGGTATACTTGCAGGTATGCTTCTCTTTTCGCCATCATTCGGTATCCTTGCCCTGGTACTTCATTTCGTCTTCGGGCTCGGGTTTGCCATTCTTATCTGGATGATAGAACGCCCGCTCCGGCGTGCATTTAAAATACGCGGTCTTGCTTTCATCAATGCATTTATCGCCCATATGACTGATGGATCCTCAAAAGGAATGGAAAATTTCTTCCGTGAGATTGGTGAGGAGATATTTGTCCCGCAGGTAAGCTTTTTTTTCCACAGGGGGGATAAAAATCCAATAATTTTTACCGTGCCCAACCTGCACCCCGGTCCCATGGGTGAGATTGGCGGGGGCAACCTTCCCAAAGTATTGCATGATAACTTTGAGGATGAAACGCTGGTTGCGCACGGGTGCGCTACGCATGACTTCAATCTCGTTTCAGAGACAGAAATCAATAAGGTAATTGATGCCATGCAAAAATCGCGTCGTGGTATTTCCTATTCCAGCGTTGCCGGGAGATCAGGTCAACTCACTCATGGTTCTGTGCAGGTACTCTACCAGCGGTTCGGTGATTCGGTTCTTCTGGTGACCAGCCGTTCACCCCTGCGAACAGAAGATGTTGATTTTTCTATTGGTATGACTATCATGGCCGAGGGTCACCGCTGGTTCCCCCATGTTGCTGTCGTGGATGCGCACAACTGCATGACAGACCTTTCATCACCGGTACTCCTTGCAACACTGACAGCAACAGAGTACCAGTATGCATCACTGGAAGCAATGGACAGGTGCCGCACTACTCCGCTGGATTCTTTCAGGACAGGAGTTGCCCACGTTTCGCTCCCTTACAGCAGGGAGCAGGGGTTCGGAGATCTGGGAGTCCAGGTTCTTGTTGTCGAGGTTGACGGGCAACGCACTTCCTATATACTCATCGATGGCAACAACATGGCAGAAGGCGTGCGCGAAGAGATGCTGGGACAAATCCTGACGATCGTTGATCACGCTGAAGTGATGACTACTGATTCGCATGTCGTGAATACAATCACCGGTAAAAATCCTGTGGGTATGCACGTGCCGGTATCTGAATTCGGATCATATGTGATTCAGGCGCTCCAGGCTG
This sequence comes from Methanoregula sp., assembly GCA_028679185.1. Lineage (GTDB taxonomy): Archaea > Halobacteriota > Methanomicrobia > Methanomicrobiales > Methanospirillaceae > Methanoregula. The sequence goes on along the minus strand of JAJRBZ010000071.1, from coordinate 8,287 downwards.
CAATCGACGATCTTACACCCTCAGAAGTCGCGGGGAGCACTGCACACTGTGAACGTGTTGTCGTCTTTGGCTCCAACCGGATCTCCCAGCTTGCCAGCACAGTAAATGCCATGCTTGTTTTTGTTGCACCACTTTCCCTAGCGATGCTGCTCCTGGCATTCCTGCTGTCTTTGGTCGCTTACATCATTATTATCTGATCAATGACTTTGCAGATAGCAGATAAAATCCATGATAAATCATTCTTGCAAAAGATTCGATTGTCTCAGCTGTATCTAAATGGCATATGCTGATGTGAACGTTGCATTCAATATCACAGTAAAAATGAGAAGAACTGCAAACGTTGATTCGCGTTCCGGAAGAGATGTGGAATATTACGGTATATCAAAAACAGATGCAGAAGATATTCATGATGAATACGTCAATGGATTGTATTGTCCCGGCTGGTAAAGATTTGACCTTGTATGAAAATATCTTGGCTAAGTTGGAGAGGGTTTTTCATCACTAAAAGGCTTAGTGAGATCAAATACGAAAACCGGGGAAAATTTAAGCACAAAAATTTTTTTTCACATTCATATCCTCCTATCAGGGCCGGGACTATATCTGTAGTACTGCATCCCCCATCATGTTCTCACGATCGCGGATGCATTTACATCAAACGGGTTTATTCTCATTGCCAGTGAGAAGAGATAGGGATATTTCTTCTTAAGGTGCTGCATATATACCAGCCATTCGATCACGAGCTGGCTGTAGACGCGGGTCAGATCACCGGAAAGGTGATCATAATCCGTTTGCGGGAGACCGATAAGCTGTTCGCGTGCGATTAATTCTTCTGACAGGTGAAAAACTGCATGGAGCAGATCGGTAAACCTGTCATGCTCGAATATCTGGGGATTTTCCAGGAGGGCGAGCATGAATCCCTTATACTGTGAAAGGAAAGAATGCAGTTCTTGCAAGGAGAGCGCACTGCTGTCAAGCCGGTAGGAATGCTCTTTGAGCGCGATATGCGCTTTTAGAAAATCATCATCCGACCAGTTATTGGATACAACCAGAGCGGAGTGTATCTCATGAATGCCTGGGTCTATTGCACTGAACTTTTTGAGCAGTTTTGTTCCCATTTCAGAATAAAAGACCCCGATGATCATGTTCAGTTTTTCTATCCTCTGGCTGCGTTCCCTGATATCAATCATATATTCAATTGCATTTGCTACGAGCCCTACAAAACAGCCGACACCTGAAAGAATAATAATCATTACAAGTATCTTTCCGAGGGGAGTGAGCGGGATCAGATCCCCATAACCTACCGTCGATATGGTCACGATAATAAAATAAAATGCATCGAGAAGGGTGTAACTCTCAATGACTATCAGACCAACTACCCCGATGAGAAAGACCGCTGCAAGAATTGTGAAATATATACGGAACCGCAAACTGGTGGTTTTCATCATTCAGTGTTGTTCTGCATGATGGTATAAAAGCCCGCTTCTTATACCATGCTTCGCATCATTTTCGTTGCTGTTTATTGAGTCCTGCGTACCCTGCAGTGACTGACAGATACCACTGCCATAATGTTATAGCTGGCCATTTCGCGGAATAGTGTTCAAGCAGGGGTTTCTGTGGGAACTCGCATGATCAGCACCTTGTCGATCCGGTTGCCATCCATATCCATGACCTCGTAACGCAGACCATCAACTTCGAAATAATCACCTGTTTTTGGTATCCGCTCCAGTATAAACAGGATCAGCCCGGCAAGGGTCCGGTAATGTCCCTTATCTTCTCCAGGGAAGGAATCCACAGATAAGATTTTCTTGATATTGTCAACTGGTGTATTCCCGTTAATCAACCATGAGCCATCCTCCCGTACCACAATTTGATTATCCGCCGGCTCACCAAGAGTACGGACATTGCCGACAATCGCTTCGAGGATATCATGCAGGGTAATAACACCCTGAATGCTCCCGTATTCATCAGTGACAAGAGCAATATGCACTCCGGTTTCCTTGAATGATTCAAGGAGTTTCAGGACCGGAAGGGCTTGGGGGGCAAAAAGCGGTTTTTTAACAGTGGCTTTGATATCGGGAGTGCCGCCTTCAACCATCGTTATTAGAACATCCTTTACCGATACCATACCCACAATATTGTCCAGATTTCTATCATACACAGGAAAATTGGACTGCCCGCTCGAAGTCATTTTCCGCAGGTTCTCATCAGTGGGATCGTTCAAGTCAAGGGCAATAATATCAGAGCGGTGCGTCATCAGGGAATCAACATGGCGGTCACCAAGTTCAAACACACCTTCTACCATGCTCAATTCAGCCTTCTCGAATACACCGGCTTCGGTACTTTCCGCAAGCATAATCTTGATCTCCTCTTCGGTTACCGGGGGCTCATTGATTTTGCGGAACTGAATGATCCGGAGCATGGCTTCGGTTGAATGACTGAGAATTATCACCAGCGGTGCTGTTAGAACAGAAAGGAGCCGCATCGGTTTTGCAACAGCGGAAGCAATGTTTTCAGCATTATTAAGCGCAAGGTGTTTTGGAACGAGTTCTCCAAAGATCAGAGTCAGATATGTGATTACCAGAACCACAATAACGATGCTCAGGAGATCGCTATATGGCGCAATTGCAGGGAAATCTTTGAAATAAACTGCGAGTTCTCTTGCGACCGTGGCTCCTCCGAATGCACCGGCAAAAATACCCACAAGAGTTATCCCGATCTGTACTGTCGAAAGGAATTGTGTGGGTTCATTCACGATTTCAAGTGCTGCTGCCGCCCGTTTGTCACCTTGATCTGCCCGCTGCTGAAGACGGGTTTTTTTGACCGAAACGATGGCGAATTCTGCCATGGCAAAGATGCCATTGATAACAATCAGAATGAGAATGATGACGATCTCAAAGAGATAAGACATTTTGCAGAATTATCTGCGGACTGTAATTTAAAACTATTCAAAGCAATGAAGAGTAATGTGACACCAGTATACCGACAAACTTCGCAAAATTTTCATAAATCACATCACTGATCCGGTTTTCGTTACTCTGCTCCGGTTGCAGGGTAAATTCAAAGAAAATTAGATTGCGATGTATTTCTTTTAGTATGAGCGGGTTGCGGACCGTAATGCCGCCAGGGGTATTGTAAAAAAAGCAGTGCTGAGAAGAAGGATGATTATCTGGATACCCCCGACCAGATTCCTGACCAATAGTTGGAATCCTTTAACGAATCCGGGCCCATCGCGCGGTTTTTACAATCTTCCGGACCGCCCCACCCGTACCCCTCCCCACCAATCCGAGGGGATGGGTCGCGCACGGTTGACAGGAGATCGGTCGGTCATGTTCACTCGTTCTCGTTCCGCTCGCCTGTGCTCACTGCACTCCGGCTCGCTTCACATCACCTCCCTTGTTTTCTTAACGGATTATTATTGGGATGTATTACGCCCCCGGCTTGTCGCGATGCTCAGGCGCCAGCGGCTGCTCCGGTCCGCTTCTCACACCATGCTCCATATCATGTTCGTTGCTGTTGATCGTACTCATGCATAACGCTCAGTGACTCCCTCGCACGACGCACAGGGGCTCGGACTCACCGCTTGAGAGCGGTTCGTTACCTTCGCGCCCTGTTGCGGCGTTCGCTCAGGCCGCTGGGCCACATCAGGATAGCCTCCCTGAGGGGAGGACGGGCACCTGTCCGGGTGGGAGGATGTTTCCCCTCGAAGATCAACAACATGCAACAAACACTTCTAACAAAATCGGATGGATAAAATATCTCACGGGTTAGATCTTCCCGTACTTCTTGTGAGCCTGTTCAATGGTCATGATTTTGTCAATCCATACCGTATCAGAATCAACGAAATAGATCAGGGTGTATTTCATCGATATATGCATACGCCAACGGGGTTTGCGAGTATGGAGTTTTTTGATATTGCCCGTCGCATTCGGATGATCAGACAACCGCTCGATATGATCGACAATCACCCGGCGATCTTTCTCGGGGAGTTCCCGGATGAACTCTAATACACGGTCTTCGATTCTGATCCTCACGATACCTCCCGTTTAGAGCCCGAGTTCCTTTTTAGCCTTCTCCCAAGGGATGAAATCGCCATTTGCGTCAATCTCATCGAGGTCCCGTTCCAGTGTCCGCCTCTGATGTTCGGTGATGAGATCAGCTACGGTATCACCTAGGGATTTTCCCGGGGGCTTTATATTCGAGAGTGCAGCCCACGTGCTGGGGGTGAGTGCCACCCTTTTGTTTGCTATTTCCACCTGTTCGCTTTTTGCCTGAGCCAAGTCTTCACCTCTTTTCGCATTGCGAGTACATTGTGATCTTCAATTTTTTAATATCTTGCTCAACAGTACAAACTTGTACAGTTGTACAATAAGAAACTCCGGCCGAAATAAAGGTTCACATCATGGACTCGGCTCAGGTTCAATCCCAAAAACGCTGATATGAACATCTGCAAAATTTAACAAAAAATAATTATTTTTGAAGTCGTCAAAAAACCTTCATCACGGAGTTCCAGAAGGAATGCCTTCAGGTTTTCAAGAATGCGGATAAAGAGCGATTCAGGATTGTTGAGATAAGGCAATATGATGCAGAGAAGTTAGGGATTGATAGAATAACGCCATGGAGGATGAAAAATATACGGTATATGAGATCGGTATGAATTTTGAGTTGTTTGCCCAATACCTTCATAATCCTACAAATAGAAAAAATATTTTAATTAATATCGGAGATGGAATTCGATCGAGTATGAATGGAAAACAAATAGCCGGAGGATTAATCGGCGCTTTTATAGCATTTCTTGGCCTGTTATGGTCTCTGCAAGGAATAGGAATTCTTCAGATACGTCCAATATTATGTGTCGCGAACTGTGAAGAAATTGTCAGCGGATCACCGTCATGGGCTGTAGTTGGAGTGACTACTTTCATTATTGGGATTATCATCCTTATCATGAGTTTGAGGCGCTTTGGAAAAACACCCTGAGGTTCCCTACCTGAATAAATGCCTGGAGATTTGATGTCATTTTCCACGATAGTCAAAATGGCGGAATCACCAGAAATAAAACTCTTCATCGTTTCCTGAAACACTGTTCACAATAAATCTTTCCAACATTTTTCAGAATAGTATCCGCTCTCCCTAATGGTATCGATAAACCAGTTGGCGGTGTCTTACCAATGATGGCAATATAATCACCTTCTTCCAATCGGCACCTGCAAATATCGCACTCATAAGAGGGATTTATAATTTTATGTATTGCGTCTGATGATTCCATATTTTTCACCACCCCAGATCATTGACTGGATGAATCATTTTCCATCAGGGCACTTTTATAGTTTATTGAGTCGCTCGTGTCGCCCGGATACATCAGCTATGGCAGGTAAGCGGCTGTTTTAATTCAATTTTAAGATTTCAAAAAAGTGAGCGCATCTTGAACTTTCAGGCAGAGTGCGCTGACCGATTTTTTCAGATAACTGATTTCGAATCTGATGGGTGGCAAAATGCAAGATATCTATAATCCCGCATTCTGTGTGAATGACACGTTAATGATATTGGGGATGAAAAGAAAAGTTAAAGAATATCGTGAGCAAGAAAATCTATAATTCGATTCCCGATGCAACCCTCATTGGCTCGATTCTATTAGCGTATTTTTTAGACCATGTTCTCCCCATTACTGAAATTATCCCCTATCCTGTCAACTTGATCGGGTGGGTAGTTGTTGCTGCAGGTCTTGGTCTGGCGATTTACACTCTTTCGATGCTCAAAGCAACACACACATCGACAGATCCGGGAGGAGTACCATCAACGCTTATCACAGCTGGCTTCTATTCTCTTTCCCGCAACCCGATGTATCTCGCATATGTAATCACAACCTCAGGTGCAGCAATTATTTTTGGCTCAATAACGGCGTTTATTGCACCTGTTATTTGTTTTTCAGTGATACACGTAGTCATCATCCCGTTTGAAGAGAGAAATTTACAAAAGATATTCGGGCAAAAGTACGAACACTATCAACACTCAGTGCACAGATGGATATGAAATTGCTGGCGAAAGCCACACCCCGTGTCTATTGTATCTGTCTTCGAATGGAAATCTAGATCGGCCGATTTTCTCCCCTCAAGCCCATAGATCAGGGCCGTGTAATCATGGTATGATGACTCTCGGTCATGTTCGTCTGCACGGGCTCGGTCCCGTTCCGAGTTCGATACTCTAAAAATTGTTATCATAAACAAAAAAGGTCAAATATTGACCTTTTTTTGAAAACTGAGCGTAAATTGTCCGAATTTCGCTCCGAATACCCCCGACCAGATTCGAACTGGTGTCGCCGGATCCAAAGTCCTGCATGATTGACCGCTACACTACGGGGGTCCTCGACGACTAGACCACTAATCTAATAATTTCTGGGTCATGTCCCAGTTATATCAATCTCTGATCACAAAAAGGCATTGACAATTTAAAATAACTAGAAATGATCTAATCATTATTTCTTCTTATTTTTCAATATTTTTTTGGGAGTAAGGATACCTAACTTTTCTAATTCTTCTCGAGCGAGCGTTTTAAAACTCTTTCTTCTATCTTCACCTGGAAATAATTTACTTTTAACTTCCCCATCTAAGGTTTTCGGTTTCCTTTTCCTTGCCATGAATGAATATTATATAATCGCGGTTTATATTTTTTTGTCCAAGGTCTAATCATAAATTAGATAACGGGAGTTTTGGTGATCGATTGACTACACGTTATACACATTACAAATTTCGGTGCAGAAATTTGCTCCACTGTAATTAGTTATGTGAGTTATTAAACTCAACTTTAGATCTCTTCATAATATGCGATTGGATATTCACTTTCCGGTAAACTTCAGGAAATCCGCAATCAGGAGCATTTACCACCCTAGGGAGAGATGCATTTTTCCGATAAGGCATCACTTGGATCCCCCACAACCTGATTTCCGTGGATACAGTGGATGATCTCTAACAACTTGATCTGAGGTTCAAAATGAGTGATTTAGTGTATAGCATCATATGGTTTATTAGATAGTAAATACGGTGAATAGGCCCATAATCCATAAAATGTAAAACAATAAACGGGAATATTGAGTCAAAAAGAAAGAATTGAAATTTCAGTTTTATCGTTCATTTGACGAATGGTTTTGCTATTCGCAAGAATTGATTATAACCGTTTGATGGTACTGAACTTTTATAGTTCAGAATGCAATGGGAATTGTTCAATTATTTCTCTTCATTCTCAGAAAGCGGGAAATACTGTTGGTATACCTGTCTTCGTTCATCGATATCGGTATGCAGATAAATTTCCGTAGTCTTAATAGAAGTATGGCCAAGGTTTTCCTGCACTACCCTTAGGTTTTTTGATCGTTTGTAGAGTTCACTTGCATAGCTATGCCGAATTTTATGTGGAGTAATGCCCGAAGGGGCATAATTTTTGAAAATATGTTGTATTGCCCGTGATGAGATGTTTTTTCCCTGCTGACCGACAAACACAGGTCCGGCAATCCTGTTACTGATGAATTTTAAGATTTCTGCAAGAGTATCATCGTCAACAAAAACTGTGCGGATTTTATCGCCTTTTCCCCGTATTCTGATGGTATGTTCGTCAAAATCAATATCTTCTATATTCATATTACAGAGCTCTGATACCCGGACTCCGGTAGCATAAATTGTTCTGACAATGAGTTTGTCTCGGAGATCTTCAATCGAATCCAATAATCGCAGGACCTGGTTATGCTTGAGGTATTTGACTTCCTGTTGTTTGATCCGGGGTCGATCGATACCAGTCAGCGGATTTGTTGTAACCGCACCCTGGGTATACAGGAACCGGTAAAATGAACTTAGCGTGGATATTATACGGTGAAAGGTCTTCGGTTTGTATGTTTGCGTAGACGAAACGAATGACAGGAAATCAGTAATTATTACAGGAGTAACCTCTACATCGGTATCCAGCCGTGCAGTATTGAAGTCCTTCCAATAGATAACAAGTTTGGTTATATCAGTATGGCGGCGCAACCAGACATAGTAGGCAAAATGTTTGATAACCTGCTCATAACTGTTGAGAGTGCGGGGGGAGTAATTACGCATCCGGAGGTAATTGCGGTAGCTTTTCAGCCACTCGGAAAAATACCCGCTTTCCATGCTCTAATCTATCTTATCTCGAACAAATAAAGGTTTGCGCAGAATACCTATTCTCCGCAAGTCAGAAATCGCAGAATCTCAATTGCTACTTTAATTGTCAAATGGACGATCGTAGTTACGATAATGCTATTACGAAAAAAGGCGATTAAATT
>JAJRBZ010000070.1 GCA_028679185.1 Methanoregula sp. | reverse complement strand
TCAGATATCTCGAAAATGCCTTTTTCACGATCTCTGAGAAGGTGGGGTAGGGATATATTGTTTCGGCAATTTGCTTTACCGTGATATGGTCCTGCATCGCAAGTGTCAGATTCTGTATATATTCTCCTGCACCGGTTCCTATTGCATGTGCACCAACAATTGTGTCATCTCTAGTAAGAATAATTTTAAGAAAAACCTTTGTCGAATTTTCAGTCCTTAAACGACCAAACACGGTATCAAGGTGAATGATATTAACATCCCCGAATTTCTCTCTCGCTTCATTTTCCGTGAAACCAACATGTGCAAGTTCTGGATCGGTAAAGATAACCCAAGGCATGACATTTCCGGAAATGGTCATTTTCTCGCTTTTTATGATGTTATTTACAGCAATCCTGGCGTATAAGGATGCTGCCTGTGTGAAAAGATATTTTCCGATCACATCGCCACATGCATAAATATTGTCTGTGGTTGTCATCAGCTCGTCATTGACGAGGATTCCTTCTTTTTTGTATTCAACACCTGCATTCTCAAGATTCAGTTCTTCGATGTTTGGCCTTCTGCCGGTGGCTACAATAACAGTGTCCACAACCAGTTCCTTTTCCGATTCGTTTCTTGTGTAGCGGGCAATGATACGGGAATTCTCCCTTTTAAATCCCATCACAGTAGTATTTTCAAGGAATTGCACGCCGTCATTCTGAAGGATTTTTTTCATTTCTTCGGCAATCACGGCATCTTCCTTTTGCAGTATTCTGTCTGACCGCATTGTAATATAGACTTCAGAGCCCAGTCTCTGGAGTGCCTGTCCAAGTTCAATGCCTATCGGACCGGCACCAAGGATAAGGGTTCTCTCAGGGAGGGTTTTCTGGTCCCAGAAATTTTTATTGGTTAGATAGGGGATATCCTGTAATCCATCCAAAGGTGGAACCTGGGCAGAAGAGCCAGTACAGATGACGAAATACTTCGAAAATAGTTCATTGCCATTCACGGACAGAATATTCTTTGATACAAAGTGATTTTTTCCGATATAAACATCAATGCCCATTTTTTGATAGGCTTCTTCGTTCTCATAGTGAGTGATGGAATCTATAACATTTCGCACATGGCCCATCACCTTTCCCATGTCTGGAGTGCCGGCGTGACAGCCCGGGAGCCCATACTGCTCGGCATTCTTCATATTTTTATACAAATTTGCAGAATGGAGGAAAGTCTTACTTGGGATACATCCTACATGGAGACATTCTCCGCCAATCTGATCTCTTTCAATCAATGCAGTCCTGGCTCCTGATCGGTTTGCCGCTGCTGCGGCAACAAGACCGGCTGCACCTGCACCGATGACACAGATATCATACTCCTTCATACGACTTTCACGCTAACATTTTTTTCATAAAGGGCTTGTTATAATCGTTCCTTACAACAATAACAACAATATTCGATGGTTTCAAACACTACGTCGTTTGGTCTGGACTACATACATGAATTTTTAGATCCCTGTCAAAACAAGTCTCACTATTGCGGGATACTATATACATCTTATCTGGAGATGCAAAATCTGAAACAATCCGGAATTTCCATTGTTGTTGTACAGGAAAAATATCATACATGGCCCTGCAGAAAGAGTCCGAAAAGAAACACTTCCTGTTTTTGCACTCCAGCTTTACCTGATTACCACAACTGTCGCAAAAATCAACCTTGGAAAGGGCGGTTATTTGAATTTTCGCCTCTAAGAGCCAGATAACGTAACGTTATGCACGTCGAAGAGCACTTCAAGCAAAAAACCGTATTTTCCCGATGTCTTTTTTAATACCCTCGGTCACAGTACCCAATATCACGGGCTCGTGGGCTTTGCGGTCTTCCGCTCGATAAAGGAAGAATATTTCCGGTAAAACCAGCGTTTCACCAGTTCGACGATCATAATATACCCGACAACAAGCCCGGCCAGCACCGCAAAGAACGAGACCGGCGGCTGGACGAACCCGAAGATGCCGCCAACAACTGTGAACGGGAGGATGCAGGCAATTGCGACGATCAGGAGTGTGCTTGCGATAAGGAGGTTGCTGGGCCTGCTCCGGTAGAACGGGACGACCCGGGTCCTGATCACAAATATGACCAGCGTCTGGGTACAGAGTGACTCCATGAACCACGCAGTCTGGAAGAGCGATGCATCGGCAACAAAAATGAACAAGAGGACAAAAAATGTGATGAAATCAAAGATCGAGCTGATAGGGCCAAATACCATGATGAATTTTTTAATGAATTCGATGTCCCATTTTTTCGGCGTGCTGATGTATGACGCATCAACGTTGTCGGTCGGTATAGTTGACTCCGATATGTCGTAGAGGAGGTTGTTTAAGAGGATCTGTATGGGGAGCATCGGGAGGAACGGGAGGAACAGCGATGCCCCGGCCACACTGAACATGTTCCCGAAATTGGAACTTGTTCCCATCAGGATATATTTCATGGTGTTCCCGAATGTCTTCCTCCCTTCAAGCACACCGTCATTGAGGATCCGCAGGTCGTTTTTGAGCAGGATTATATCGGCAGATTCTTTTGCGATATCCACGGCGTTTTCAACCGAGATGCCGACATCCGCCTCCCGGATCGACGGGGCATCATTGATGCCATCGCCCATGAAGCCTACTACGTGACCGTTCTTTTTCAAAGCGGTCATAACCCGGTTCTTCTGCACCGGGGTCATTCGCGAGAAGATCGTCACGTTCTCCACAACCCGGGAGAGAGCGTCCCCGTCCATTGTTTCGATCTCGACGCCGGTCAGGACTCCTTTGACGTTCAGCCCGATAAGTTCACAGATTTTTTTCGTGACCAGGTCGTTATCACCGGTCAGGATCTTCAGCTCGATCCCCGATTTAGCGAGCATACCAAGTGATTCACGGGCGCTCTCCTTCGGGGGATCGATAAAGGTGATCAAACCGACAAGGGTCATCGCTTTTTCATCGCTTACAACAAAACGGGTCTCGCTGCCCGGTATGGACCGTATGCAGACTGCCAGTGTCCGTGCTCCTTCTGCACTCTGGGTCTCATAAAGGGTGTTGATCTGGTGCCGGATTTCGTCAGTCAGCGGTTCAGCAACACCGTTCCGTTCCGCAAACGAACAGATACCGAGGATCTCCTCGGGTGCCCCTTTGGTTACCAGGATACGTTGTGTCCCGTCATCATATGCGATAGAGACCCGTTTCCTTATGAAGTCAAAAGGGATCTCATCAATTTTTGTGTAGGTGCTGATGTCAAGCGTGCGATAATTAACGACCGCCTCGTCAAGCGGGCTTTTCACACCGGTATGAAAGGAACTGTTGATGTAAGATAACAACAGGACCCGGTCGCTGTCGTTTCCCTGATTGTCAAGATGCCTGACGAGAGCAATCTTATTGTCGGTCAGAGTCCCCGTCTTATCCGTGCAGAGTACATCCATGCTGCCGAAATTCTGGATCGATTCCGGATGTTTGACAATTGCACCTTTTTCCGACATGGCAATCGCTCCCTTTGAAAGGTTTAAGGAAAGGATCATCGGAAGAAGTTCCGGGGTCATGCCTACCGCAAGGGCGATTGAAAAGAGCAGCGAGTCAATGACGCCATGCCGGAACAATGCATTGATGAAGAAGACGAAGATGACCATGAAGAAAACAAACTTCGACATCAGGTAACTGAACTGTTTCAGGCCGCGTTCGAACTCTGTTTCCGGGGGGCGTTCCGTCAGCGATTTCGCTATTTTACCAAACTCGGTCGAGGCACCGGTCTTCGTGAGAACAGCCGTAGCCGTACCGCTGACAACTGATGTACCAAGGAATATGTAGTTGCCCGCGTCTGCCAGAGTCGTGTTTTTGTCCGCGATCCCCGGCTTCTTTTCCACCGGGAACGGTTCACCGGTCAGTGCTGACTGGTCGATAAAAAAATCCCGGGCTGCCAGTACCCGGGCATCAGCAGGAATGATATCGCCGGCAACAAGGGAGATCAGGTCACCCGGCACTAGCCCGGTGATAGGCAGGTCTACGTGTTTTCCATCCCTGAATACAGCAGCTGTAGTAAGAATTTTTTGTGTGAGCATTTCGGCTGCATTTTCAGCTTTGTATTCCTGGAAGAAATCCAGTGTGACGCTGGCAAAAATAATGATCAAAATAATCGCAGCAGACGTGATCTCGCCGACAAACACCGATATTACTACGGCAATAATCAGGATGATAACCAGCAGGTTTTTGAAATGCTCAAGAAACTGGATGATGACTGGTCGTTTCCTGATATGGGAGATGTCATTGTGCCCGTAGCGTTCGAGGTGGACGAGTGCCTCCTTGGAGGAAAGTCCCTGTGCAGAGGTGCCGAGGGCTGAAAAAAGCTCATTTTCCGGAAGTGTTTGGTACTGCTTGTCCGTGCCCTGATCTTTTTCCAGAACTGATGTCGGCATCTCCTTCCCCCCACCTGCAGTCGGTTCTTCGAATTGTGTGATTGTCCGTTGAAGATTAAGAGCACTTTGGTCAGGGTACCCCTCACTATCATCTGCCAATAGAACACGAATATGAAGATTAAAATTAATATTTTTTGATGATTGTGTAAGAAGCACCCCTAACCTTTAGTTAGGAAGGGGAAATGGATCATATGGATTTTCGGGAAATCGGTAAGCTCATTTCAGAAGACCGTTTATCCCTTGAGTATCTTTGGAAGAGACGTGGCAATACGGTCTGTCCTTCCTGTTCCTTCTCGGAATTCTATTTTCATCAGAGATGGAGAGTCCGGTGTAAAGGATGTAAGAGAGATTACTGGCCTCTTCAGGGGACCAGATTCTCACTGCTTCGGATCTCTCCTTTACAATGGCTTGCGCTGATCAAGCTGTTTGAGCTCTCTGCATCAGCCAGAAAAGCCTCGCAAGAAGTTCATCTGAACTATAAGACATCCCTGAGATCTTACGATATTCTTAGACGAATTCTTGTAGAAGAACTTGCCCGGAACGATGAGGTCCTGAAGGGTGAACTGGAAGCTGATGAAGCTTACTTTGGAGGAAAGAGAAAGGGAAACCGGGGAAGAGGAGCAGGTGGGAAGACTATCGTGTATGGGATCCTGGAAAGAGGGGGAAAAGTATCGGTAAATATTGTACAGGATGTATCTGCGGAGAGTCTTATGACCAAGACAGTAAAGAGGGTAAGGAGAGGGTCTATCGTCTACACAGACAAGTGGAGGGGATACGATTCTCTCATGTTCTGTGGATATTAGCATCTTAACATCGACCACCGGTACAAGTTCAAACAGGGAAAGGCTTATATCAATGGAATCGAAGGATTCTGGTCATTTGCGAAGGAAAGATTGATTAAGCATCATGGAATCTCGCGACAGAAATTCCTCTTCTATATCAAGGAAATGGAATTGCGATATAACAATAGAGGGAAAGATTTATTTGAGATTCTTATTGATTTAATGCTGGACTAAAGGTGTTAGGGGTCGATGTTACCTAATCACCTTTTTTTTTATTCCTTTCTTTAATCGATAAAGAGCGTCAGCAGTCAGTACCGGAATATTAGGTGCAGATTCTGTGTGTTCAATTAATTGTCTTATGATTTCCCGTTCGGTTGTTCCTTTTGCTTCGAAAGAACAATCCATTGCCAGATCTCTGCATTTAATTGAAGCCAATGACATGCGTTCCATTTCATCTGTCCCTGTCCTTCCGGGATAGAACAATAACGACTGCATACCTTAACCTCTTCCATTATGTTCCGAATCTCCAAGAGTGAGAACTACCCTCCTGTCATCCTATATATGAGGAAATGTTTAAGATCATTCCTGAAAAACAGGTTCTGACACAAATTTTGAAACAATCATACAAACTACCCCTGCCCTCATCATCTTCCAATAGATCGATGATATGAAGGTCTCTTGAACTTCCTTAAAAGAGGTGGGCGGATAACCCTCCGCCCAGTTTCAATGGTTTACAGGTTCCTTCAGGCATCCTAGAGCTCGTCCTTCGGAGTTGGGGCGCAGAATGATAGTGTGGAGTCATCGCTCTGATGAGCTATCGAATAGGAAAGAAATAAATCCATTGCCAAAAAACAGATTTTGAAACAAATTTTGAAAAAAAATATCCCCCCCATCCCTTCTTAACGCCAACAGAACGCGAATATAAACTCCTGCATTCTCATATGCTCCATAGCAGCATCCTGTCAATTGTTTAAATTAACTTAATCGGAATTTCGCCGACAGAACCTATTTAGGAAAAAATGATAAAATTAATCGGTTTAATCCGGTTCAAATCCCAATTCTATTTTCCCTCAAGTATTCTTTTTAATTAGTATCTATGGTTCCTTTTGCGATCCGGTTGAGATCTTTCTCGTGGTGCATTTAGCCGTACCCTTCACGATACATCGATTCTACCTTCCCTGGTGGGTTGGTCGATTCAGCTACTACTATCAAACACTCGAATCAATGGACGTATTTTTGCCAATATCTTCTCTCAGGAATTCATATAGTGTCGTGTCCTCTACTACCCGTAATTTGCCTTCCCGTATCAACTTAACACACTGTTTCCAGGCACTCTCGTAGTTAAACCGGTATAATGCCAATTCAGATTCGCTTATTACAGGTTCCATACTCGCTTCCCATTGGATTCATTTCTTCCTCACTAATATTGCACCACCGAAAGCTAATACGATAACTTCGGCGGGGATCAATACACAAGTTATTTTGGGTGCTGGCATGAGTAGTCAGGACATTAACGCAACTCAAACCCAATGCCGGTGTATAAAGGGAAATCAACATCAACAATACAAAAAATAAGAGGATCTTTATGGTTTAGATCCTCAACTCGCAGGTTAAAGATATCAATTATGTTCCAACCTCATCGCTGCTTATCACTGTCTGTTTATATTCAGGAGAAAACTCAGCACTACCGTCGGGCAGGGCTGCTATCATCCCCCCATGCCTGATACATACTAATAGAACACGAATATAAAAAAAAGAATAAAAAGGCTCAGTTTGTTCTCGCGATGAAATGTATTATGTTTTTTAATCACCCCCTGTTTTGACCCATACACAGTGAAATACTTCCCATTCCCTGGCATCACACCATGTCGTTCAACCCAACAAATAACAACATGTGGAAGATCCGATGAAAGGTGTTCTTTCTGACTGCGGTATGTCCGGATCTTCCTTAATCGATTACCTGTTCTGATGAAATAATAAACTCTGGCAAGGCACCGATGCATTGCCAACTTTTATTATTTCATAATGCAGTCAAAATCGTATGTGAACATGCCAGATTCAGGAATCATATATGAAACTTTTACGTAAATCTTCAAAGATGGAGCAAAGTGAACCTGTTTTAGCTGGTGGTGCTGAAGATCATTACAGGAGAACCCCCCCCGCTTCGTGCTGAAAAAGATATTGACAGGAACATGACTGCAGAGTATGATAATGTAGTCAAAGAGAGAAACCAATAGTGAAGTTCCCCTTTCATAAATTCAGGTAGAATTATAAAGTGATCGCTCTCGCTACCCGCTTTCCTGTTTTGTGGCAAATAATAGATTCTCTATCCTTCCAAAAAGCGCATTCAGACTTGATGCATGGTTCCAATGACATATTAAAATTCAAAGGATCTTTCATCCGATTAAATCTTGAATTTTTCTTTAAATTCGGTAAGGTTCCATGAATCCATATCTTAACCGGTTCTAAAAGAAGAGAGTAATAGGGATAATGCGAAAATAATTTTTAGGGGAGTTTTATAGTTTTCAAATCAAGCTGAATGTCAACTATGCCTTTTGGGGTTACTGTCGAATCCCGTCCGACCATCACACCATTTTTATAGATTTCCAGAATGATTCTGTCTGCGGAACCATCTTTTTTCTGAAGGACCGCCGCTACCGTACCCTCGCTTGTCGATATCTGGTAAAAATGATCACCGGTATCGGTCACTTCAATCTGGTTCCCCGGTGTACCAATCAGTCCGATATATGTACCTGGATACGTGGCTCTCACCCATACGCCTGTTGAAGGTATCATTACTTGTGTCGTGGCGGGTACCGAAGTTGTTGTATCTACTGAAATACTCGTGGGTTGCACCACCGGTGAGGGTAGTGTCGTTACCTGGGGAGTTATTGCAGGAGTAGGAGTTCCCCCGGATACTCCAGGTTGTCCAGGCACAAAGTTTGCGACTACTACGAGTCCGCCAATAACTGCAAGGATGGCAATGACAAGGATACCGATTGCGAGATAATTAGGTGGTTTTGAAGCAGGCGCATCAGGTGCAGAGGTTGAGACCGGTGGCGGAGCTGCAGGTTCCGGGGGAGACGGTTCCAGGCCAGGAGATATAGGAGATTCTGTTTTATTCAGCACTGGCCAGAGAACAGGTGGGGGTGGCACCGGCTGATCCGGCTGAGATTCTGCTGGAGCGGGTTCAGCCGTTTTCTCGGGGGGCTTTTTCTGGAACAATGGTGAAGGGTGAGTACGGGGTACCGAATCTTCAATGAGTGGTTCAATGGAATGGATGATCTGTTCGATGGGCCGGACCTGTTGTTTTGTTGAGGAAACAGATGACGGGGGAACGGGAATCTGCACCTGGGGAACAACAGGTTTTGGTGCAGGAACATGTACTGCCTGATGTTTGATCGGTGTACCGCAGTGATTGCAATATGTTGATTCATAAGGAACACGATTTCCGCACCGTGAACAGAACGTACCTGAGGGTAGGGAAGATGTCTCTATAGGGATTGGGGAAACAGGACTTTCATCTCTGATCTTGCCCAGGGGACGGGCAATTTCGATCCCTTTTTTTTCCGGACGCGGAATTGTCTTGCTACTGCGTGCGGGGGCCGTACTTTCACGGGTTGGTAAAATTCCACCATCAGGTGCCCGGGTATCGCAAGGTACCGATTCCTGGGAAACGGGAGGAATAAGATTTTTCAGTTTTTTTGCCCATTCATTGCATTCCCGTTTTCTTTCACCTCCTGACTGGCGTAAAAAGGTGAGAACAATATCATGCTTTTCACCAGTCCCTGTGATGGTGGTAAGTATTAAAAAGTGGTCCCGTATGGCATTTTCTCCAGTTTCAACATTCCTGATTGCCTCCAGACTGATCTCATGCGAAGGAAGGACATTCTTCTTACTGTCCATCAGAATTATACGCTTGGAAGTAAGTATCGCATCAAACGAGATGGTTTTGAATTTGACATTACGTGTTTCCAGGATTATGGACTCGTCAGGATCCAGTTCAGGATAAGCCATAGTACCACATTCTTAACTATACTTGCGTTAGTAAACAGCAAATAAGTATTTGTTGTATATTTGGATCTTATTCAGGAAGTAAAAAATCAGAGGTATTCCTGGTCATTCATGTACGGGCGGATTACATTGGGAATTTCAACTGATCCTGTCTCAGTCTGGTAGTTTTCAAGAATGACACGCATGACACGCGAGGTAGCGATTGAAGTTGAATTCAGGGTATGAATGTGGGATTTCGATTCAAATTTATTTCTGTCCCGCACTTTGATGTTGAGCCGTACGGCCTGGTATGATGTACAGTTTGAGCAGGAGACAACTTCCTTATACGTGTTCTCGCGGGGCATCCATGCTTCTATGTCATATTTTTTTGCTGCAACTGTACCAATGTCACCTGTACAGATATTTACGACACGGTAGGGAATCTCCAGTTTCCGGAACACATCTTCTGCATTCGCTAACAACTCGTCATGAATCTGCCAGGATTCTTCTGGTCTGCAGAATACAAACTGCTCAACCTTGGTGAACTGGTGGACACGGAACAAACCTTTGGTATCAATTCCGTGCGCACCGATCTCCCGCCTGAAACAGGGAGAGATGCCGGCAAGACGGAGCGGAAGATCCTTATCTTCGAAGATCTCGTCCCGGTGCATTGCAGCCAGGGGGTGCTCGCTAGTCGCTATCAGGTAGGCATCATTTCCCTCTATTTTATACATGACTTTTTCGAAATCCGCGAGATCCGTGACTCCTTCATACGAGGAGCGGTTGATCATGTAAGGAGGGATAACCGGCGTATAGCCTTTTTGTACAAGCAGATCAATTGCAAAACACTGGAGTGCCATATCAAGCAGGACCAGACTCCCTTTCAGGAAATAAAAACCTGCACCGGAGATTTTTGTCGCCCGCTCAAAATCAGCCCAACCCTGTTCAGCTGCCAGTTGACCATGGTTCTTCAGTTCAAAGTTAAAATTCCTGATCTTTCCTACACGTCGTACCTCAACATTCTCAGTATCGTCTTTGCCGACGGGTACACTTTCGTGCAGGATGTTGGGAAGACGCATCAGGTAGAAACGAATCGTATCTGCAATCTCTAATTGTTCGTCATCATGATCCTTAATTTTCAGGGGGAGGTTTGCAGCTTCATCCATAAGGGCTGCAGTGTCAAGTCCGGATTTTCTTGCCGCATTAATCTCCCGGGCTATAGTATTGCGACGTTGTCGCAGGACGTCAGTTTCAATTTTAAGTTCGCGTGACCGGGCATCCTTTTTCAGCAGATCATCTATCCAGGCGAGTTTTTCTGTATCATTTCGTTTTTTGAGATCTGCCCTGACAATATCCGGGCTGGATCGAACAAATCTGATATCCAACATTGATTGTACCTTCTCGTGAAAATGTATCTGTATACTAATTAACAAATATACCTCATAATGTATCGCCTTTACATTTGTTCTCCAATGGATAGCCTGAAAATTTTTAACGGAAAGAATGGCAAAGTCTGATCGAATACAAAAAATTCAAACCGATGCAAAAATACCATGACTCTTCCAATTTCTGATATCACAATGGTCCGACAGACTTAAAAAAATGATATTTCATGAAGAGTATAGTACCTGATAATTATTTTATCTGTAAAAAACCAACCAGCACTGTTTTGTCGCGCATTTTCATAAATAAAGACAGGATTTGTAACCTTCCCTTCAGGTATGAATGATGTCCACCATTGAATACAGGTTGCATTCTTTAAAAAAAATAACATACCGGGAGTAAAGCTTCAGGATGATTCCCATTAATTTTAAGAATAATTCTCCAAGCACCAATGACCCCAATCCTTAAATTCTTTAAAAGAAAGTGGGATCATTATGCATCCGAACTGGGTTCTGCTGTTTGTGTTTGGGATAGACAGAGGTAACCTGTCCGGTTTGACAGATTACCGCCAGCGGTATACATCAGCAAAAACTCCCGGGTGTAATCTTTTTGCTTTAATCTTCAGCCCAATCGGAATGAAGAAGGGGTGGAAACGTTTCATTAACGATCTGCCCTTCCCTTCAAGGTTCCTGTACCGAGATGAATTCCAGCAGGAATACGGAAAACCGGACCCCGCTGTTCCTGCCCTCTATATTCAGTCAGGAAAAATTATTCAGGAGCTGATTAGTGCCGATGAAATGAACCATATCGATTCTGTGGATATTCTAATCAGTTCTGTTTCAAAGAAACTGCAGCAGTACTTTTCCTCATGACACAGATTTATCTCAACGCAAGGTTTTTTAAAAAAAAACACCTGAAATAAAAACATCCGGATAGTAAAAACACAGGGACAATTATCTATCACCGGAAGAAAAAGTAGTGAATATTTCGGTTGACTGGCTGTTCGAGGATTGCAGTCTTTCCATTCCTATGAAGATCAACGGATTATTTTCCTTTGGCATGAAGATATCCGATCCCGTGAAAGGTGTACCGGATTATGCTGACAATCTTGTAACAACGATAAGGAAAAGTATATGGTAGTGAATTCGGCAGCATGGGAAGAGGATTATGCCCGCAGGGGAATACTCTGGGGTGGGGGGACTCATTATCTGCCAGAACTTTCCCGAGGATCCCGCGTACTTGAGCTCGGGTGCGGCAATGGAAAAACACTCTCGGCAATGATTCATCGCGGGTGGGATATCACTGCAATCGATTTCTCATTTAAGGCGGTTACATTAAGCAGGAAAGCATACCAGGATGCATCCACCTGTGAAGTCATAGTTGCTGATGCCCGGAAGTCTCCTGTAAAAAACAACGCGTTTGATGCAGTTTTTGCTATTCATGTTATCGGGCACATGTATGAATCTGATCGGAGAACCATTGCAGAAGAAGTGAAGAAAACTCTTAGAACGGGCGGGATCCTGTTCTTTTCTGATTTTTCAACTGAAGATTTCAGGTACGGTAAGGGCTATCAAACAGAAGCCGCAACGTTCCGGAGAGGGACAGGCATTATCACCCATTATTTTTCCCGTGATGACGTAATTGATCTTTTTTCCAATCTGAATCCTGTTTCGATCAGAATCCACCAGTGGCCGATGAGGGTACTGGGGAAAAACCTGGTACGTTCGGAAATAAAAGGGGTCTTTGTCAAGTGACGCTTTCGCAGGTGCGTAAAGTATCGCGGTATACCAGATATTTCAGATTGTGACAAGGCGGGTAATCAGTATTTCCAAAAATGCGCTGAATTAAAAAAAACAGCATCAAAAAGAGGAAAATTACATAACTTATTTTTTCTGGGTTATTTTCAAACCTTCATTATCAACCAATTGCAATCATCAGACCAAAGGGTTTGAGTATTTTTTCCATTGCTTTTTTATCTAGTCCGGTAACCGATTCCCCCGCCCCCGGGATGATCGGACGCGAACCGGTTCATATCGAGCATTGTCAGATGAATTCTCGCCGGGGCTTTAACGGTAATTTTTCCTTCAATGAATTTTAACGTGAGGGGGTTGGGAGCGCCAGGGCAGTGTCCCTTATCGGAACCAACCCCACAGGGAAAGACACCTGCACTTTCTCCGGGTGCGCAACGGAAAGGGAACAGACGACGAGAAAGGGATCCTTGTCGACAAGGATACCACCTATTTCTTCTCTTCTAACCTCATCCCCTTGTTATCGATCTTCGTCTCCACCGCCACTTTGAGACCCAACTCCGCAATGGCCTTCTCTAGGTCCTTCCGGCTCCGGTCCGTGATCACCGCGATGGTGGGCCCGACCGATGACATGCCGACGAAGTTAAAACCTGCCTCGCGGATATGAGCCATGTACTCATAGATACGGAAGCCGTGGTGCTCCACTTCCGCCCGCTTGGACCCCCGGAACTCGATCTCCCACATGATGTTGCCTGTCTTCTTCACGTCTCCGCGTTCCAGCGCCGGGATCAGATCCATCAGTACCATGTGGCACTTTATGCTACGATCTAAATAATCCAGGTTACGGCCCCGGTTCATCAGAAGTTCGATCTCCCGAGTGCCCGCGGACGAAATATCGGATGTGGGGATGACAATGAAGACATTCTGCCCCTCAGCAAAAGTGTGTTGATACACGAGCGTTAGATCATCCCCCATGATGGCCATACCACCGTGAATGGAGACTGCAGGGCCGACCCCGGTCTCGAAGGCGAACGCGATATTCCCATCGCCCGTCTCCTCCACGAAGTTGTAGCCCATCAGGAGCCGGAGCTGGTCCTGGGTGAGGGGGGAACCTACCGCCTGGTTCATGGCAGTCAGGGTCGCGATGGAGATAGTGGAGGTGGAACCCATCCCCACATGGTGGTATAGGTGGTCCCGGGCGGTGATGCGGAAACCCCCCTTGTAACCGACAGCCTTCCTGAAGATCTCCACGTGATGACGGAGAACCGGTGAACGGTCATAGTTGATCTCCACTTCCTTCGGGGTGCAGGAGACCTCGGCAGTGCAGTACACTTGCACCGCGAACCCCACACCCCCACCGCCAGGCTTCCCCGGGGCAAACCGGTTCATGTCCAGAACTGTAAGGTGAATCCGGGCAGGGGCGGTAACTAACACCGTACCCTTCACCGGCTTAAGGCTGTACTTCTTCTTCTCGAATCCCAAGGTATTGATCTGGTTTCCAGGCAGGAACGGCTGTAACTCATACTCCACGAGATCCAGGTCCCCACCCCGTATCATCAGTTTCGGCATATGCTATCACACCTTCGGATGGTCAAAGCAGATATTCTTGCCGTCGGATTCTTTCTTCTTTTCATATCCAAGGGTCTTGAGATTCTGCCCTGGTGGGAAAGAATTAAATTCGTACTCGACAAGATCCAGATCTCCGCCACGAATTTTCATGGTTGCCATAGGTATCAGTTCCTGATATGTGTGACGTTACATTATATCTTTTGATTAAACACGATAAAAACCCAATTAACAAATATCCCTTTTTTGTGCGTATCATAACGCACATCACCTATGCATTGCGTTGGTGCTTCGCCAGATTTTATTATTCCAGCGAAATAGGATATCAATCAAGGAAGACCCATGCAAAGCTGATCCAACAAAACACCTTTCATCGGGTCTTCCGTATGTGTGTTGGGTTGAAAAATATCGGGTTTGATGTGCCAAATTTAAACAGAGGGGGTGAGTGTCAGATTAAAATTACAAATAATAGTTGCGAGAACATTCACATATTGAATCTCTGCAAGTTGTGACTTTAAACTAATTCTTGATTTATTTTTTTGTGAAATGCAATATCTTCTTGTTTAGAATACATTAAAACTCATATTCGTGTCCTGTTGGCACTTAGCACCATACCGCGTATATTTCAATGTGGCAATTTCAAAAAGTCTCGGGGTTTTTTGTTGCGATACAAACAGCAGTATTATGATCAATCCGGTAACATAATTTTGCAGGCCGGGCAAAACTACCAGGGAATTGTTGACCATTTTCCAATCTTGTTTTCAGTAATCTCGATGTGCTCTCGATGAATCTTTCCACAATTGTTCTGGGATTGCTTGAAAGGGGATTTCATGTAAAATAGTATACTATCTCAAATTACAAAAAGGTTAATCGGACAAAGAATATGAGTGTTTTTTTAATATGTAAAAATAATCTTGACTCCAATTATTTCTCAACGTTGCGATCGAAAAATATGTTTTTCCCTGTTGCTGAAAGCGGTATTGCATAAGCAACCGTGCAATCCTTTCCCAGCAGACAGAGATCCATTGCAGCAACTCCTGCACTGAACATTACCCTGTTATCGACATTATGGATCTGGGCTGTTTTAACTGCAGAACCTATAGCAATACCCAGATCCGCCATCCGGATTGCGCAATTGGGACCAGTATAATCAGTCGATCTTTTTGTATGTTTTTTACGTTCTTTCACAAAATTTTCACACGAGGAATACCCGCACGCCCCGCAATTAACACCGACGACGGTATTCCCTATTGCACCAATGAGGACGCATGCATCACATGCCGCAATATTTTTCGAATCCCGTAAAAAAAATCCTGTTTTACGTTTTTCTCCTAATTCATTCAGATGATTCGAAAGAGTTTTAATTTCTTTATTCGTGAGCACCCGAATAAGAATTGTATCGACTCCCTTTGCTTTAGGGGCCGTCCTTGCAGCAAGCGCCATGAGTCCGGCTACCATTCCCACGGCTTTCCCTTCAACCGACATGACAGAATATGTGGCAGGCCAGAAGATTAAGGGGTGTGGTGTTGTTGTATAAGGCGGGAGATATTTCGATATAAAATGCCAGGAAAATTATGACTGATATGGATATTTCCTCTTCAAACGGTCAGAGAAAAAACGACCTCATATCTTAAAATTATATATGTTATTCAAAGAGCGGATGGAGTAACCTGTATTGCTACACCATCAAATTCCGCAATGATACGTTCATCCTCATATACCATAACCCGGAATACGGAATACCTGCCATTATCAGCTACCCGATGAGCAAATGCAACAAGGGTTCCTGCAGCAGGAGCGATATACTGGATATGGATAGAGACTGCAACGCGTTGGACTGCACCGGAATTTGCTGCGATCCCGAATGCCTGGTCAGCAAGGGCAAATATCGCTCCTCCATGAACGACACCCTGTGCATTTTTCTTTCCGCTTGAGTTCATTACCACGCGTGCGAATCCATCATACGCTTCGGTGATCTGCATACCGAGCAGTTGGGCAAATTCACTCTGGTTAAAAGCAGAAATACGTTCTTCTGCCAGGGAGGGGATATAATCAGGCTGATAATCTGATGGCATCGAACACACCGGAGAAGTCAAAAATCACAAAAAACACAGGTTACCGTCATTTGTATTTTTTCCTGGTGTACGAATACTTCTTGGTATCGCCACCATGTGCGACTATATAAATCCATTCATACAGCGATTTTAATGTCCCATACTGCTCGTAACGGCGCATTGAAAAACCGACTTTTAGCCTCCCGTCAAACCTGACATTTCCCTGGTCCTTCATACGAAGGGTGATCTCAAGGTCATCCCCGGCGTCTATGCAACGGTACATCCCCGCTTTTAAAAATGCCTCTTTCCGGAATGCGGTGTTGCAGCCTAAGGTATAATAAAAGGTCTGACTATAGTAGCCAATCCGGGAGAATGTATTGGCAAGCAGGAGTGAAAATTTGTTTCCGATTCCCTCCTCAATCGGATATACCGGCCCATACAACTGGACAAGACGTTTGTCCTCAAAGTCATGCCGAATAATTTCTATCCAGTCAGGGGGGAGGATACAATCAGCATCTGTTGTAGCCACAATTTCCCCTTTTGCCGCCATGATGCCGTCATTTCGTGCACCACCAACTTTTTTGCTGGTCTGGGTGAACACAGTGTCCGCATATTTCTCTGCAATACCGCAGCTTGCATCCTTTGAGCCTCCATCGACGACAATGATCTCATATTCGTTCCGTGGAACGGTCTGGTGGGTGAGGGAGACAAGGCATTGTGCGATATTCTCTTCTTCATTATAAGTCGGGATAATGACCGAAATCATGGCGGGTAAAAGCTCCTGTACAGTGTTTAAGTTTGCGCATTATAAGAGTGATGCAATATGAGATAGCTTATGGATTTAATCATCCTGCTACAAAATCCATGGCACTACGGATACACCCATCCATATTCAGGTACTCAAACTGCGCAAACCTTCCTATCAGGGGTATCCCAATCTCGCGGCAATAATGCCTGATAATTGCGATATTTTTGAGATAGTCAATGTCATAGACTACATAGGCGAAAGGTTGCCGCTCAACCGATGAATATACAACTTGGTCTGCTTTCATGATCTGCATGTTCTGGAGCATTTCCACAACTTCCTGTACAAGTTCATTATTGGATTGAGAGGCAACCTCATCATCAGGCTGGTGGGTAATCTCTGCCAGGATAGCACTGCAGCCACTGGGTGCAACATGCCGGCTGTAGCCTGAAGGAAATGAAATCCTGTTGGTTCGTCCGACCTCAGGATCAGGAATATAGAACCACGAGATAGCCGGCACCTGTCCTTTAATACCGATCATTATGCTGACTAAAGAGTTGTATTTCAATGCATCTGCCGCATGAGTAACTTCGGCGGGCACACTCTTAAGACATGGCAGCAGGTGTTGTATCGGCATTGTACAGAGGCACTGGTCTGCCAGAATATTTTCATCTCCGTTACTGATCTTCCATTTCGCTCCGGATTTTGTGACTGAACTCACCCGGAACCCTGTTCTGATGAATGGTTCAACAGGTTCTGCTATGGCTTGTACAAGAGACTCAATCCCGCCATCAAGCGGGTAAGAAAAGACTGACTGGTGGGTATAACCTTCTGTTGATATACCAATTGCGGATTTGATAACATCTTCTATAGGTGGACGGGGGATGCGTCCGTCTACCCAGTGATGGGACATGTGGTCCGTCGGATATTTCCAGATTTTTTCATTATAGGGAACCATGTAACATTCTGCAATACCACTTCCGAAGGTATAATATATCCATTCCCGGAAATTTGAAGGTGCAGGAATCTCACCCTTTTCTACAGCAATCAGGTTTTTTATAAACCCGTTGACACAGGCAAACCGGTCTTCCGGTGGTAAATCGGATAGCCCGTTCTCAAAAGGATATTTGATATACTTTTTTTTATAGAAGATTTTGGTATTCCGATTATTGCGTTGTTCATTTCCGGCAATCATCCGTCGCATAAAATCAAGCACTTCTTCATCACGGGAAAAAATGATATGCGATCCCCCGATATCGAAAGTAAATCCCTGTTCTGATTTTGAGCGGCAGAGCCCTCCGTACACCGGCTCCGCTTCCAGAACTACAACTTCTTCGCCTCGTTCGAGCAGGAGTCGCGCAAGCGTGAGTCCTGAAAGACCACCTCCAAGAATTGCAGTTTTCACTGCTTATTACATTAGTATGCAGAATTTATATGGATGATTGTGGAACAGGAACTAAAAATATTAAAAAGGGTTATTTTGAAATATACCAGCCGGTCATTGTCTCGTCAAGCACTTTGTCACTGGTTGG
The DNA here is from genome assembly GCA_028679185.1 of Methanoregula sp. Lineage (GTDB taxonomy): Archaea > Halobacteriota > Methanomicrobia > Methanomicrobiales > Methanospirillaceae > Methanoregula. The sequence goes on along the minus strand of JAJRBZ010000070.1, from coordinate 11,897 downwards.
TCTGGTTATCAGGCTGACCAGTATCATGGCTACGACTGCAATGACAAACGCATAGAAGGAAAAATGCATAGGTAATTTTGCCAGCTTGAAGTAGGAAATCCCTCCAAAAACGAGCGAGGCGATTAATCCCAGCGCCATCGATCCAAGAGCACCTTCCCGTGTCGCTCTTCTCCAGTACAGTCCTGCAAGCAGGGGAACTGCAAAGGTGGAAAACATGATCCCAATTCCTGCCCAGATAAGCCAGACGAGCATATCAGGAGGGTTTAGAGCAAGAAGCAGGGTTACTGCAGCAGCAACAAAAACTGAAATCTGACTGACAAGAAGTACCTTGTTATCCGGTGCATCGGGTTTCAGGATCTTCTTGTATATGTCCCATGAGAAGTAAGTACCGACAGTCAGCATGAGGCGGTCCGTAGTGGACATTACAGCAGCAAGTACAATCACCGCTAATATCCCCCACATGAACATATTGGGAATTGCGGCCTGCACACCATAGATGAAGATGAAATCCTGAGCGTTGGGAACATTTGGGAGCTGGATAATGCCATCATTGACAAGAACAATCCCGGCAAACCCGGCGAACTTAAGAAGGAACATTACCACCGCGTAGATCCCGAACGCGACGAGTGGTGCCCATTTGAAATATTTGACATCTTTTGCGCACAGGATATTATTGATTGCATGGGGTGCACAGGCAAGACCGATGGTGAGCAGGAGAGCAAAGGATACAATATATTCCGGGGTGAATACCGCAGTCCCTGCACTAGTGTTGTCCAGGAAACTGCATAGAGCCCGCCAATAACCGTGTAAACTGTGACAATTGCTGCACCAATGAGGAGTGCAATCCAGTGCGGGAGCCCAAACAGCCACATCAGAACGATGCTTATCGCAGTATACTGACCGGCCAGATAGATCATAGATACAACAATACCCGCTAACGCACTCATACCCCGCAGGGATTTCTCACTCTCAAACCGGTGGGCGAGATAATCCTGGACAGTTATATACCCGGATTTTTTAGCAACGGTATGCATCTTGACGCCAAAGAAAATGATGCAGAATGCTATCGAGAGCGGGACAGCAAGTTGTTCCCATATCGTAGGCCATGCAAACCTGTATCCCAGTCCTGAGACACCCAGCAGGGACATCCCCGAACAGACAGAGCCGATCATAAGCATGGTGAATACCCAGAAATTCAAAGATCGCCCGGCTACGACATAATCCGACATAGTATTGATCTTTTTTGAAGCCCAGATCCCGATCCCGACCATCAGGATGAAATAGAGAGCAACCAGAGCGGCTGCAACAGGATCAATCATGAGGATATCTCCTTAAAGGTTAGTCCCCAGTACAGCAAAACAAGAATAATCAGGAGAAACGTACCCCCGACGACAGCGATAGTCAAGATTGGCAATCCAAACATTATATCAAAATAATTTGTGGAATGTTAACATATAACACAATCGAAAATGCACCAGATAAATTACCAAGGATATAAAATAAAAATATACCGTGCTTTCAATACAATCAGATCAAACAGGTTCATTATCGAAACACTATACTATACTGATATGTATTTGTGAACTGCGAAAATTTTACAGTATTGATTCTCTGTCTGATAGCAAGACATTGCACCTTAAAATGAGGCCCTGTGTGCTATCAGATAATTAAATATACCCTCACTATAGCTGGCAGAATATTAAATGATGGCAAAACAATCAATTCATATATTTTCTCAACTAAAGCAGATACGTTGAGTTATGGATCGGGCAAAATTATTAATTGTTGAAGACGAACCCGAGGTAGCCGAGACTCTGGAATTAAAACTGAAAAAATTTGGCTATACTGTAGTTGGGCGTGAGAGCACAGCAGAGGATGCAATAGAAAAGGCCGGTCAGATGCTTCCGGATATTGTGCTTATGGATATCGAACTATCCGGTAAAATGGACGGCATTCAGGCTGCAGATGCTATCAGGAAAAAACATCATATACCGGTCATTTATATCACCGCAATCTGTGATACCAAAACTTTGGAGCGGGTCGGTGCAAGCATTCCCTATGGTTATCTCCTGAAACCCTTCAAGGACGACGAGTTGCATACGGTCATTGAGATCGCCCTTGAAACGATGGCAAAAAAAGTGTAATTCTCACTCTCACGCTGCTGTTTTTTGTTGCTTTTTAGTTGTGCCACAAAAACCCGTAAAAGATATATATGTCCTTTCTCTTCGCCGTCAAGCTTGCCTGACCGGTTACCCGCTCTCGCATTACACCAGGATATTTTCAAAAAATGGGCATCAACAACAGGTTTTTTCCCAATAACCAGAATATTATACGATGCCAGAAGAAAACCACGTATCCGAAAGCGTCAAGTAGTTTCCTTATTCAAACGATATCAACGAGGATTTTGCATAAAAATCGCAATAACCGCGTAGTTTAAAACTTCACCTGAATTCGCAATCTATTACAACCTGATCAAATCCCGGAAGATTTGAGATCGTTTGTTTTACCAGTCCATGGGTGGTACAGCCTTTTTTAAGTTTGGTTATCCTACTTTCCAATTCGGATCTGTACTACGATCAAAAACGGGGCTCCTTTTAAAAATCACTGTTTATGATTGATCCAACCAGAGAACGGCCATCTGAAAGGAACTATTAGAGACTTTTTTCTGGCATTTTCCAACGATATACCGGATGTCAGAACGCATTCCCTGCATATCGCAAAATAATAGAGCTTCATTCCCGCAATTAAGAGCTGTACTTCAGATCCATACTTGTAATCAGGGCCCAATTATGGCTTGGTTTGGTAAGGGAAAGATCATGCCCCTGCATCAATGAATGCCTTAAGAACGCTGATCTATTGCACACAGTCACTTTTGAGAAACAGCAGATGCTTGGTGGGTGAAATACCGTGAAAGTCAGTTTCTTTGGGAAATTTTATGAAAAAGATTCAATTAAATGTAATATGCGAGTGGGCACTGAAAAATCATATAAAAAAAGTTTTTATACCTTATTTTAGGCTCGTCACCGTCTTTGAGCCGCGGAGAATCCCAACCTTCCCGGTCCGGACAAACTCCTTGACTCCGTACTGCCGGAGCAGTTTTTCCAGTGCATCGATCTTTTCTGTGTCCCCGATAACCTGAAGGATAAGGGTTTTTGCACCAACATCAACGATCTGTGCCCGGAAGATTGATGCAACCTGCATGATCTCAGCACGGGAAGTCCCTGGTTCTGCAGTCACCTTGATAAGGGCAAGCTCGCGCTCCACCCGCTCATTTTCTGTTAAATCTGAGACCTTGATAATATCAATGAGTTTATTAAGTTGCTTCATGACCTGTTCAATTTTTTCATCATCACCGATCACGACAATGGTAATCCGGCTCATGCCGGGCTCCTCGCAGGGACCCACCGCAAGGCTCTCGATATTGAACCCTCGCCGGGAGAAAAGACCAGTAACCCTTGAAAGGACACCGGACTTATTCTCGACCAGTATGGAAAGCGTGTGCGGCTTCATTTCGGGTGCCCCCCAATCATCTCATTGATTGCAGCTCCGGCAGGGACCATGGGGAACACATTCTCTTCGCGTTCAATCCTGAAGTCCATGACAAACGGACCATCACAGTCAAGTGCCGCCCTGAGTGCGGGCATGACATCATCAGGGGATTCCACTTTCACACCCTCAATACCGTAGGCATTGGCGATCTTGACAAACTCAACGGACGGTAGCTCGGTGAATGAATAGCGCCGGTCATAGAAAAGCTCCTGCCACTGCCGCACCATGCCAAGGAACCTGTTGTTCAGGATCGCAATCTTGACCGGTATCTTGTTGTGGGAGATTGTACCAAACTCCTGAATATTCATCTGGATACTGCCGTCACCGGCCACGTCGAAGACAGGAAGGTCCGGCCGTGCAAAGTGCGCCCCCATTGCAGCAGGGAGACCGTAACCCATCGTGCCAAGCCCGCCGCTGGTTATCCAGGTACGTGGATGTTTGAAGCAATAGTGCTGTGCAGTCCACATCTGGTTCTGTCCGACTTCAGAGACAATGATCGCATCTCCTCCTAAAAGCTCGCTCATCTGCCTGATCACGAACTGAGGGTGAAGCCTGCCATCCTGCGGACATTTGAGCGGGTGGTGCTGTTTCCAGTGTCTGATCTTCTTGAGCCAGGCATCCTTTTGCCCGTTCTTTTTTAGCATCAAGAGCATGTCCTGTAAGACAGCCTTTACATCCCCGACTACAGGAACATCAACACGCTTGTTTTTTCCGATTTCGGCGGGGTCGATATCGATGTGGATGATTTTTGCATGAGGTGCGAACGTATCTGTCTTGCCGGTCACGCGGTCATCGAACCTCACACCGATGGAAAACAGGAGATCACTTTCCGTGATAGCAAAATTGGCATATTCCGTACCGTGCATCCCCAGCATGCCCAGGTTGAGCGGGTGATCACAGGGAATGCAGCCAATCCCCATCAGAGTGGTGGTAACCGGGATTCCCAGTTGTGTTGCGAAATCCACAAGCTCCACTGATGCATTGGATAAGATGACACCGCCACCGGCATAGATCACCGGTCGTTCAGCAGCGGTAATCAGTTGGAGTGCCTTTTCTATCTGGCGTTTGTGTCCGCGATAGGTCGGGCTGTACCCGCGTAATATCACCTTTTCTGGAACCGGTGGTTCTTTGATGACCTTTGTGCTCACATCTTTGGGGATATCAATCAGAACCGGTCCCGGACGACCAGTGCCTGCTATATAGAACGCTTCTTTTACTACACGCCCCAGGTCAGCAGTATCCTTGACAAGGTAGTTGTGTTTCGTTATCGGCATAGTGATGCCGGTGATGTCAGATTCCTGGAAGGCATCATTGCCCAACAGGTTTGTCGGGACCTGCCCGGTAAGTGCAACAATAGGCACTGAGTCCATATAAGCAGTAGCTATACCGGTCACGAGGTTACATGCACCAGGGCCAGAAGTTGCCAGGCATACCCCTACACGACCGCTCGCCCGTGCATACCCGTCAGCGGCATGCGCTGCTGCCTGTTCGTGCCGTACAAGGATGTGCCGCAATGGTGAATCATAGAGTTCATCATAGATCGGCAGCACCACTCCGCCAGGGTAGCCAAAGATTGTCTCGACTCCTTCGCGTTGTAGTGATTCAACGAGGATTTTTGCCCCGGTTTTCATATTCTTCCCTCAGTAGTCCGTTCATGCCGGCGATCATCGCCTCGACACTTGCCATGATTATGTCGGTGCGGGCGCCGCGTGAAGTAATTATCTTCCCGTCTTTACTTAATCTTACTGTTACGTCAACCAGTGCGTCGGTGCCACCGTGAATCGCATTTACATGATATTCTTCAAGCCTGATGTCTGCCACGTCGGCCACGCACTTGCGCAGTACTTCCATTGCCGCATCCACCGGGCCGTCACCAGTCGCAGCACCTGTCATCTCATGCCCATCGACAACAAGGGTAACGGATGCAGTCGGGATCATGTTGCTGCCGGATACAGCAGTGAATTGTCGCATTTTAATGATCGGTTCACTTTCAACTGCAAGGACGGCATCTGCGATCGCCATAAGATCGGAATCGGTCACCCGCTTACCCGCATCACCCAGCTGCTTGATCCTTTTGACGATTTCCTTTACCTGATTTTCATCTGTATGATAGTGCATTTCTGCCAGTGCGGCTTCAACAGATGCAGAGCCGGAATGTTTGCCCAGCACAATACGGCGTTTTCTTCCAATCATCTCCGGTTTGACAGACTCATACGTCGACGGTTCCCGTATCACTCCATGGGCATGGATCCCGCTTTCATGGGTGAACGCCATCTCACCGACAATCGCTTTGTTTATCGGGAGCGGAATGCCTGAGAGACGGGAAACGAGCGTGGCAAGGTGGTAAATCTCTTCTTTTTTGATCCGTGTGCGGTACCCATAGAGCACTTCAAGCACCATGACCACCTCTTCAAAGGGCGTATTCCCCGCCCGTTCGCCAAGACCATTCACCGTGACATGGGCACAGGATGCTCCCGATTTGAGGGCAGCCATGGTGTTGGTCACGGCAAATCCGAGGTCATCGTGGCAGTGAATTGACAGCGGGGCAACTTCAACAAGAGGCGGAATATACGCTGCAACCTTTTCCGGTGTAAGAACTCCCACGGTGTCGCAGAAGCAGATTCGATCTGCCCCCCGGGCGACGCCTTCGGAAAAGATTTGCTGCAGGAACATTGGATCAGCACGGGATGCATCTTCTCCTGAGAGCTCAACAACCAGCCCACGGCTTTTCGCATATTCCACTGCATCATAAGCCATGGCGGATACCTGGCTTCGGGTCTTTCGCATCTTTTTTGCGATATGAAGGTCACTTACCGGAACGACAAGGTGAACCGAGTCTGCACCGAAATCGGCAGCATAGTCGATATCCGTTTTAAGGGCACGGACGTACGTGCATATCTCGGCAGAGAGACCGGCATCTGCGATGATCCTGATCGCTTCCCGTTCTCCTTCGGATGTAGCTGCAGAACCGACCTCGATGACATCGATGCCAATGTCTGCAAGCCTGGTCGCAATCTCAAGTTTCTGATCCGGGTTTAACGAAACACCCGGGGTCTGTTCCCCGTCCCGTAACGTGGTATCTAAAAAACGCAGGTTTTCAACAAATAAAACACTCACTCATGGTACTTCACCATAGTTAGGCATTGGAGAGCAGAATATAAAAATATTCGGACAGATTTATGCCTGATTCCACAAAATTATATGATTCTGTTTCCCATAGAATAGCAGCAACACAGGCGCGGATTGTATGGCTGACTCCCAGAATGGACATAAGTCTCGAGTGGAAGGCGGGACAATTTTCAGGCAATGCCAGGATTTACAGCAGGCAAAAACCCGGGGGGAACTGGGGGACCGCATTGCAGTACTGGTACTGCAGTATTCACCCTCAGATATCCAACGGATGAGGCGAAATTTCAGTAACCAAATCCAGAACATTACACCCGAATACCGGGACCGGCTCACTAAGAAGATTACTGAACACCTGCTGGGAACATACCAGCGTATACGCCTTTTACAGCAGCAGGGTGTCTTTAACACAATGAACGAACCGGTCTCTGATCTACCGGAGAAGTACTGGCACATGGTAGGTACACAATGCCAGGATACTGACGGGGGGGATGCTCATGCCATCAGGTTTTTGAAATACCTACTCTCCGGATTCTGCATGCTCGTGCTGCATGAACCGGGACACCCGGCAGGTACACCATTCCCAGGCGGGGATTCTGTTCAGGTTATTGGCGGTGTCTATTATTGCCCGGTACGGGAAAAAGCCAATGATGTGGATGCAGCGCTCTGCCCGTTTTGTCCGGCGCTCCAGACTCCTGATATTGGGTATCTCAAACCACCGGTCAATCCAAGTGAACACCAAAAGCAGGAGTTTATCGAACACTGCCATAAATATCATAACTTCAATGGATGATCAGGAAAATCCACAGAATTCTGTATTTTATAAAATGATCGGTGATTTTTCGATTTTTGTTCTCTAACTCTATCATCAGGAGAAGAATATATTTTATCAGACTATCTATCTTTATTAATAATGCGCCAGAGAGCACCGGCCTGAAGATACCAGGTCTGCTGGAGCCTGATCATGAGCACACCAAACCTGTCAGCTGACAACTCTTCGTTCTTTATCAACCGGGAACTGAGCTGGATACGGTTCAACCGGCATGTGCTGGATGAGGCTCGCGACATGAGCCACCCGTTACTGGAACGGGTAAAATTTCTTGCGATTTTTGCCAACAATCTGGATGAATATTTCATGGTACGAGTTTCAGGTCTCCAGCGCCAGCTGGTAAAAGGTGTCCTGAAATATCCTCCTGACGGGATGACTCCTTCACAGCAGCTGGAGGCAATCCGGAAGATGCTCATCCCGGAACTTGAGGCCCAGTACTATATCTGGCATGAAGAGATCCTCCCGCGGCTGGACGCTGCAGGTATCCACATCCATATGTATGCCGATCTCACACAACAGCAGAAAGAGCTGATGCGTACATTCTTTATTGACGAGATCTTTCCGGTGCTGACACCTCTTGTCTTTGACAGCGCTCACCCGTTTCCCTTCATATCAAACCTTTCGCTTAACCTTGCGATTATTATAAGAGACCAGAACAATAAGGATTTTTTTGCCAGGGTCAAGGTTCCAACCAACCTGTTCTCACGACTCGTAAGGATCCCCCCCCAAAAAACAGGTGAATCCGGTAATGACTCGGTTGTGCATTACGTTTATCTTGAAGAGATCATTTCAGCAAATCTTGATATGCTTTTTACAGGACTGAACGTTGTTGCATCCTTTCCGTTCAGAATTTCCCGGGATGCAGATATCGATATTGAAGTTGATGATGCCTCGGATCTCATCACCACGGTTGAAGAGGTTATGGAGCAGCGAGCGCGGGGAAAACCGGTGCGTATCGAAATTGAATGTTCCATGCATGAAGGGATCTGCCATATGCTTGAAAAGAAACTGGGGGTAACTTCCGGCATGCTCTATCGCGTCGGTCATCCCGTTGGTATGACTGATCTTATGCAGCTTCTCTCCCTCGATCGTCCGGATCTGAAAGATATCCCTTTCCAGCCTTCGATCCCTTCAGATCTCGCTGAAGCAAATGACATCTTTTCTGTCATCCGCAATCATGACATTCTGCTGTATCATCCGTACGACAGTTTTTCTCCCGTCATAAATTTCCTGCGTCAGGCCGCACATGATCCGGATGTCCTTGCCATCAAGATTACGCTCTACCGCGTGGGGTCAAACTCACCAGTGGTAAATGCCCTCATGGAAGCTCATGAAAATGGCAAGGCCGTTGCAGCACTCATTGAACTTAAAGCCCGGTTTGATGAGGAGAACAACATTGGTTGGGCACGTGCGCTTGAAAATGAAGGAGTGCATGTTGTCTATGGAGTGGTAGGCCTCAAAGTCCATGCAAAACTATGTATGGTCGTACGAAGGGAGAAAGACGGTATACGACGTTACCTGCATCTCGGAACCGGCAATTATAATGCTACAACAAGTAGAATTTACACGGATTTTGGCCTTTTTACCTGTGATAAGGAAAAGGGAGAGGATGTTGCAAACCTTTTCAACCTGCTTACCGGGTACGCAAGGATTACGAACTATAAAAAACTGCTTGTAGCTCCGGTTACCATACGGAATGGAATTATCGACAGGATAGACCGGGAAATTTCCCGGCACCAGGAACATGGAGACGGGCATATTATTTTCAAGATGAATGCACTGATCGATCCTCTTTGCATTACTGCACTCTATCGTGCATCACAGGCAGGAGTTAAAGTTGATCTGCAGGTACGTGGGATATGTTGCCTGCGACCTGGAATTGCCGGTGTGAGTGAGAATATAACGGTCACTTCCATTGTTGGCCGGTTCCTTGAACATGCCCGCATTTACTATTTCCACAATGGTGACAATGAAGAGGTATTTTTGGGAAGTGCCGATCTTATGCCGCGGAACCTTGACCGCAGGGTGGAAATTCTTTTCCCAATTGAAAATCCTCACTACCGCAAAGCAATTGTATCAACGATTCTTCCCGTTCAGCTTAATGATACAACCAAAGTTCGTTTATTGAAACCTGATGGTTCTTATGAGCGCCGTAAACCGTCGGATGACATGCCCTCCCTAAATGCACAGACATGGTTGCTTGATCACCGGGGAATCTGGAATAATGACATTAATTAATGAACCGGAACCAATAAGAGCGGAATGCATTTTTGGTACCCAACGACTCATTCCTCTTCTTGATGCATTTTCCAAAGAGATTGATGGAGTAAAAAAGGCAGAAGATAGAGAACATATCCATCGTATGCGGGTGACATCACGGAGACTTCGTGCAGCCCTCCCACTTTTTGTCTCATGCATTCCGGAAAAAAAATACCGGGTGTGGATGCTGGAGATACAAAAGATAACCCGTGCACTGGGAGATGCCCGTGATACTGATGTCCAGATTGCATTTATTATAAAACTTATTAAAAGGAGGGAGGACGGAATGCATGAGAATGACCCGTCAGTTTCCCCACCAATCATTTTAACTGGAGATTTGGAAACAATTCTTCTCTCACAATTGCAGAAAAAACGTTTAAAACTCCAGACTGCCGTGATTTCAGCACTTGAAAAACTGGAAAACAGTGGAGTCATTGATGATATGAAGATTTTTTTTACCAGTCAGGTAGTTCAGGTAAAAAGCACCCGTAAAAAATCTTCTCCTTACGGTATCCCGGCAGTGGCTGCCAGCCGGATTTCCCGGCGTCTTAATGCACTCCTGTCATATGAACGGTGGGTGCATAACCCGGATGCCATTGCAGAACACCATGCAATGAGAATTTCAGCAAAAAAACTCAGATATACAATGGAAGTGTATGCTCCACTTTACCGGCTCGGACTTAAAAAACCTCTTTTCCGGGTGAAAAAGATACAGGAGATTCTTGGAGACCTGCATGATTGTGATGTCTGGATTAACACGGTAATGGTCATGCTGTTAAAAGAACGCTCAACGTTCCGGACGACCAGCTCATCAAAAAATATTCAGGAGTGCACTGTGACCGGTTACAAGCACTTTTTGTCTGAAAGAGAGAAAGAGCGAAAACGCCTGTACCGGCAGTTTGTACGATACTGGGATTCTCTCAGACGCACCCACATCTGGGAGGACCTTCGCAGAACACTGACTGATGGGAGGAAAAAAAAATTCAGGGTACCTGTAAAATTAGCGGAAGATGATATCCGTTCATTGGTATCCTCTCTATCCGGTCAGTTTCCGGCAGGATTAAATCATTGTCAAAAAGTAACTTCCCTTGCCGTTATGATGTTTGATGAACTTGCCCCGGTTCACAGGATGAATGGACACGAGCGATTTCTTCTTGAATGCGCCTGCTCTCTTCATGACATCGGCTTGAAATATGGTCAGAAAGGACACGCGAAGCGCAGTGCGGATATGATACTATCTGATGAAAATCTTCCCTTCGATATAATCGACCGGGGAATTATCGGGCTGATTTCAAATGCCCATCGTAGAGAAATTCGGTTTGAATCAAACGGAATTTTTTCCCTTCTCTCATCAAAAGAATGTGATAATCTGATGATGCTTGCATCTCTGATCAGGATTGCTGACGGACTGGATTATCGCCATCTCGGGTCAGTCGAGTCTGTTCACTGTCTTGTTCTCCCTGAAGAAGTAGTTATTGAAGTTTCTGCGAAACGGGAAGCCTCTGCAGAAATAGAACGAGCTCGTGAAAAAGGAGATCTTTTCACTCAGGTATTTAACCGGAAACTGGTGATTCGCTGAAACCCGGAAAGATTGGTCCGAATGATCGGGTTGTATCATTTATTGATACTGGATCAATTATGTTCGTGTCCTCGTACTAAGGCTCAATCCGAGTTATTCGTATATTACATAATAAAAATTCAGAACTCCTTGGTTTTGTTTAGTGGGAAATTAATTTTATGGCTGATATTGCGCGATTTCACCGGAAAAAAACGCAGGAAGAAAAAAGATCCGGAAATTCTCAAGCTCGATATTTATCAAAGGGAATCCTTAAGAAACTCACATGTTCATCCTTGTTGGAGAAAAACCTGACCAAATCATACAGCTCTGATTCGGCATGTTCGGTTCTCCAGCGTTAAGAAAGACACCGTTTCCATTAAAGTTGTTACCTGATGTGACTGCCAGCTCAGGATATGGGGTGTCGATGATAAAGAGAGAAAATTGAGAAAAATTTAGGGTATAGTCACATTCTAGCGACTAACCCTCGTGTTCAAGTAGCTTGATGATATGTTTTACTTTAACATTATCATTTTCATTTCTGTGATTGTACCTCCATACGTACTCCCCTAAGTAGAG
>JAJRBZ010000069.1 GCA_028679185.1 Methanoregula sp. | reverse complement strand
CTTTATCAAAGATCCTGTACGTCTTTCCCGAACTTGTGAGGAAAACCACGACCTGGTCGCTGGAGCGCGTCCCGTCCATTACCAGTTCGTCGCCACGCCTGGGCTTCCTGTTACCATCATTCAAGTACTTTTCTTCAACGGTTCCATCTGAACGGGTAACCCGCATCATGATATTCTGGACAAATAACTCTCCTTCGCCACCATTGTAAAGCAGGTGAATGGAAGCGTCAGGACGCTGCTTCTCGACCTGGATATCAACATCCTGTCCGGCAGGAAGGGTTTCTACTGCAACCGGTGTCGATACAACTGTGGCAGTTGACGAAGAAGTTGTTGTTACCGGAGCTGGCGTCGTGAGAGTTGTTTCGATGGGTTTGATCTCTGACTGTGTCGGGCTGGTACAGCCAGCAGAGATCGCACAGAGGATCAGCCCCAGCGCGGCAAAAAAAATCAGGGTGTATTTCATGAAGAATGCTATAATTTTTTTTATATTTCTGATTTGCGCTCCTGATGCATGCTGATGGACATTTACCCTTATGTACAGGATTTTTGCGACAGTATGCGGTTTGTGGCAGCACAAATTCATGAATTGACGCAATAGAACAGTTAAATTAAAAAGGACACCCGGATTAATTTACATATCAGGAGTAAAAGGGAATGTTCTGTCCAAAATGTGGAAAAGAGACTGATGCTTTAGGAAAATTCTGTCAGTGGTGTGGGGCGGATATTGTATCTATCCCGGCAACACCCATGGCCACTCCTGAAGACGATGCAGGCTCTGATGTAGGGGTATATGCCGGCCTTGGGAGGCGGATAGTCGCTTTTATTGTAGATTTGATTCTTATTCTGCTACTGGATGCAGTCGCAGTCGCAGTCCTTGGTCTTTTCAGGGGATTGCAGAACCTCTATTTCTTTGCAGTCCAGCATGCATCTGTTAACTCACTTACAACGGAAGGGACATCCGCGGCATTATTTGGATCCATCATCGCATCATATGGGATAGTCATCATTGTCATACCGTGGTTATACTATGCCGGTTTCGAGTCTTCACGCAGCCAGGCAACACCGGGAAAATTGTTGATGCGTATCGTTGTGACGGATCTTGATGGAAATAAGCCCTCGTTTGCACGCGTTACACTGCGCCACTTTGCAAAATTTATCTCAACACTGGTTATCTTTCTCGGGTTCCTCATGATAGGGCTTACCAATAAACGCCAGGGCCTTCACGACAAGATTGCCGGTTGCCTGGTGCTCCTCCAGGAATAAAACAACTTTTTTTTTTTAATTTTTCCCGGCTGTTCCGGTTCGCAACGGGAGCATCTTAAAAAAAGGGCCTTAACGGTATTTTATCTTCATCCAGAGTAAGGAAAGTATGAGGACGAAGGTTATCGTATTTGCAGCTATGATGGGAAAAGAATTGATCCATATCCCGTACGCAGTCCACAGTGACATACCGGCTGCAAAGAGCAGGAGCATCGCAAGCGAGAAATCCTTGGTCTCTTTGAGCTTCCAGGTTCGGATAACCTGCGGGACAAACGAAATTGTAGTGAGGGTTCCGGCAAGATAGCCGGCAAGAGTGACTGTATCCATAGAATTTCTCCAGTAGTATTAATCCTGTAATAATTTAAAACGGCGGGACATTTTTCTGCTTCCTGCAATATAATGGAATTTCGTGAGTGTCTGTCAGATTTTTCACCTCTTGATTGATCATGGCGGAGGAGGTAATGAAAAATAGCCGGAAACAACCAGCTGTATTCTCTGCTCCCTTCACAGGAAAAGTATATCCTTCCCGCTCTCTTGTCTGGAAAGGCATGTGCCTTCCCGCTTGCTGAAATTCTATTTTTTTTTAGAAATTTCCTATCTTAAACAGGCAAATATAAAGATAAAAGGAGAACGGATATGCAGGGTGAAAGTAATGGAAAATTATAATGTACATGCGGCGCTTCACGCTTCCTCATGTTGTTTTCCAAGGTCAGGAAGTACGCTCCACCGGCGGCTATCAGGAATATCGCGAGCTTCGCATCCCCCGGTGCCGATTTCATAAGATCCTTCTCCCAGGGCTGGTCGCAAAAGAGCCACTCTTCAAGAGACTTGTCTTCCGGAAACCCGACTTTCCCAATAAAAAAGCCCGCGTTATCAGGGATTGTGTAAAAAGGTTGATTTATTTTTAAAAATAAGAAAAGGTTGGAAGTATATGACCCCTCTTTACAGGTTACTTATTATTTCAGCTGTTGTTACCCTGCTGGTTACCGCAATGCCGGTCTGTGCTGAACCAACAGTAACTATAGACAGTTACCAGGTAACGCCAGCAGTACTCATGCCCGGGGACCTTGGCACAATACAAATTACCATAAAAAATACCGCGACCACTGCATCCGTCCAGGAATCAAGCGGTATCTTATTGGAAGGGAAATTTGCCACTACGACTAATACGGATGTCAATGTTTTTATTGAAAAGGCAGGCCTGGAAGGAAACGGAATTGTAGTCATCGGCAGCAATTTCCAGCGGATAGGGGATATCGGGCCTGGCCAGACAATTCCTATAACATTCCTGATCAAGGCCCCGGCAAATCCCGGGGTCTATTTCCCTGAAGTGTGGATTGATACAGCAGGAGGGAGGAGTACCCGCTACCCTATTCCGGTCAATGTAAATACCCAGATATCCGTCCCGAGATGGGCTGTCGTCGGTACGGCGATCACCACACCCCAGGCAACCAGGCCCGGCGATGAAGCGCTGGTCAGCCTGCAGCTTATTAACACAGGACAGAGCGTTGCGGATCGCGTCATTGTCAGGATCGGGAATGCCAGCACGTCGGTAATACCAAAGAACGTCCAGCTCTACCATATACCCAGTATTGCTCCGGGGAAAACAGAGTCACTTGATATCGTGCTTGTTACCGATCGCAAAACTGCAACCGGAATCGCAAATCTTCCGGTCTCTGTTGAGTATTATACTGTTGACGGGACCCGGCATACGGAGAACGCTGCCATCAGCCTGCTGATACAGGGGCAGGCTGAAATAAGCATTGCATCCATAGAGACAAGTCCGGAGCGGTTGGCGGCGGGAGTACCTTTTAACCTGATCATCCGGGTTGAGAATGCAGGTACGGGAGATGCCAAATCGGTGAGCGCGAAAGTCGACCTTCCGCTTGCGGGTACACGGGAAGCGTTCCTTGGAACGATCAAGCCCGGCAATGATGCTCCCGCACTCTTCAGGCTGGGCACTGCACCTTCCGGTGAGCATACATATAATGTGACAATCGACTTTTCGGATGACTGGGGAGACCATACAGTCACACGCCCCCTGGCGATATCAGTCACTCCGGCAGATTACAGCGGTCTTGTTATTGGCATCATCATACTTGCCGTATTGGCTGGTGGAGCCTGGTATCTGTTCTTTAAGAAAAAACCGGGCAGGAACAATGGCTGATAATCTGGTCAAGCTGCACCTCTCATTTTTTCTCGGCCTGCGCTCGCTCCAGAGAGGAAATATTGGAAGCCTGGTGATGACGGTTGTCATCATCGCGATGGTATTTACCAACATGATCTTTTTGCCCTCGGTCATAACCGGTGCGATCAAGCTCTTTGAACAGCAGACCATCGAGTACCAATCCGGCAACATCATCATCGAGCCCAAGAAGGATGCAGAGTATATCGATGATCTGGAGAACCTCCTTGCACGGGTCAACCGTGTTCCCGGTGTCCTAAGGGGTGCCCCCCACTATGATATCGGAGGGGTAATGAAATTCAAGGGCAACCGGCTCCCCGGCAGCATCATCGCGATCCGCCCCCGTGATGAAACGATGGTGACCGGGATTTTCAAAAAGATGGTGGAGGGGCAGTACCTTGGAGAGGGGGATACCGGGGTAATTGTTATCGGCAAGCTGGTGGCAGGGCACGAGGACGAGTCTGAGGACCTGATGCCCTCGCTTGGCGGGGTTACGACAGGGGATTCCATTGAAGTGGAATATACAAATGGCGTGACCCGCACATACCGGGTGAAAGGTATTTTTGAGACCAAGTCGTACATGGTAGACCCCCTCGTCTTTATCACATGGGATGAGATGGAGAGCGTCAGGGGCGGACCTGTTGACCAGGCAACTGCGGTCCTGATCCGGACCGTCCAGGGAGAAGATGTGGAGGAGGTTAAGTTCTCCTTGATCGGCATGGGTATCCAGGAAGAGATCAAGACATGGCACGACCTGCTGGGAAAGGCCTTCGCAGAAGTTGTCCAGAGTTATGCTATTATCAACAATATATCCACGTTTGTCAGTCTCGTTATCGCAATTGTGGTAATTTTTATCGTTATCATGATCAAGACAATCAACAACCGCCGCCAGATCGGCATCCTCAAGGCAATAGGGATCCACCGCACAATCATAACGTTCAGTTATGTCTTCCAGGTGACCATCCTCTCTCTCATGGGCATACTATTCGGGCTCCTTATCCTGTTCGCTATGAACCTGTATTTCTCGGTATATCCAATAGTGTTTCCCGATGGCGACATCCGCCCGGTATTTACCGTTGCCGATCTTGCCGCAAACGCGGTACTGCTCTTTATTGCGTCAACGATAGCGGGTTTTTTGCCGGCATGGCGTATCGCACGAGAGGACATCATGACTGCAATGAAGGGATGATATGATCAGGGTTGAGAATCTGAAAAAGACCTATTACCTCGGTGTCGTCGAAGTGCCGGCTCTGCGGGGCATAACCTTTGAGGTGAAACGGGGCGACTTTTTAGGGCTCATGGGCCCGAGCGGGAGCGGGAAGTCTACGTTGCTCCACCTCCTGGGGCTCATTGACGATCCGACATCAGGGACTATCCACATAGGTGGGGTTGATATGTTAAACCTCGACGATGACGAACGCACTGACTACAGGCTCAATAAAATGGGCTACATCTTCCAGGAATACGCACTTGTCCCTGAACTCACCGTCATTGAGAACGTGGCGCTGACTGCCATGGCAAGGGGGATAAGCGATGCAGAGAGCCGCAGGGCAAGCATGGATATTCTCTCTACCATCGGGCTTTCAGCGAGGCTCAACCATCTCCCAAGAGAACTTTCCGGTGGCGAACAGCAGCGGGTGGCAATTGCCCGGAGCATGGTGAACCGACCCCTGATCCTCTTTGCCGATGAACCCTGCGCAAATCTTGACACAGACAACTCAAAAATTGTGCTGGACCAGTTCCATACCATAAACGAGGAGCTTGGCCAGACTATTGTTATGGTATCCCACGAGGAATGGCATAAGGAGTATTTCCACAGGATCGTTTACTTAAAAGACGGGCGGATTGACCGGGAGGAGCAGCATTCATGACTGCTTTGCGGTCAACGGGATGAGTCAAGACTTGTCACTCAGAATATAACCAGAAACGATTTCACAGACATGAAATAAAATCGATGTAATACCAGGTCTGATGTTTTCAATCCGCAGGTAATTTCCCGCGCCGGATCGCACTCCTTCTGCCGATCCTGCCCGTGTATCTTCCTTTTTGATGTGTTTTTGAGCAGGTATACAATGTCATCTGTTGAACCCTGTAAACCGCCGCCTGGAAGAGATTATGCCGTTTGTTCTGCAGTGCCAATATGCACAGCATATTTGCGTTGCATATCATTATCAGATTAAAAAAAAACTTGTATCCTGACCTGGCAAACGTGATACGGTGCCGTGGTAACAGGGGGGAGGAGAATGGACTGGATTTATATGAAAGGAATTCCCATAGAGGCGCAATACCTCTATCGGAAAGCATTGGAGCTTTCAAAGATGGAAAGATATGAAACAGCACTCAGGTATTTCAAGCAGGCCGTTGTTATTGCTCCGCGCTATTTAAAAGCATTCTATGAAATGGGTAACTGTCTGGCAAACCTCAAACAATATGATGAGGCAATCGCGTTATACAACCGCGCCTTACATATCGACCCGCTCAATTCAGAAGCGCAGATCAAAAGGGACATGGCAATAACCAACCGGGAACTGAATAACATTGGATATAAATCCAATGGAAAATCAACACTTTTACCGTCGCATTAAATTCTTCCTATCGTTAAAAAACGATAATACATTTTATTATCCGGGAATATCACCTGATTAGTTAATTATATATTTTGAGATTTATATTTAAATTCGATATGATCCTGGATTATCAAAAGATGTCAAGGATTAAAAACGGTCTCGGGTCCCACTCCAAAGGTATGAGCATATCTGATATCGCTCACCAGCTCAGAATGAACCGTAACTCCGTCGCAAAATATCTTGAGCTCCTGCTGATATCAGGGCATGTTGATATAAAAATTACCGGTATTTCCGGTATAGCCGTTGGAATCTGACAGGGTCATCATCCAAAATAGAGCGAGAGTGAAAGCAGGTATCAAACCAATCAGTAATATAATGAAAATATACCTGCACCTTTGAATCGGAAGTAAAAGATATGGATGAGACAAAAGAATTTTAATCCTTGGTATGAGTCTCTCTTTGATGCCTGAACAGACCGTTAACCGGATTTCCCTAATCACGGGTGACATTACCGAACAACATGTCGATGCCATCGTCAATGCTGCCAATCCGACGCTGCTTGGCGGGGGTGGTGTTGACGGGGCAATCCACCGGGCCGCAGGGCCAGCCCTGCTGGAAGAATGCCGGAAACTGAACGGGTGCAGGACCGGGGAGGTAAAGATCACATCTGGCTACCGCCTTCCTGCCCGGTTTATCATCCATACTGTCGGTCCTGTCTGGAGTGACGGGAGGAGCGGAGAGGATGATCTGCTTGCCGCATGCTACCGGAACTCGCTTGCCCTTGCGGAATTGAGCGGAGTAAAGAGCATCGCATTCCCGGCGATCAGTACCGGTATGTACGGGTTTCCTTTCAAACGGGCTGCCCGCATTGCTGTGCGGACGATCAGGGAGTATATCAGCACTCACCCGTCGGTTGAGAATGTGGTATTTGTCTGCCATGGGGAAGAGGCATACCATATCTACCGGGAAATCCTCGAAACGGACACATCAGAGCATCCGGAAACTTCCCTTGCTGAATCCCTCACGGCGCACCTTCTCATGATCGAGACCTTCCACGCCATCCGTATCAGGAACAGGACGGAGATTGTAAAAAGGATCGCCCCTGTCGTAAAAAACAGCACACAGGCACTCTCCGCAGGGATCCTGCTCAACAACTGGGTTGCTGTCAGTGGTGTGACGGGGGACGTAACTATTCCTGAAAGTATCATTCTACGGATACTAGAACATCTGAAAAAAATGTGAGGATTCCGGCTCAACCGCCATCGTAAGGGGGGTTATCTGTAACTCATGTTATGAAAACAGAGGAGAAGTCTTTCCCATCGTTCCTGTGAGAACTGATAATCACCGGCTCCACCAAGTCCATTGACTTCGGGATGAGATTTTCAATGCACAGAACCATTATGGAAATACGGGCAATTCTGGGCTGAAATCGGGAATAAACTTTACCATAGAAAATTAGGCCAGGGCCGAGATTCGAACCCGGGTCGGAGGATCCACAGTCCTCTAGGATAACCAACTACCCCACCCTGGCAGATGTCCTTTTTACATTTGCACCGGACTCTGATTAATGTATCCTTGTAGTTCCATCGCCTGACAGGATATGCAGGAAGTGAAATACTGGTGAGAAAATGCAAAAGGGATCATATAGTGATTATTAATAGGGCAAGGTGTCCATTACATATCAGGTGGCTCTGAACACGATTCCATAAAATGAGGCGTGGCACATCAAACAATTGTGCACGGGAATCGGGAATTTTTTTTCCCCGAGTCAGAGCGAAAACGGGGTCGGTAAGAATATGGCGGTAAACCCGAAGATCAGGACGCCAATTGTATGCGTTATGGGTCATGTTGATCACGGGAAGACTTCTCTTCTGGACCGGATACGCGGGTCCTCTGTGGTCAGCTCCGAAGTGGGAGCGATTACCCAGCATATCGGAGCAACAATCGTCCCCATTGAAGCGATCCGATCCATGAGCGGGACGATGGGAAAATCCATCAACATTCCCGGACTTTTATTCATCGACACTCCCGGGCATCATGCATTCACCACCCTGCGGGCACGAGGCGGGGCTTTAGCTGACATGGCAATTCTGGTGGTTGATATCAACCAGGGGTTTCAGCCACAAACAATCGAAGCACTGCAGATCCTGAGGAACTGCCGGACCCCGTTTGTCATTGCCGCGACCAAGATTGACAGGATCCATGGCTGGCGGGTATTCGAAAACGCATCGTTCCTTACATCGTTTGCCGGGCAAAACGACCGGGTGAAAGGTGATGTAGAGAATAAGACCTATGAAATCGTTGGTAAGCTTGCCGAACTTGATTTTTCAGCAGACCGGTTTGACAGGGTGTCTGACTTCAAACGTAACCTGGCTATTGTGCCGGTGAGTGCCCATACCGGGGAAGGTGTTTCAGATCTCCTGCTCGTGATGATCGGGCTTGCCCAGCGGTACATGGGCGAAGAACTTGCACTTCTGGTCGAAGGTCCTGGTGCCGGTACTGTCCTTGAAGTAAAAGAAGAGCGGGGTCTGGGGACGACACTCGATGTGATTTTGTATGATGGCACGCTGGCAATTGGTGATGAAATTGCTGTAGCCACCCAGGATGACGTTTTGGTGACCAAAGTACGGTCACTTTTAAAGCCCCGCCCTATGAAAGAGATACTCGTTGAGGACAGGTTTGAGCGGGTGAAATCAGTGGCAGCAGCGGCCGGGATCAAGGTCACGGCACCAAACCTCGAGAACGTTATCGCAGGATCACCATTTTTTGTAATCCGTGGCAACAGGCAGGAAGTTGAAGCCAAGATAAAAAAAGAGATGACAGAGATTCACGTCAAACTTGCCGATGAAGGAATTGTGATCAAGGCAGATACCATCGGTGCGCTGGAAGCACTTTGTAAAGAACTTGAGGAAAAAGGAATTGGCGTGATGCGGGCGGAAGTCGGGCCGGTAAGCCGTCATGACCTTATTGACACCGAGACTATCAAAAACCCGGTATTTCGCGTACTCCTCTCTTTTAATACCCAGATCCTTCCTGACGCTGCTGAAATGATTAAAAACCCTCTTTACACCCAGGTAAAAGTCTTCGAAGGCCGGGTAATCTATCAGCTGATCGACCAGTATCTTGAATGGCGTGATGAACAGAAAAGGCTCGCAGAAAAGCAGCGTTTTGAGCATATCATCATGCCGGCAAAAATCCGTCTTCTTCCTGATTGTGTATTCCGGCAAAGCAACCCGGCTGTTGTCGGGGTGCGGGTTCTCGGTGGAAAACTACGCAGCGATGTGAACCTGATTAAAACTGATGGTAAGAAAGTCGGGCACCTCAAATCCATACAGCTCCGCCAGGAATCTATTCGCGAAGCTGATGCAGGACTCGAAGTTGCGATCTCGATCGAAGGTGTGACAGTTGGCCGGCAGCTGAACATCGGGGATGATCTCTTCGTAGACATTCCGGAGCGGCACGTAAAAGTTCTCGAACGTGAGATGCTCAAAACGTTAAACGTGAGCACTCAGGAAATTCTTGGAGAATTCACAGCGATCCGGAGAAAAGAGGATCCATTCTGGGGGAAATAATCGTCCGGGTTCTCCTGACAGACGCGAGGGTTTAATAGCGTACCAGTATAATAAAATGGGTACTTCTCATGTGTAGGCATTATTGCCGGCAACCGGAGACGTTAAAAAATCCATTCCGGGTTTTTAGATGAAAATAATATGGAGCATCCTAAATGGTGGAATTCAAAATTGTTGTATCAGATCCAAAGACAGGTCGCGCCTTTAATGTGGACGCCAGTGGCGGCGCAGCAGGAGCAATCGTTGGCAAGCATATAGGAGAAGAAATTGATGCAGGTGTTCTGGGGCTTGCAGGTTACAAAATCCGGATTACCGGCGCGTCTGACAGGACTGGAATACCCGCAAAGAAGAGCCTGCCTGGTGCAGGTCGCAAGAAACTGCTCATGACAAAAGGTGTCGGATTCCACCCGACAATGGACGGTGAACGCAGGAGAAAAACAATCCGATCAAATGAGATTACTTCTGATTTCGTGCAGATAAACGCCCGCGTGACAACGTATGGAGATAAAACGCTCGAGGAGCTCTTCCCAAAGGTTGCCGGGGAGAAAGCAGAAAAACTGGTAAAAGCCGGCAGGAAATAAAATACCCTTTTTTTTAAAAAAGTTTTATTTAAACTGCCTCACGCAATTAAAAAAGAGAGCGGAAATTGTTACACACTGTAGCTGATACTGACTTTACCAAACGCGGTTGAGTTCTTTGCGGAGGTTAATGATTTCCCGTTTTTCCATAGTTCGACTGTTAAATCATGCTTTGTCGATCCATCCAGCTTATAGAAGGTTGCCGTAAAGGTTCCCGTCGCATTGGTGATTTCATACACCTTGTCACCGGAGTCTCTCGCTTTTTGCATAACACCATTCATACCATATGTCCCGTTAAAGGAGCCAAGATAACTGACCTTTAAAAATACTCCTTTAACAGGGATAGTAACCTGGATTGTTGGCTTAACTGTCAGAGTACCGGATACCTGCGTCTGCTGGGTGCTGGAACCCGTTGGCACAGTAGTGGTCTGTGGCGTCGATTCCTGACTTACACATCCACTCAATACGACAATTCCTGCCAGGGACAGGACTACAAAGAAGACTACCCATTTTCTAATCATAAAGATCCCCCTTTGAAAATAAGGGCAGCAATACCCAGGAGTTGTCCCACAGATCCTTTCTGTTTCTCGTCATGAATATCCCTCATAACACTTGTTTGGTGATATATAAGCGATATATCAGCGAAATACTTTGTTGTCACAGATCTATGGCCACGGCATACGGCACGGTATAAAATTAAAACAGGATTGAATGACTGGGTTAATTTTTTTTCACGTACCCTATGAGTGCTTCTCGTAAGTCTATGAAAGGAACATGGTATTTTTTTGCAAGCAGCACCAGCGCTGCAGCCGGAAGGAGATTGCCATCAAACCGCTCCTTGATGATCCGGTTCATTTCAGATACTACTTCAGTTTCCTGCATGCCCTGTGCTTTTGCAATCCTGCTAATCAGTTCCTGCGATGGATCATTGCGCTCAAATATTGATGATGTGGGTTTGAATCCAACGGGGATGGTAACCCCCGACGTATCAAAACGGGGAAAGTAAACTCCATTCTGCTGATCAAGAAGCCCTTCTTCCTCTGCCCGCTGGAGGAGGAGATTTGCCTGATCAGTGCTCATCCATTTACGGTCAAGTGCATAATAATAGATGAGCTCGTTCTTTCGCATGCCGGTTTTCCGGGAATGTCTGAATGGTGCTGCAACCGTGATCCGGATAGTCACTTCGGAGCACCCAGAAGGATCTTTTTCATGTCCAGCGCGTCAAGCCCCTCGCCCCGGCCTTCCTTGGCAATATCAATGTCAGTTCTTGACACCTGGTCAGTCAGCCTGATATAGAAGACGTCATTTGCGATCGGAACCTTTCCTCCACCGCGAAGTGCAAGCGCGAGTAACGAGACCTGCATGTCTGCAGCTTCCGTTATCACTCCCGGACGAAGCATATCAGGTGTGATGTCCCCGAACGTTGCCCGGTCTACGGCAATCTTCACCTTCGTCTTTACCCTCACCAGTTCTTCTCCGGTTGTCTTGGTGGACTCAGCATTATCAAGACCGGCGATGTAATTCAGCGTTTCATTAAACGGCATTCCCATGGCAAACGACAAATCCGTTCTCTGAGGGAAACGATAATAAATCCTTCGCATAACTAGACTATGTGGAAGTCTGAAAGAAAAAAGATTGCTGAAAAATTTGCCGAAGGGTTATATACAAACCGGATATTTTTATTGTTGCATCAGGAACTAAAACGAGTTCTATCGATTTAAAATAATTTTTCAAAAGGTTTGATTTTAATTTATTCAAATTATTCGAGTAACACCGCGTTGATAACGCCATCCTGACCAGGGCGGCTCATGATACGGGCATTTCCAATCTCAGTCTTGATGATTGCGCCTTTGGTAAGAAGATTTCTCCTCACATAATTCGGGTTTGCCCCATTTTCAATAACACTTGCAATTTTGACCTTTTTGCTCTCACCGTTTTTGAGGTTGGTCACATTTGCAAAACTTGCACGGAGGGAACGGACTTTCTGGTTTGCACCTGTGGTCCGGATATTCTTTCTCCGGTCGTCACCGATATGGGTATCTGCGGGTGCGAGACCGATTTCCGTCCTTCGCTTCATCTGTGCCGGGCGGCGCCTGCCACCAGTCACCTTTCGTACTGATCTTCCCTGCCACTGCATGGTATCACTCTCTGGAATATTTTTCAGGAACTTCCTGAAAGATGGTGCTCTATATATTCCCTTCAGAATTATTTATAGTATTTCCCAACCGTTCTGATTTCACATGGCCCGAATTATATGTGATCCGGAAATATTCCCTGATCACCGGGGATAAAAAAATTCAGGAGTCTTTTCGTTACAAAAAAATTTGGATTAATTACGCGAGAATGGTATCAAGAAGGGCGGCAATACCATCGCCTGTTTTCAGATTTGTTCTGAAGACGGGCATGCCGGGATTATACCGGTGGATATCCAATTCCATCCGGTCGAGATTTGCTCCAACGAGCGGGGCAAGATCAACCTTATTAATTACACCAATCGCACAGTCACGGAACATCATCGGATGCTTGTTTACTACGTCATCGCCTTCAGTTGAACTTACAATAACGATTCTCTTTTCTGCCCCAAGACGAAAGTCGGTCGGACAGACCATATTGCCGACGTTCTCAATGAAGAGGATGTCGATATCATGGAGCGGCAGGTGCTCGATTGCATGTTCAACAAGGTGGGCATCAAGGTGGCACTCCTTTCCGGTGTTTGCGTTGAACGCCGGTATACCTAGTGCTGAAATTCGCTTGAAATCATCGTCACCATACACATCACCGGCAATCGCTCCCGAGCGCAGTCCCTTTCTGGTTAGCAGGGGGACAAGACGCTCAATCAGGGCAGTTTTTCCTGAACCTATGGCTCCGAGAAGGTCAAATGCCCGCACGCCATGCTTTTTTAAGAGCTTCGTATTATTGTCAGCAATAGTATTGTTGACGTCGTAGATATCCTTCTCAATCCTGACGTCGATATGATGCATAATAGTAGGTACGAGCGTACACTGTTTATACCTTGACCACAAATCCTCTTTATAATGGCACAAGGCGAGTGCATTCTCTATCCCTGCTACTTCAACTCTGCATATACCCGTCGTCAGGGGCGAAGAGTATCACGGAAATACGGTGCGAAGGCACCGGTGATCAGTGATTTAGAACGCGCATTGAAACGTGCTGGTGTCACGTTCAGGATTGAGGACCACCACCACCCTGCACACTGGATTCGGCGCGAGGGGCGTATTGTTGCAGAGTGGCATGACGGTAAAGAGGCACTCATCAGAAAAGTTGCCCAGAAACTTGAGGTGAAACGGTGAGCGGTTTATATGACCTGCATACTCATTCCATCCTTTCTGATGGCGAGATGCTCCCCATCGAACTTATCCGCCGTCTGGCAGTACTTGGATATTCAACAGTAGCAATTACAGACCACGTGGATCCATCAAATACCACATCTGTCATTGAATCACTCATTCAGGTACGGGAATCTGCAAAGCTTTATGGAATCAGATTGCTCTGCGGAGTTGAGATCACCCATGTACATCCTTCACAGATAGCTGATCTGGCGAAATTAGCAAGATCAGCCGGGGCAGATATTATTGTAGTCCACGGAGAGACGCCGGTTGAACCAGTAGCAGCCGGGACAAACCATGCTGCCTGCGGATGCAAAAATGTGAACGTGCTTGCGCACCCGGGGCTCATCACTATTGAAGATGCCCTGCTCGCGGCTAAAAATGGTATTGCTCTTGAGATCACTTCACGAGGCGGGCATAACCAGACAAATGGCCATGTGGTCCGGATCTCGCGTGAAGCAGCATGCCAGCTCGTCGTGGATTCAGACGCGCATGCCCCGCACGATCTGCTGGACAAGCGCGCGAAATTTGTGGTTGCAAAAGGAGCCGGACTTACTGATGATGAGTGTAAACAGGTTATATCTTTAAATATCGACCAGTTCCTGGGTTCCTGAAATTTCTATTTAAACTTTCACGCAAGACTTAAATAGTGCTGCGTATAATATATATAGATTACTAAATTATTTCAGTACCATTATATCCTTGTGGGTGTTGTGTGAAAGTTGTTGGTCGAGCGATGAGCACCATCGGCAACCGGATGCTCATTATTCAGTGTGATGCAGCCCAGCTCCCCCCATTATACAGTGAAGTGACTGATCGCCGGATGAAGCCAGTAGGAAAGATCCTGGACCTCTTTGGTAATATCAAAGCACCATATGCTGCGGTTCTCTGCCGGGAAAAATGTTCGGTCCAGACGAATGAAAAGCTCTTCGCAAAATGATAGCATACAACACAGGATATGCCGGGCTAAAAAAAAGAAAATTATACCATTGGTGAATGTGAATGCAGGAAATTGAGAAGTTAAAAGTTCTTCAGAGTGAAAGGGAAGCACTCAAATTACGCACGAAGGGAAAAGAGATCGAAAAGAAGGCGGAAAATCATACCGAAACGGTCTGCCCGGAATGCGGAGGCAGACAGCTTGTCCATGATTATGAACGGGCAGAGCTGGTCTGTCAGGGATGTGGTCTTGTCATTGATGGTGACTTCATTGACCGTGGTCCTGAATGGCGGGCATTTGACCACGACCAGCGAATGAAGCGGTCCCGTGTCGGGGCTCCCATGACATTTACAATCCATGACAAAGGTCTTTCAACAATGATTGACTGGCGCAACCGTGACTCATATGGCAGGGCAATTTCTTCAAAGAACCGGGCACAGCTCTACCGGCTCCGTAAATGGCAGCGCCGGATCCGGGTCAGCAATGCAACCGAGCGAAACCTTGCATTCGCCCTTTCAGAACTTGATCGTATGGCGTCCGCGCTCGGTCTGCCGAGAAATGTCCGTGAGACTGCAGCTGTTGTCTACCGTGATGCGGTTGACAAGAACCTGATACGCGGGCGGAGCATTGAAGGTGTTGCCGCAGCTGCACTCTATGCAGCCTGCCGCCAGTGCAATGTGCCCCGTACACTGGATGAGATTGCAGAAGTATCCCGTGTGTCAAGAAAAGAGATTGGCAGGACATACAGGTTTATTTCCCGGGAGCTCGGGCTCAAACTTCTCCCGACATCGCCTATTGATTATGTACCGCGTTTCTGCTCCGGACTTACCCTCAAGGGCGAAGTGCAGAGCCGGGCCGTTGAAATCCTTCGGCAGGCAGGAGAACGTGAATTAACAAGCGGCAGGGGGCCGACTGGTGTTGCCGCAGCGGCAATCTATATCTCATCGATTCTGGGTGGGGAGCGGCGTACCCAGCGGGAAGTGGCTGAAGTGGCTGGTGTTACAGAAGTCACTATCAGGAACAGATATAAGGAACTGGCAGAAAAGTTAGATATCGAGATTATTCTCTGATATCATTTCATTTTTCGGGCTCGTAGATCAGGGGCAGATCGTTACGTTCGCAACGTAAAGGCCGCGGGTTCAATTCCCGCCGGGTCCATGCAATTTTTTAGGTTTTTTAAGATATTCTTCATTGGAAGTTCAGTAAAGGAACTAATCGCTTCTGGTTTTGGTTGGGAAAGCGTGCCTCGAGAAAAATAAGGGCATTGCATCGGTTTTTGTTGCAGGTCTGAGTATTTTTTCCACAATCGATATAAGATCCTGTCAGATACCTATATAGTTACAGTTACTATCCATTCAGCAGAGAATGGGGAGTCTCCGATGATTCAACCAAGGCGATATAATAATTACATTCTCGTCATCCTTTTAGCTGCTCTCATTATAGTCCTGCCTGCCAGTGCCTTTACGGTGGCCATATATGGTACGAATTCCGGATTTAATCCTGACCTTCACAAGGATTCAGTTATGGTTGCAAAGTCGATCCCTGGTTCTTCCGGATCCGAGCTCGACAGCAACGTAGATCAGTTTACGGATCCTTCAGTCGATGTAATTGTTCTTGGCGGGGATGATTCATTCAGCCTGTCAACCGCTGCCAAAATCGAAACTGCTGTTGCGGCAGGTAAGATCCTCGTCATCACCTATCCGTGTAATCACAAATTCGATGCGAGTCTGCCGGCAACCAATGGGGGAACTACCCAGGGGGGACAATTCCTTGAGCTGGCTGATCCCACGAAGGTTGTAATAAAGGATATATTCAACGGCCTGCCCTCCCAGTATTCCCTGAAAGGCACACCGCAGGACGGGGAACAGGCTGTTGCAAAGAGAAGCGCGATACCACTCCTGAATTACGATACCGGAACACCCGCCCTTCTCTATGCGAAGTACGGGAAGGGCTATGTCATTGAATGGACAACGGCACCTGTGCCCACCTATCTGGCTGCAGATGAGGCTGATGTAATAAATTATCGTCTGATTACCGGGCTGCTCCCGGCAGAGGTTTCTGCTGCGCCAACAACTCTTCCCATAACCACCGTATCCCCCAATCCGCTGGTGAACGAAACAGTGACAATAACGCCAACCGGAACCCTCCAGCAACCTTCAGGGAATGTCACTGTCCATTCATCTCCATCGGGAGCAAGCATTCTGATTGACGGGGTTTATAGTGGAACCACACCAACCACGGTCACTTCTGTCAATCCCGGAAACCATATTTTGCGGCTGACGTTGAGCGGTTACTATGATTATGAAGGGACCATCTATGTTCTTGACGGCCAGACATCCAATGCATTCGGGACACTTCCACCCTTAAACCAGATCGGCTCGCAAAATACTATTACTGCTGTAGCAACGCCGATTGTGATTACGGTTCCGGTGACTGCTGAACCCACCCAGAAAGAGGGGGCCCTGGATAACTCAATCGTAGTGGCGATAATCGGCGTTGTTACTGCAGTTATCGGGGCAGTAGCAACACTTTTTACTCACAAAACGAAAAAAGAGTAGAGATCCGGGTATGAAATATTTGCCCCTTTTTCAATCAATAACGCTCTACTCACCGGGAATTGAAGGTTGATCAGTTATACCATCGATCAGTAACAACTATATGGAATCCGCAGAAAAATAATATGCCGCAACTTACCGGTGAAGGGCTCGTAGATCAGGGGTAGATCGTCACGTTTGCAACGTGAAGGCCACGGGTTCAAATCCCGTCGAGTCCACTCGCTTTTTAATTTTTTATCTGGTGCTGAAAAGTCATACAAGGTTCAAAGGGCTGTGCTGTCGTGATTTGCGGGTGTTGGTATGCCGGTGGGTCCATTATTTTTACTCTTTGTTTTTTTAAGATCAATCAATCCAGTCGAGCGATACCCGGGGTTTTTCCTGCTCTTGGCGCTGCTGTAACTTTTTTTTCACTTTTTTTACCGCAATAATCGCAGGAGATGATTTTTGTTCGAACTGCCCATAGTCTATGTAATCACGCGTGATCCCATCATCACTCCCTGTTTCGATCTCCCGAATGGAAGTTGCCTGTTCTGCCTGAACAGGTCCTGATGAATTTTCAGCGGGTATCGTATCATATTCCTTTGGGGGAGGATTTTCCGCCGTATGAACCGGTTCCTGTACGATAAGTGGAGGGGGAGCAGCTTTCGGGATCTTGGATGAAACCGGTGCGGCAGGGGGAGATTCCGGGGTTTTTCCTGACCGGAATATCAGGAAGTCCACAAAATCTTCGACTTCCTTACGCTGTTCAGGGGTTAACCGGTCCACTTTACTGTCTAACGATTCCATACGATATACCAAAGGATTCTCTGATAATGAATTATCTCTCCTTATTTGTATTTATTGCCAAAGACCTGTATTTTCATATTCTGTCGTCCTGACTGGATCTTCTGGCAGCTGTAAAAAGTCAATGGTAATTACAGAGTGAAAAGAAGACTGTGTACCCGTACTGAACGCGGGATTATTCCCACCGGTGCTGGTACCCGCGTTTTTCGACAGGGCTGCCATCAATCAGGACTGTTTTTTCCCAGGTTGCCGTTCCAATAACGGAATAGGCAACACTATCAACCGGATGCCGGTGCGGGGGGAGGGTAAATATCAGCTCATAATCCCCTCCTCCGTACAGTGCGAGTTCACGGGCCTGGTCTGCAGGAATCCCTGAAGGGACCGGCAGTTTTGTTGAATCAAGTGAAAATCCGCATTCATTTACACTGAGCAGATCAAAAAGCGAGAGTGCAACCCCGTCGCTGTCATCCATCATGGCACTGACACCACCCCTGGCAAGGAGCAGCCCTTCTTTTACCCGCGGTTGTGGTTCAAAGAGTGCTTTTTTAAACTGGAGATACCCGTCAAGATATGCCTGCGCCTGGCCGGGTATTCCCGTTACACAGACAAGGTCACCCGGTTGAGCACCGGTTCGACGTACAATACTGGACTTGTCGACAAGCCCGAGACCGGTAGTCACGATGGTGAGCTCTCCATGCCGGTCTATATCACCACCAATGATCGCAGCACCGAACATTGTACAACAATCCTGTGCACCCTTCATGATCCCGGCCAGGTCAGGCCACGCATCGAGCCCCACTGCCATGAGCAGATATTTTGGCTCTGCACCCATGCTCGCAATATCCGAGAGCGTGACCGCAGCACTCATCCAACCGATCTGCCACGTGCTCATACCCTCCACAAAGTCAGTAGTGCGGTGGAGCATGTCCGTTGTCACCACCATGACCTGATCTCCACAGGGCACTTCGGCACAATCGTCCAAGCAGTTCTCTTTTCCGACAATTCCCATCACGACAGTCAAGAGTTCGCGGTCATCCACTCTTGCGCACCTCCTTACCCCGTTCGCTTTTGTACTCTTTGAAGATGTGCTCGATCAGTTCAGATTTCTTTTCCCGTTCATGCTGTGCCTGCTCTTCCTGCCATTGTAAAAGTGCGGTCTCGAACATTTCCTTTGCCCCCAGCCCCCGTTTTCCCCGCACCTGAACACCGGTATCCTTATCGGAAAGAAGAGGAACACCCAGTTCACGGAATGCCGGAATCAGTTGGGGATCACACTCTGCAAGAAGTGTTGCATTGGTAACAACCGCTTTTATCCTGCTTTCTCCAAGATCCTTGACCACACTCCTCCCCCAGCCATCAAGACGTGTTACATAAATTATGTCACCTTCATCGATCGCTGAGTCATCAATAAGGCGGCGGAGCCCTTCTTTTGTCAGGGCCTCCATCACTTTGAGCGGCAGCACTTCACCATCCATCGAAAGCTCTGCATACTGTCTGATTCGGACGAGACGTCTGGACAGATTCCTTGTATGCCGCTCTTCCTTTCGCAACCGTTTTTTAAGGCTCTGGATAATTGCATCTTTTTTTACCAGTTCGGAATCTTTTGCCAGCCGGGCATCCTGTGATGTGTGGATTTTCCTGACACGTGCCTGCAGTCTCTGGATTTCATAGTCCTTTTCCTTAACTTCTTCCTGCAGCTCACCAACAAATGTACGCAGGCGCTTCACCATCCCGTCAAGCACCCTTACCTTCTCATCATGCTTGACTTCGACGGGAACCACTGGTGAATCAAGTGCCGGTACCGGTGCAACGGCATTCATATCACCTATCACCTGATCGAGAGACTGCCCCCTGATAACCCGTGCACGGACCTCATCAAGATCATGTCCGGGAGGAATTCGCTTGAGTAAGTTCTGGAACTTGTGCCGGTACTGGCGGTATGCATCAAGTGCAGCAGAAAGTGCATCGCGTTCATGATCGTTTCCGTACTGAAAGGATGAGGTAAGATCCACCTTCGTCTCGACGCTCACATCCTGCTTTGGTGTATACGCGACTGCAGAAAATGCACGTCGTATCTTTTCTACCGAATAGGGCATCTCCTGCACATCTGATGCGATAATCAGGGGTTTTCCCACCCGGTAGAGTGACTCAACAACATCTCCCATGTTCATCTGCCGGGAACTCGCAAGATGAAGCAGGTTTCCATCGAGATCGAGAGCTGCAACTGCTGTTGTTGTACCAGGATCGATGCCAACAATCAGATACCGCGATTTTCCTGAAAGGGGGCGGAACCGGATCCTCTCAAGGCGTTTGCCACTGATCCGAACCTGAACATCCGCACCGCGGTATGTTGGGACCGGGATCTGATCCCGTTTCGCAAAGACCCTGAATGCTCCCCTGCTGCACCCGCCGAATGCCCGGGTCTCCTTCTTTTCGTAGCGGAGTCCGGCTGCAATAAGGGCCATCTCAATCTCCCTGCCTTTCAGCTGCACTGCTCCGTGAATCTTACGGACATACCGGTTCTGGCTCCACCCGCCTTTGCCGGGCGAGCGGTGCCGGCTTACGACGATCTCGCTCTCGTTCTCAAAGGCTATGACCTCAGCACCTGCACCAAGAGCGGCAACCTGCGCTGTTGTGCGGGCTTCAGCAAAAGGATCAAACCGGTTGAAACTTATGTTATACCGGGCAGCAACCTTCCCCAGTGTTTCTTTACGTTCTCCGCCGGTTACCTGAACAAGACGGGTTTGCGGTGGCAATGCCTGTAAAAAGAAAAAAAGATCATGCTGGTCAGCGGCGATCTCCTGGAGGCTGTCTACAGCAAGGATATCCGGTTGTTCATCGTTGAGCATCCGAAAAAGCCGGAACATTGTGACCTCAGACTCGCTTTCAATGACCTGTCCCTCCATACGGACAAGGGCATACACCGGACGCCGGGATCGTGACCTCACCGAACCTTTGATGATATCAATACCAAAGACCTTTAATCGATCACGCATCGTATTGCATCCCCGCGATCATACTGCACTTTGTATTTCCGTTTGAAAAATGTGAGAATATTATCGACGTCACGCTCCAGGATTGACTGTGCATTCTGATGGCTTGTTCCTATCCACTGAGGCCAGTCAATGATGATACATCTTCCTTCCTCCATCAGGATGTTGTATTCTGAAAGGTCAGCATGAATAATTCCTTCCTGATACGCAATCCTTGTATTGGAAAGTATCTCATCGAGGACTTCTTTTGGCTCCTGTAGCCTGCAATGAATGAGATTTTTTCCATGAATCAATGCCATCACAACAGTATGACGGTTCTGTCCGACAGGCAGGGGAACACTGACTTTGGGATGGAGGGAGGTGAGGGCCTGAAATTCCCGTTCTGCCGATTTCCGGGATGCAATCAGCCAGGGGCAGTGACCTTCCTCAGGCATATAATCCCGGTTGAGCCGTGCAGATGAGAATGAACGTTGCCCTACGCGGTGAAACTTGATCGCAACTGGACCAAGACCCAGTGCTTCATAGACAACAGACTCTTTTCCTTCACCTATTCGTGATCCAAGTGCTGTTATTATGCCGTTCCTGGTCAGGGCAGTAAGCGCAAGCGTATCATAACCACCGAAAACAAGAGAATAGCCATCGTATGGCACGGGATTGAACCGGACCATCCCCCACTCAATAAGACGGGAAAGGCGGTAGTTGACTTCTGATTCTGAAAGCTTTGTTGCAGACTTGATATACTCAAGCGGTACCCAGGCGTACCGCTTCATCCCGCGTTCAAGGGCGTTAAGGATGGATTTTTCATACTTATTCAGTGTGCGGATACGCTCCGCGGCGACGACCATAATCGTTAGAGTTGTTATGTCCCGGACTATAAAATCGCATCTTTACAGGTCATACCAGATCGATCATCACAACTTTAAACATCTTTTATTATCCAGATCTGATTGGATTTGGAAATGCAGTGCAACAAATGCGGGAGAGACGCGGTATTTTTCCAGGAGTACTCCGGGCAGCACCTCTGCGAACGCCATGTTGAAGCGTATGTCGAGGCAAAGGCCAAACATGAAATCCGCAAGCACAAGTGGATACTACCGGAGGATCATGTTGCAGTCGCACTTTCAGGGAATTCCAGCAGCAGTGCACTTCTGTATTTTTTGAAAAAGCTTACCTCAAATCGTCGTGACATAAAGATTTCTGCCATCTTCCTTGATGAAGGAATCACCGGTTTTCACGATACAAAAAATGCGTTGAGGATAGCGAGAATGCTGGATACAGATTGCATAACAGGAACTTTTCAGCAAAGCTTTGGCATTACGTTAGATGAAATCGCACGCCGTAATACTGGTGCTGTTTCCTGCACGTACTGTCGTATTCTCCGGAATTTTTTATTAAACCGGATTGCCGTGGAACATAGAATAACAAAACTTGCTTTAGGCCATACACTTGACGAAGGGGCTGTACATGTGCTGAAAAATATGCTCAGGGGAACTCCTGAGATTTTTGTCCATTCAGAGCGGTTTGCCAGTAGAATGGTTCCCAGGATAAGACCGTTCATCTCTGTTCCTTATAACGAAGTGGCACTCTATGCAGATCTTCATAACCTGAAGTATGAGCAATCTCCCTGTCCATACAAGAACGATGCCTTTGAAAAGAACGTACAGAAATTACTCAACGATTTCACTATTCAGCACCCGGCAACGAAATATGCACTCCAGAACCTGGGAAAACACCTGACCGGCGCCTGCATCTCCATGGCAGATGCAGTTATCACCTGTGAACAATGCGGCGAACCAAAAGACGGGATATGCCAGAACTGCCGGATACTATCTGAGGTGACTGCCCATGGTGATTAGGAGGGGAAGAGTATGGCGGGCGATCCGGAATTCTCCCGGCATACAGATATCGATCTATTTCTTTGCATTTGGCATGCTGGTGGGTCTCAATACCTATTTATTTTACTCCTACTATCCACTGCTGGAGAACAAACCCCTTTTATGGTCCCAGGCACTTCTGTTTGTCGTCGAATCCATGACAACAGTCGGGTATGGCTGGTTATTACCCTTCACAAACGATATTACCCGGTTGCTGGCGATCCAGATCATGTTGTCCGGCGTGATCATGATTTTTGTTGTTATCCCGCTCCTCATTGCCCCGTTCCTTTCCCTCCTGCTTGCTCCCGCACCGCCTCGAAGAACCCCGCACCGTCTGTCCGGGCATACCGTCATAATGGGATATGACGAGCTTACCAGTTCTGTTATTGACAGCCTCTCAATCTCTGATCATGATATTGTCATTATTGAACAGGATAAAGCAAAAGCCCTTGAAATCGCCACGCAATACCGGAAACGTGCCTATGTAATCTGGGGAGATTATACCGATCCAGGAGTATGGGCGGCAGCACACATAACAGGTGCACACTATGTTGTTATCTGCATGAATGAGCGGCAGACAGCCAGCATCGTTCTCGGTATTCGTGAACAGGTTAAAGGCAAGATCATTTCGATTGTCGATAAGCTCTCGTTTGACCGCTACCTTCGGTATGCTGGCGCTGATTACGTACTATCTCCCAAACATACTACCGGAAGGCTGCTGGCACGCCATGCTGTCCTGAACCCAAAAGGGGATACAGAACCTGATATTCCCGGACTGGACAGGATTTCCATCAATTTCCAGAAAGCTGCAGGGCAGGAGCTCAGGCTTATCAATATCCCTCTCGTTTTCGGGTGCAATGCTGCATTTAAATCGCTGTTTGATCTTCATCTCTTTGAACGGTTTGGCGTTATCGTTCCGTATCTCTGGAAGGCAGGAAAATTCATTCCATCGCCCGGAGATGATATTATCGTCGATAACACAACATCCCTGTTCCTTTTTGGCAGGACTGAATCCATTATAGCCGCACTGAAGGAGGAATTCAATACAGAGGGGTGTACCGATGCGTTGGCTGTGATCGCTGGTTTTGGGGATGTTGGTGCAGGTGCATTCCAGAAACTCACCGCATCCGGCATTTCCTGCATTGTTGTCGATTCGAAAAAACAGGATGTGAAACAGGTTATCGGGAATGCAGAAGATGAAGCAGTGCTCAAATCAGCACGGATCGAAGAAGCACGGTTCTGTATTGTTGCTTTAAACGACGATGATGTGAATATTTTTACAACACTCATGGCCAGAAATTTAAACCCGGTCATTCGGATACTTGCCCGGGCAAATGAACCGGCTTCGGTTGAGAAACTCTACCGGGCGGGTGCTGATTATGTTGCACTCCTTCCCATGATCGGAGGCCAGACGATTGCCAGGATCATCCTTGCTGATACAGTCACCATTCTTCTGGAACTCCCAAATAACGACCTGGTGATCCTGAAACATGTCCAAATCACATACCCCAGACCAGTGAGATGGTTCATCAGAAAAACCGGGGTTCGGGTCATCGGTATCGAAGGACCTGGCCGTTCTGTTGTTGCACCCGGTCCTGATGAGATTCTGACTGAAGGTGATTCTGTTATCGCCGTAGGAAATACCGAACAATTAAAAATGTTCATCCGTCTATTATAAACGAATGCTTTCCATGGGAACAGAACTCGGGTGCAGGATGGGTCAGGTGGAGCAGATGATCCGGTACGCGTACTGGACCAGTGGGTGCAAAGGAATTGTCGTGGGACTGAGCGGGGGTGTGGATTCTGCGGTAGCAGCGACGTTCTGTTGCCGGGCAATAGGTGCCGAAAAGGTGCTTGGGCTCTCGCTTCCTTCTGTTGTCAGCAACCCGGCAGATATTGTTGATGCTGCTGCGCTCTGTAATCAGCTTGGTATGGAGCACCGCATTGTAAGCATTGATCCCATGCTGAATGGATTTAAAACCATCCCTGAATTCAAAGAATCGCAGTACCTGATTGGTAACCTGATGGCCAGGATCCGTATGACGGTTCTTTATTACCATGCAAACCGCGACAATTCCCTTGTCTGCGGTACCTCAAACCGGAGCGAATACATGCTTGGTTACTGCACAAAATTCGGTGATAACGCCGCTGACTTCCAGCCGCTGCTGCACCTGTATAAAACGGAAGTCTATATAATCGCACAAGAACTGGGGATTCCGGAGTCGATCATCAAAAAGACGCCATCGGCCGGTTTATGGGAGGGCCAGAGCGATGAAGAAGAGATCGGTCTTTCCTATGCAGAAATTGATAATTCACTCCAGGCGCTTGAGCAGCAGCGCTGGAAGGCAACAACCGCAACGGATCAGAAAGTGCTTGATCTCGTACAAAAAAGTGAGCATAAAAGGATTGGTGTACCTAATCTTTTAATAAAACAGAGAAAACCGTAAGGAATTTTTCCGGGAAATTGAGAAACGAAAGTGCATCTTCATTACTTATCAGACTGTAAAGCGGACCTTTACACAGGGGGTGTACACCTCTCCCGCAGGTAGGTCCGAGATACCGTAGCGGGGGGAACGATGGATAACATGAGTTTTTTTGCATCTTCCCCGAACTCATCTCATAATACACAGCACCGTGATACTTTTCGTACTCATCATACTCGCTTTCGAATGCCGTCGATACAATATTTGCCATAGTCAGCGTTGTATCCGGAGATGGGTTGATAGAGATATGCCCGTATTCCGGTGGAATGATGACAAGGTCACCGGCACTCGCCGAGATCATCACGACATCATCAAGGGTCCGGGACTGGAGCAGGTAGTGTGCCTCACCTTCAATGACTTCATAGATCTCCGGATAGCCAATCCCTGCCGGATTTTTTGGGTGATAATGCCCCTTGGTCTTCACCCATTCGCCGCACAGAGTCCCGGAAGGAATGACGGTGATATCATACCGCAGATGGTGGTTGCGTAACCATTTCCAATCCGCATCCGACTTTGCCAGGTCCCGGTACATAAAATAGAGGGGACTGCTGGACGTGCACGAGGGATCAGCAAGGACAGAACGCATCTCCTCAATTGTCCGAACCGCAGGTTGTGGCAGCTCCCCGTCCCACCCAAGCATCACTTCTTCTTTCGCATTACAAGTAAATAATACCCGGCGCCAATGCCCGTCAGTGCCATGATCCCGATTGCAGGCAAAACCTGCACCAACCCACCCCATGCGGGTTTTATCTGAACCAGGACGGGTACGTTAAACGGGTCTGATACCTGGCTGTTGCCTAATGCATCGCGATATCTTACCTCTGTATCAAGCATGTATTCTTTGGCAACCGCCGCATTATCAGTTATTACCTGGTACCGTGCAGTTGCTTTTTCACCCGGTTTCAGATCCCCTAGAAATGCTGTCGCATCATCGCTATAAAATGGCTCAACTGCTGAAAGCCGTGCCTGGGCATCATACGCGATCGTAGTACCGCTGTTCTGGTATTCAACATCAATAACACTCTGTGATCCCTGCATCAGCTGCACCATTCCTGATGTAACGGTGAACCTGATTTTTCCAAAAACGGGAATCCCGATAGTGTCAGAAGCCGAATTAACCATATCACCATCCCGGTTCTCATACATGACAATAACATCAACCGGATACGTCTGATTTTCCGCTTCACCTGAAACTGCTACCTTATATCTGCAGGATACTACTCCGTTGCGCGGGAAATCCCCGATAAAAACGTTGTTATCAATCGGAATGACTGGACTTTCTCCGTTACGGATTATCTTTACAGATGCCTTTTTTCCATCCTCTGTTCCGGCATTTTTTATCTTCAGGTTCAGGTATCCCTCAGCTCCCACGTTCAGGTTTTCCGGCAGGACTTCAAGGATTTCTATCTTTACCTGCGGTTTGACTTTTATCGTGATCGGAATTGTTTCATTTATTTGTTTGTAATTATACCGGAGGGTATCACTTGCATCCTGATCTGATGATGCGAGATAGGTATACGAGATGCTGAGAGGTATCTGGTACTCGCCCACAGTGGCATTGGAAGTGATTTTTATAGAAATTGCCACAATTGCCGTACCCTGACTTTGTATATCCCCGACCACCTGGGGATCGCTTTTCACAATTATTGGGGCATCCCCGGCAAAAAGCCCGATTGTAACCATTTTTGCAGTTGTAGGTAAATCGTCACGATCGATCGTTCCTTTCGTCACGAATTTGAGGTCGTTCACCCCACTATTCCAGACGGTAATCTTTATGATTGCATCCTGCCCCGGAATAAATTCATTGATCCCTGATATTGCAGCCGACATCTGGGGGCTCCCGCCAAGATAGGTGGTCACACCCATGACTGGTGAGCTGTACCATAGCCCCATAACAAGAAAAACGATTATTACTCCAGAATATTTCATGAATGAATCCCACTTGTTGTTATTATTATAACAACATTTAATATTACAGGATATAAAGTGATGTTTTAATGGAACTGCCGTCAGAAAGTCAGGCCAGGGTTATTGAATGTCTCGAATCACTCGGCCTGACAAAATATGAGGCACGTGTATATATTGCTCTCCTGAAGATTGTAAGTGCGACGGCAAGTGAAATCCATGAGATCTCCGGAGTTCCACGCGCATCGGTTTATACCGTGATTGATCAGCTGCTGGATAAAGGACTTGTCTCGGTCTCTCAGTCTGCACCTAAACGGTTTGCTTCCATTTCTCCGGATGAGGCCATAGCCAGGCTGATGGGCCGTATTGAAAGGGATGCTCAGGATGCACGGGATTTCTTATCAGTGATATATCGTGAACGGCTCAGCCCGGGACCTGAAAGTGAGGAGCTCATCTGGAATATCTATGGCATTGAAAAAATCAAAAAAAGGTTTTCTGATCTCATTTCAGATGCGAGGCAGGAGATCAGAATTATTGCTCACCCCCAGATTTTATCACATGACAGTATAGGGAAACTCACATCAAAGGCAAACACCATAAGTGTTGAAATTATCACGCATCACTGGACGGGAAATATTCCCAAAAAAATGAAAATATATATCATGAAGCATCCAGAAATACCCAAAGATCTCGATAAAGCAAAGGATATAATGACGGGGGGCGTCTGTATAATCGACAGTCGTTCTGTAATGGTTATTGTGGGATTGGGGGATGAAGCAGTGGCACTGTTTTCGGAATCTGAAGGATTTGTCCGTTTCTTTGTTCGTTATTATAATCTGATCTTCGACTGGGTTAAAAAGGGATGAAAAATGATCAGTTGTATTAAAAATCCCTGATTTCCTGCATCTTTGATATTTCCATCAAACCTTTCATTGCCTGGATCTGGATCCAGCGACCACTTTCCTTAATTGAAGCCAGTGGATTTGTCCCGCCCACGGCTGCGATTGCAACGAATTGCGGGCTAACGGGTACACCGAGAAGCGGAAGGTTTGGCATTCCCACCTCTAAAATCCCGGAAAGACTGCTGTTTGAGAGTTCATCCAGTACCGTGCCGACCTGTGGTTCGGCCTCCATGTGGAACTCCCTGATATTTGCAAGAATAGATCCGCTTCCGGTTCGCATTACATTAGTAACGGAAGTAGTTTTCTGGGAAATAAGCACCTGGAGGGGATCAATGGTTGTATGTTCATACAGGATAATGTGGGTAAAACGGATAGGAGTACGTTTTTCTATTTCGACAACACCTCCTCCGATGGAATTGATAGGAATTCCATGCCTGATAAGAAGTCCATCAAAGGTTATACTGCATATCGTACAGATAGCAGTGAATCCTTTCGGGACGGTATAATCGGCAATTTTTTCACCGGAAGTGAAAAATTTGACACGTCCACTGACAGTAACACCGGTTTTATGGGCGTCGTTAAGCGTCGATATTGCATAGTCGAGATCTTCATTTTTAATAACTGATAAGTTATAAACGACCTTGCCTTCATCTGAAACCGGATCAAAAGTCACCTGCATTGCATAATCTTCAATGCTGTGGTTGACAAATTTGAGCGGGACGGTCATTATAGTAATTTCGGACATCGCAATAGAAAAATTGTTCTATAAGACCATGGCAATTTATTTATGATGGAACACGATATGCGGGAAAAAGCTAAACATGCAATGCGACTTATTCTTGAAGCCGCCCGTTTTGAGGTCGAAGAAGTGGATGACCCCCTTGACCTTTCTGCGGTACGCGACGATACCTGCCTTCTGGTGCTCTGTTCAAATGACAGTACCCTTATCAGCCAGTTTGACAAAACAAATTACAGCCTCATGATCGACGATCATGAGATGACCTGCAAAAAACTCCTTTTTTCTATAGATAAGGATATTGTAACTGAAAACTGCATCCATTGGGGAGTCGACGAATTTGTAAGGTATACCGGCGAAGCAGTGCTTGCAGATATACTTGACCGGGAACTGGCACTTGATCTCAAACCGTCAAAAGGTAAAAAAGCACCGGTTGCAGCTGAATCTGCCGGGAAGGAAGCAGTCCAGAAAGAAGTGCCTTCCGGCATCATCATCCCGCATTACCCGATAAAGATCACCGAACAGGCTGCAATCCGGAAAGGGGGAGTTCAGGGGACAGCAAAACTCAGGTTCATACCATATTACCTCTTTCATTACACCAGCAGCGGCGAACAGATCTACAAGGACAGACGCATTCCATTTGATGCCGACGGATGGGGTGCGATAAATGCAATCAATGGTATAAAGATCGATCTGGATGAGACGTTAGTCGAGGAAAATGAGATCCCCGGAGGGGCTGAAGTCTCCGAACCCCATATCCGGAAAGATGAAGCAACAGAAAGGATTATCAACGAACTGATCGACCGGCTCACCCAGAAGGTCCGTATCAAACAGGAGAAAGGTGACGCAATATTTTACGAAGAGAAGATCCTCAAACCAGAAAAGAAAAATATCTCTGTTGATACACAGCAGGTCTATATTCCGGTCTGGCAGATACGGGGCAAAAAAATTGTCGAGATTAATGCATTTACCGGTGAACTGCTCTCAGAACCGATGGATGAAGGGGTTGAAATATATTAAATAAGAAGACCTGCATGCCTGTGTTCCTCTCGATAAAGAATTAAAATTTTTCACTATATAGTAAAGGAAAAACCATGATCGTTGTGCTCGGGGGTGGTCCGGCAGGAAGAATTGCATCAATCCGGCTCGCTTCCTCGGGAAAAGAGGTTTATATTATAGAGAGCGGTGGGATCGGCGGTCAATGCCTTCATTTTGGATGTATGCCGGTCTGTGCGCTGAACGATACTGCCCGGCTGATCCATTCGGCACGAACATTGCATAATCTGGGGATTATTGATTCCATTCCGAAAATCAATTTTTCAAAAATTATTTCAGAGATGCATGCAATCCAGGAAAAGATTGCTTCCGTCCTTGATGCGGAGACCAAAGCTGCCGGTGTTCAGATAATCTATGGAAAGACCGGCAGGCTCAAAAATACAAAGGTATTTGCCGGTGATGAACAGATGGACGCAGATACAGTCATTGCCGCCACCGGGTCCAGGCCTAATATCCCGGATATCCGGGGTATCGATCTGAGAGGGGTGTACACGCCACATACCCTCTTTAATCAAAAAGTACTCCCCAAAAAAATTGCGATCATCGGGGGGAACGTGATGGCTGCTGAATTTGCTTACATTTTTAGCATGTTTGGCAGCGAAGTGACTATTCTCAGCCGAAGTACTTTTCTTAAAAACGCGGATAAACATCTCCGTGCACTTGCAATCAGGCAGCTTAAGGACGTGAATATCAGAGAATGCATAAATGTACAGTCAATAGAAGGGGATTCGGAGGTACATTCTCTCAATATCCAGTCCTCTGGTAAAGGAGAGAGACTCGATACCGATGCGGTTCTCCTGGCAGCCGGACTTATACCTCGCTCTGATATGCTGGACGGCATTACCAAGGGACCTCTCGGTGAAGTAATTGTCAATGAGCGGATGCAGACCAGTGTCCCGTATGTTTATGCCTGCGGGGATGTTACCGGTCCTCCATATCTTACACCGGTAGCACGCTACCAGGGAATTGTGGCTGCTGATAACATACTCGGTATTCATCGTACAATGGACTACCGGTACATTCCGCAATCGATCAATCTTGGACATGAACTGGCATTCTGTAATTCCGGAAATGAAAATACAGCATCGCTTGCCATTCCAGGACCAGCCGGACCAGGCACGTTCTGGGATGTGCCTTCCAATGATACCGGGCTTGCCAAGGTTATGTTTGAGCCGGAGACCGGAATAATCAGGGGAATCTGTGCTGCAGGACCGGGTGGAGGACTTATTGCTGGATACATGGCATTTCTTATGAAGCGCCATTTTTCGATCCATGACTTTGAGGAATTTATCGAAGTCCATCCATCGACAGATGGCATCTACGGTGTAGCGAAATATGCATCCGATCTCATGAAAAAGCGAAATAAATCATAAAAATCGCTCCAGTTTTATAGAACATTATTCATCCCT
Organism: Methanoregula sp.; assembly: GCA_028679185.1. Lineage (GTDB taxonomy): Archaea > Halobacteriota > Methanomicrobia > Methanomicrobiales > Methanospirillaceae > Methanoregula. Next base: position 89,400 of record JAJRBZ010000069.1, on the reverse strand, counting down.
GAAACAATGGATGTGGTATCCCGTCGCTCCTGCTGAAGGTATTATTACTATCAGGGGTGAATAATATTGATACGTTCTCTATCATTAACGGGTGCCTTTCAATGACCACTCCTCCTGACAATCTCGCGTTTGACCAGACACGGCTTGACAAAGTACGTGCTCTCAAAGAAAAAGGAATCTCCACTTTCCCGTCTTCATACGATCGCAGGGATACGGTACGCGATCTCAAAACCCGGTATGCGGATATCACCCATGAAAGGAGTGCTGACCAGGTATCGACGGCAGGGAGAATATATATTGTAAGGAAGCACGGCAAAACGCTGTTTGCGGATCTCGGTGACGAGACCGGAAAGATCCAGCTCTATATCCGGAAAAACGATATCGGTGATGAACAGTTTGAGCTCTTCAGCCAGTTTATCGAACGCGGGGATATCATCGGCGTAACCGGTCATGTGTTCCGGACAAAACTGGGAGAGATCACCATCTGGGTTGATACGTTCACCCTTCTCTGCAAGGCAGTATGTTCGCTCCCGGAGAAATTTCACGGCCTGACTGATGTTGAAAAGCGTTATCGCCAGAGATATGTTGACCTTATCGTTAACGAGGAGAGCAGGCAGATATTCCGGATCCGGAGCCGGATTATCTCCCTTATCCGAAGGTATCTTGATGATCACGGGTTCCTGGAATTCGAAACCCCTATCCTCCAGCCAATATATGGCGGGGCAAATGCCCGCCCGTTCACGTCATACCATCACTTCCTTGACCAGAAGCTGTTCCTCCGGATTGCACCCGAGCTGTACCTGAAACGGCTGATTGTCGGAGGATTTGAGAAGGTCTATGAGATTGCGCGGAATTTCCGCAACGAAGCAGTCGATACCGATCATAACCCGGAATTTTCCATGGTGGAAATCTACTGGGCGTACCAGGATTTCGGGGATATGATGACACTGACTGAGGATATTGTCTCCTCCATTGTCTTTGAAGTCCATGGAAAATTTGAGATCCCGTTCGAGAACACTATCCTGAATTTTGAAAAGCCCTGGAAGAAACTCTCCATGACGGATGCGGTAAAGGAGTATGCCGGAATCGACATCTATGGCCACACCGTTGAACAGCTCCGTGATCTCGCACAGCAGAACAAGCTTGATGACTGGGAAAAATCAAAAACCCAGCGGGAATTCCTTGTCCAGTTTTTTGAAGGGCTTGTGGAGGAAAAACTCATCCAGCCGACCTTCATTTACGATTACCCGGTAGAGACTTCCCCGCTCGCAAAACGTCACCGCACCAAAGAGGGGTTTACCGAGAGATTCGAGCTCTTCATTCACGGGATGGAAGTGGGTAACGGTTTTTCGGAGCTGAACGACCCTGTCGACCAGAAAGCACGGTTCGAAGAGCAGGACGAAAAGCGGCGCCGGGGCGATCTGGAAGCCCAGATGATCGATTATGATTTCATCAATGCCATAGGCTATGGTATGCCACCGACCGGTGGTGTGGGCATAGGCATCGACCGGCTCGTGATGCTGCTGACAAATAATATTTCGATAAAAGAGGTGATCCTCTTCCCCCAGATGAAGAGCCTGCAGGGCGGAGGAGAAGGGGATGAAATGAAACCTGCCACCGATCAGGAAAGGGAGTGATTCCGTTTCTCCTGAGAACCAAATCATACATCGGCAGGGATGCAATTTTCTCATCTTTTGTATCTTCTTCGGCACAAAAACACGGGCAGACCTTCACGCAGCTTCCGTCACGCCCCTGCCTACCCGTGCCCTGCTCCCGGAATTCCACTGATATTCCCGCACCATACGGCAAAACCGGTCGCAGCTCCTGACAATAGAAGCGAAATCTTTTTCGAACTTCTACCCATAACAAACATCCAGTACAAAAAAACTGCCTGTACAAGGCCGTGGATCTCCCGTTCAAATCCCCGGTTCCTGTGTAATAGCCATGATGAACCCGAAAGAGACCTTAAGTGAGGACGACATAACAAAAGGACTCTCGTTTGTCTTAAAGGATGGGCTCGCGACGCAGGCCATGGTCACGTTAACCAGCGGGATCTTCCTTGTTGCATTCGGTCTGCAGCTGGGTGCTTCCAATACGGTAATCGGGCTGCTTGCGGCAATCCCCCCGCTTGCCGAGCTGATCCAGATGCCTGCCATCTCGGTTGTTGAAAATGTCCGTAACCGGCGATTAGTCTGCGTTGGCGCATCGATTGTCGCACGGCTCTTCTGGATCGTCATTGCCCTCATCCCGTTCCTCTTTGGCCTGACTGCCGCCGTGCCCGTCCTGATTATTTCGCTTGTCCTGTACGGGAGCATCTCTGCCATCTCCCACTGCAGCTGGAATTCCTGGATGCGCGACTTCGTGCCTCAGGAGATCCTGGGCAGCTTCTTCTCCCGCCGCATGTCCCTGTCTCTTGCCCTTGGGATCGTACTGTCCCTTGTTGCCAGCGCCATTATCGATTTCATCCAGAGGGACCCGGCCTATCCCCCGGGTACTGCCTACTCGGTCATCTTCCTTGGCGGTTTTGTCGCCGGGCTGATGGGGATCTGGTATATGTCAAGGATTCCTGAACCACTGATGAAGGAAACTGCAAAAGTCCCTCCTCTTGACCAGATCCGTTCTACGTTCCGCGATGAAAACTTCTCCCGGCTAATCGCCTTTTTAGGAGCATGGAACTTTGCCGTCAACCTGGCCGCTCCGTTTTTTACTGTCTACCTGCTTGTCATGCTCAATTTTGATATGACAGTTGTCATTGCTCTTGCCGTTCTTAGCCAGATTTCGAGTGTGCTCTCTTATGGTATGTGGGGCCGGATTGCAGACCGGTTCAGCAACAAGTCCGTCCTGCGGGTCTCGGGACCTCTCTTTATGATCTGCATCCTTGGCTGGACGTTTACGACAATGCCCACACGGCACCTGCTGACCATCCCGCTCCTTATTGTCCTGCACATCCTGATGGGACTGTCTACGGCTGGGGTCACGCTTGCATCGGCAAACATCGGGCTCAAGCTCGCACCCCACGGCAGCGCAACCGCCTACCTTGCTACGATTAACATCACAAACTCTCTCGCAGCCGGCTTCGCACCAGTCATCGGCGGGATGTTTGTCGATTCGTTCAAGGCGACCGAACTCTCGCTTACTCTTAACTGGAAAAGCGCGGAAACAGCTTTTGCCATCCAGACACTGGACTTCCAGTACTGGGACTTTTTCTTTGTCTTTGCATTTCTGATTGGGATCTACTCAATCCACCGGCTTGCCTTTGTAAAAGAGGCCGGGGAGGTGGAGGGGCGGCTTGTCGTCCATGAGATGATAGCGCAGGTCAGCCGTGAGATGCGCAACCTTTCTACCGTCGGGGGGCTGCGGTACATGCTCAGGTTCCCGTTACTGGGGAGCTTTGTAACAGGAAAGGATGAAAAAGGTGCAGGGGATAACGAACTTCGAGTGGAGAAATGACCGGCTAATTTTGTCGGCTGTTCCCGTTACGGGCAGATAATTCTCACATGTCAGAAAAAATTGTTCTGAGGCTGACAATGACTATTGATTGAAATCGCGGGGGTTTGCCCGATCTCCTTGTGGCACCGAATCAGAGGTCACTTGCGCAGACCGTTGTAATGACCTTGTTCTCCGCCTTTCGCAGGAACTCGATCGCGGCAGACTTGCGGTAGCCAAGCTTTCCTGCAAGCCCGGTTGCGCTGATCCTCCTTTGGTACTCGTAATAGCCGCAGACAATCGTGGTTGTTAAAACGAGTCTCTCCTTTTTTGAAAGAAGGGACAGTACCTGATAGCCCCGATAATCTGCAGCCTCATACGCGACCGACGTTATCGTGCCAAGGAGTTTTGAGAACAGTACAATCTTCTCAAGCCGCAGCCTCCAAAAAAAGAGGATCACTTATGGTAAGGCTCGTTGTGGTTGATTTTACACGCACGATAGAGCTGCTCAAGGAGAATCTGCCGGATCATCTGGTGAGTAAATGTCATCAGTGAGAGTGAGAGCCGGACATTGCTCCTCGAAATAACAGTATCAGAAAGCCCAAGATCCCCCCCAATAATAAAACTCAGGGTATTCCTGCCGGCAATTTCATACTGGCGGAGGTTTTCTGCCAGAGTCTCACTTGACCAGTGAACCCCCTTGATGTCAAGTACAATGACAAAGCTGTCATGAGGGATCGACCCAAGAATCCGTATTCCCTCGGCATCAACAATCCGTTTTTGATCTGCAGGTGTGAGATTGCCGGCCCTCTTTTCTTCATTAATTTCAATGGTAGTCAGTTTCACGTACGGCCGCAGGCGTTTCTCGTATTCAGCAATACCTTCCCGAAGAAATTTTTCCTTGATCTTCCCAACAGCGATGATGTGAATATGCATGAGGTCTTCCATTATGAAAACAGGTGGATTTCCCTGCCATATTCTAAAAAAATATTATCCGAATATCTTTTTAGATTGTTCGAGTGCGTCAACAGCAGGGAGCTTTTTTCCGGTCAGAAACTCGATACATGCTCCGCCACCCGTGGAGATATGGGTGAAGTCCTTTTCAATGCCAAGTTTTTCGATAACAGCAGCAGTGTGCCCGCCACCTATAACAGAGAACTCTACATGTGATGCAGCCCTGAGCAGTTCGTACGTACCGGTTGCAAAGTCAGCATCTTCAAAAACACCGGCAGGACCGTTAAATACGACAGTCCCTGCCTTTTTAAGAACCTGAACAAGTGATGCAAGGGCATCCATGCCCAGGTCAAGCACCGGCGTGTCTTCAGGAATCCTGTCAATCGGATATTCGACCCGGTGATTTTCCTGCCTCACGGCGACAGATTCGGGCAGGACAACCTGATCGCGGTATCTCGACAGGATCTCCTTTGCCTTTTCAATTTCCGGCTGGTATTTGAGCTGGGTAATCAGCTGAGTGGAGGGTTTCCCGATATTGTAGCCGGCCGCGATCAAAAAGACATTCGCAACAACACCAATCACAATAACCTGATCAGCAATACCGTTTGCCAGGACATGCCGGGCGACATCGACAGAGTCATCCACCTTCGTACCGCCAAGAACCATGCAGACCGGACGTGGTGCACCGGAAAACACTCTGGAGAGTGTTGCCACTTCCTTTTCCATGAGGAGTCCCCCTGCCGATTGCATGACAAGCGGTAATCCCACAATAGTTGGTTGTGAACGGTGAGCTGTACCAAATGCGTCATTTACAAAAACATCAGCCATGGAAGACAGTTTTTTTACCAGATGCGTCTTTTTTGCTTCTTCGGGTTTTAAGGTCAGGTTCTCTTCTGCATTGAACCTGACGTTTTCAAGCATCACCACATCACCGGATTTCATGGCATGTACGGCTTCCCGTGCATGACGTCCGAATATACTGTCAACGTACCTGACCGGTTTTCCCAACAACTGTTCAAGCTTCTCTGCATGAGCTTCAAGCGTGGTAAAATCTTTTTTCCCGGGTCTGCTCTGGTGCGTGACAATGACCACGCGGCTGTCAGAGAGGGCGCGGATTGTGGGAAGATGTTCACGGAATCGCTTATCATCGAGAATAAGGTTGGAGGTAGGATCAATGGGGGAGTTGAGATCAAGCCGGAGGAGGACGGTTTTTCCATTACACCCCAACTCCCTGATGGTTCCTATCTGCATCCAGACCACATCGTGTAATCTATGTTGCGCTCCGGGCTTTGATTCTTTTCATCCTGAAGAGCTCTTCACGCTCCATTTCATCAAGGCGCATCTTGATAAAATCCCGGGCAGCAGTGAGTTCGGGAATGACCTTGAACTCGAGGGCATTTACCCTCCTTTTTGTCTTTTCAATCTCATCAAGCAGGCGTTTCATGGTGGTTTCAATTTCGGCACTTTCTATGATTGATTCCACCAGTTCTTCGAATGCCGAAGCAGACTCGTCAATAACTGTTGAGGTTCCAAGGACACCATAGCCCCTGTCAACAAGACTCTTTTTTACCTTGGATGCTTCAATCTGGGGTACAATGACCCCCATAATATTTTTGCTTTTCAGGGTAATTTCCGGGACCTCTTTTACCGAGACTGCCGCTGATTTTACACCAATGGCACCTTCTAACGTATTTGCGAGTGCCATAATCTCAACAGCAACCTTGTACTTATCCATAAGTTCGCCTCTGCTGTCCTTTGCAGTGGCAAGCACCTTGAAAAATTCAAGGATCAGTCCATCGCGCTTCATCTTGAGGATTTTGTAGCCACGTTCGGAAAGCTGGATCTTCCGTTTGAGGTTGATCAGTTCCGAACGGGTCGGCTTAATATCACGCAGCGCCATGGTAACTTACTCCTTCTTTGCACCTGTTCGGAACTTCGGGTGGTACTTCTGGATCAGTTCACGATCAATCCGGACCAGCTGTTCAACCGGCAGTGTTGATAACAGATCCCATCCCAGATTCAGAGTGTCTTCGATAGTCCGGTCCTCATCGTACCCCTGCCGGACAAAACGGTTCTCAAAGATATCAGCAAACTCAAGGAGCATACGGTCACGTTCAGAGAGTGCATCCTTTCCGACGATTGCAACAAGTCCGCGGAGGTCATTGCCTTCAGCATAACCGGCATACATCTGGTCGGAGACTTTTTTGTGATCCTCCCTTGTATGTCCTTTGCCTATACCGAGGTTCATTAGCCGTGAGAGAGAAGGCAGGACGTTGACAGGGGGATATATGCCCTTACGGTGCAGTTCACGATTGACCACGATTTGTCCTTCTGTAATATACCCGGTCAGGTCCGGGATCGGATGGGTGATATCATCACCGGGCATGGTGAGAATTGGAATCTGGGTAACCGAGCCCTTCTGCCCTTTGATGATCCCCGCACGCTCGTAGAGACAGGCAAGATCCGTATACATGTATCCCGGATAGCCCCGGCGTCCCGGTACTTCTTCACGGGCAGCCCCAATCTGACGCAGTGCCTCACAGTAGTTGGTCATATCCGTGAGGATAACAAGCACATGCATTCCCAGTTCAAACGCGAGATATTCAGCGGTTGTCAGGGCAAGTCTCGGGGTGATGATACGTTCGACAGCCGGGTCGTCCGCAAGGTTCAGGAAGACTACGGCATGCTCGAGAGCGCCTGTACGCTCAAAGTCCTGCATGAAATAGTTCGCTTCTTCTTTGGTGATACCCATCGCGGCGAATACGACGGCAAATCCTTCTGTTGAACCGGGCACTTTTGCCTGCCTGGCAATCTGGAGTGCGAGCTTGTTGTGAGGAAGTCCTGCACCCGAAAAGATCGGCAGCTTCTGTCCGCGGACAAGCGTGTTTGTGCCGTCAATCGTTGAGACGCCGGTCTGGATAAAATCTGACGGGTTCCCCCGGGCATACGGGTTAATGGCGGCACCGGTAATGTCAAGACGCTTTTCCGGCACAATTTCCGGGCCGCCGTCAATCGGTTTACCGCCTCCTGACAGGATCCTGCCCAGCATCTCCCTTCCCACAGGCATCTTGATGGCTTCGCCCGTGAACCGGACACCGGTATCCTTACCTATACCTGCCGTTGTCTCGAAAATCTGGACAACGACCAGCTCGTCACTGGTGTCAAGCACCTGACCCCGCTTCACTGTACCGTCAGCAAGGACAAGGTTTACAAGTTCTCCATAACCAATCGGCTCGGTCTTGTCCAGAAAAACAAGCGGACCGGCGATTTTATTGATCGTCCTGTATTCCTTCATGCTGCCGACCTCAGTACATTGAATTCCGTATCCATTTCCTTCTCAATTTTTGCGAGCTCAGGTTTATAGTCCTTGATAAACTTGATCTGGTTCAGCTCGTTCTTCGATTTGATCGTGTTGATCTGGGACGGGCTGACCCCGGCAATCTGCGCTGCGTAGGCAAGATCTGAGAAGAGCTTGATAGCTTTCATCATATCATACTGCTTTTTCATATCGCAGAATGTGTCAACTTTGTCATACGCGTTCTGCTGAAGGAAAAACTCACGGATCATACGGGCAACCTCAATCGTTACCTGTTCCGATTCGGGTAATGCATCAGAACCAACAAGCTGCACAATTTCCTGAAGCTCTGATTCCTTCTGGAGGACTTCCATAGCCCATGACCGGATCCTGTTCCATTCCGGGGAGACTTCACGGTCATAATAATCATTGAGGCTTTCAAGATAGAGCGAGTACGAGTTCAGCCAGTTGATTGCAGGGAAATGCCGGCGTTGCGAAAGCTTTGCATCAAGGGCCCAGAATACTTTTACAATACGCAGGGTATTCTGGGTAACCGGCTCTGAAAAGTCCCCGCCAGGGGGAGATACCGCGCCAATTACCGAAACGGATCCGCGGGCACCGTTCAGGGTTTTGACAAGTCCGGCACGTTCATAGAATTCAGACAACCGTGCTGCAAGGTATGCCGGATATCCTTCTTCACCGGGCATCTCTTCAAGACGGGATGAGATCTCACGCATCGCTTCAGCCCAGCGTGATGTGGAATCCGCCATGAGTGAAACGTCGTAGCCCATATCACGGAAATACTCGGCGATGGTTATACCGGTATACACAGAGGCTTCACGGGCGGCAACGGGCATATTCGACGTATTGGCGATTAAAACCGTCCTCTCCATGAGGGGTTTGCCGGTCTTGGGATCTTCCAGGTGCGGGAACTCGGTCAGAACCTCGGTCATCTCATTGCCGCGTTCACCACAACCTATATAGACCACAATCTCAGCGTCACTCCATTTTGCCAGCTGCTGCTGGGTTACTGTCTTGCCGCTCCCGAAGGGACCGGGAATTGCGGCAGTACCACCTTTTGCGATGGGGAAAAGTCCGTCCAGAATCCTTTGGCCGGTGATGAGCGGAATTGTCGGGTTCATTTTCTCCCTGACCGGACGGGGAACGCGAACCGGCCAGCGCTGGATCATCGGGTACTCCCGACCATCCTCAAGCACACAGATGAACTCATCTACGGTAAAATCACCACTTTTAATCACCTTAACGATACCCGGCTTTGCGTTCGGAGGCAGCATGACCCTGTGGACGATGTTGGTTTCCTGAACTTCACCGAGAATCGCGCCTGCTTCCAGCTTGTCCCCGGATTTTACGAGCGGTTTGAAGGTCCACTTCTTCTCATGGGAGAGACCGGGTGCAGAAACACCACGTTCGATGAAGTTCCCCATCTTGTCCACAAGAACGGCGAGGGGGCGCTGGATTCCATCATAGATACTTGTCAGAAGGCCAGGCCCGAGCTCGACTGCCAGCGAAAGGCCGGTGTTTTCCACCGGTTCCCCTGGCCTGATACCGGACGTATCCTCATAGACCTGGATAATGATGTTGTCACCCTGGATCTTGATGACTTCTCCCATCAGAGCTTCTTTGCCGACTTTAACCACATCGTACATGTGGGCGTCAAGATTGACTGCCGTAACGACAGGACCGGCGATTCTTTTAAGAACCGCGTGTTTTTTTTCTTTGGTTTTTTTCTCTTTTACTTCCACAGATCTACACCCACCGATCTTTTAATTCGCTCTCGCATCGATAATCCCCCTTCCTCAGCACCAATGGCTATCACAGTCGGCTTGACAGAATTTTCCAGAGTGGCTCTTAGCCTGCGGGGAATTTTTTCCATATCGCTGCTGTTGAGGACGAGAATGCCGACCTGCCCGTCCTGTAGTACATTGGTGATGTATTCAACGCGTTTTTCGTCATTCTCGGCCGCATATGTTTTACGAATGCCCGCAAGACGGAACCCGAGAATGAACTCACTGTTGCCGATGACTGCAATTTCCATTTACACCACCAGGTATTCCGATATTTTCTCTTCCGGGAGTTTTGACTCCTTTCCTCTGGTGAGCGCCCTGAGGTTGAACACCTCATACTTCTTCTTCTCCAGATAGACGAGGATTGGATGAATGGAGAAAGGATGACGTTTAGATAAACGCTCCATCTGTTCAAGCTGGACACGTGTCAGCTTGATTTCGATATCACGCCCGGTCTTGTCATTTTTTAACTCATCAAGGAGGGTAAGCAGAGGTTTTTGGCGGATCTTTACCTTGAGCTGATCAATGAACTCGATCTGGTCCTTTATGAGATTCAGGTTCACAAAATCCGCTGATGAAAGGACACCTCCGGTAATATACATCTCCTGTGCATCTTCCTCGAAGGTGTCCGCTCGCAGCCGGAAAAGGGTTTTTACATTCTTGATGTCGATATCGAATCTGATAAACTCCAGAAAGAGTTTGCCTCCCTTGATTCCACTCTCGGCCTCTGCAATAATCTCTGAGAAGAATTGTTTGTAGAGCTCATTTTCCATCCGGGAAAATGATCCGCTTTCCTTGGCACCAGGCAACTCTCTTGAAAGAACCGTATACATCCGGTGGCCTTTTAGTGCTTCGACAATCCTTTCGGGACTGTCTTCTGCCAAAAGACGGTCAAGGATTACCCGGTCAAGACTGCCTGCAGGGACCAGGATTTCCTTGATCTTCCCCAACTTCTCTCCCTGCATCCTGCCACGCAGGATAATGAGAATATTCTGGATATCCCAGCGGCGAAGATATGACTGGGTGAACTGTTTTAAGGTGCCCGGCGTGATCTCCTGGATCTTCTGATATTCCTTCGCAAGGTTCCAGCTCAGGGCAACTTCGATAAGATCAATCCCCGAAAAAATGGTTCCCAGCTCATCGATCTCCTGTTTGTATTCAGTTTCCTGGATAATACGGGTAATCTCCGAAAGGCTCATATTGAGCATCCGCATGTACTCCTCATGGGGTATGAGCTTCGCTTTTCTCACGCGCATCCTGGTACATACATAAATGTAGGGTGCCGGGTTACGCATCATTGCGACCATGTCCACACCTCCCTATTTAAACAGGATATCTGATGCATCCTTCAACCTTGATTCCCACACTTTGTCTAGGAACGTGCGGTAACTGTAGTCAATCTGCAGCTCTCCTTCCTTACCTTCAACAATGATACCCCCGTCAATTTCAACGGGGTCAGCAACCGTGAACCCGGAAAATTCTGCCTGCCCGGCAATCAACGATTTTACTATCGCAATATCACGGGCATTGCATTGAATCTTTCCCTGGGAGACCTCCTTTTTTACCTCGGCAAGGAGATTTTTTATGGCTTCCCGATGGAAGCTTTCAGGGAGACGGGATATTTCCGAGCGGGTGGCTTCATAGACCTTATCCAGAAGTGCCTTCTGCGTGTTCAACAGCTCGCGTTTGACAAGCAGGTTGGCCGCAGATACTTCCTGGTCAATGATATGCCGGGTCTGCTTTGCCGATTCTGCGTCTGCAGCGAGTTTGATCTCCCCGGCAGTCCTGCCGGCAGCTGCAAGGATGTTGTCTGTTTCCTGCTTTGACTCTGCACGGATCCTGTCCGCTTCGGTTCTGCCCTTTACCCTGATCTCTTCAACAACGGCTTCCAGTCCCATTGTCTGCCCCGGCTCTTAGAATATGAGGAGCAATGCCACAACGAGCCCGAAAATGACGATGGTTTCCGGAATGACGGTGAGCAGCAGGACAAGCCCGAATATGTCCTTGTTTTCGGCAGTTGCACCGACTGCTGCAGACCCTATCGCCATCTCGGCCCAGGCTGCGGCAAAAGCAGTTGTAGAGATTGCAATTGCTGCTGCGATTGCCTTCATCCCAATCTGCGATGCCTTGATCGCTTCAACGCTCATTTCAACGGCTGTTACATTTGATACAACATCTACCATACTTTAATCCTCCGTAAATCTTCTTTTAAACCCAAACGGGCTGTATTTTATGCCTCCACCCTTGTAGAACTTGGTGAAGAATTCGACATAGTGCAACCTGACGGAATGCAGGCTTCCTCCAATGATACCCAGCACGGTATTCATCACATGACCAATGAGGAAGACCAAAACTCCCATGATAATAAATAGAACACCGATCGGCGTAATGTTCCCGAGCTGGGGCTCAATAAGCATTCCGATTGCGATATAGTTCACCACCATCGCGATGGCCACTGAAGAGAGACCAACCGCGACCAGACGTGAATACGAGAGTGAATGGCTGAAAATGGTGGGAAGCTCAACGATTTCAAGCGCTGATTCCCGTGCAATACATATAAGTCCCACAACAAGTGCCGCAATGCCAATCAACGCGGCGACATTCAGCCCCATCACAACGGGTGGCAGACCGGTGAGATCCGGCATATATGGCATCGGGATCATCGACCAGATCAGGAAAAGGATGCCCCAGATCATCAGGATCCATCCGGCATTTGCAAGGATGGTCTTGATCCTGTGTGACCCGTGATCCTGACGGGAATGGTTCACGATTGAAAGGGTCCTGCCCAGCGTGATGTGCACGATCCCGATCCAGATAGCCATCATCATCAGGCCCGGAATATTGGGACCGTGCCCCGTGGCGTGTGCCCCGATATTAAGGTGACGAGACGGCAGGATATACGGCCATGGACAGGGGAACCCTAAAAATTCGGAATAAATCACACCAAAAAAGATGCTTGAGATGCTCGCATTTCTGAGCACTGCAATCAGCTGCTGGCCTTCTTCTCCTTTTATGAATTTCCGCAGGCCAAGGCACAGGACCAGCAGCAGGGCTCCATATCCCACATCTCCCAGAATCAGACCGAAAAAGATAGGAAATACAATAGAGACCATGACTGTCGGATCAAGTTCGTTGTACTTTGGTCGCGAGTACGTATCCATGAGCAGCTGAGACGGACGTGCAAACGGGGGGTTGTCATACTCTACCGGGACAGGATCATGCTCGCCAACCGTCAGCTCGGTTACAAATATCCTGCCACCGGTTGCACCGTTGAGTGCATCCTTCATGGATGCAGCCCTGTCTTTCGGTACCCACCCCTCGGCAACGAACGTCTGCCCGATCGTTGCAAACCGCAGGGGGGCTTCCGCCCGTTCTATGTCCGCTTTCAGTATCTCCTCGCATGCGACCAGAAATTCCCTGTGCCGGTCCCTGATCTCATCAAGTCTCCGGTTAATCTGGTCGATCTCCGCTTTCGCCTGTGCAATCTGCTCATTGGACGCGTCGATCCGTGCCCGGGGCATCCCCGTTTCCACGGGAATGGAGACTGCCTTAAAATTTGCCTCCAGCAGCACCCGATCCACGTCACTGCGGCGCTCATTTTTGAAGACGGCAACGATAAAACGCCGTGCCTTCCCCGACGAGATATACACCTCGGCAGGCTCCGGAATGTTTACCTCTTTTGAAACATACCCGGCAAGAACAGTGAGCCCTGCATACCCGCGGTACATCTCCATATCCATCGGGATCTCTGCAAACGGTAGGATTTCGGCAATCTTCTGTTCGCAGTCTTTGACCATCGCATCAAGCCGTGATCTCCTGCCATTGAGCTCCGTAAGCTCGCGTTCGATCGCGGGCAGTTCCTGTTCGATGGTCGATCTCAGCTCGGCTTGGCGGTGTTTTCCCGTTGGTTCGGTCTCCGATGCCCGGATAAGAAACGTGTTCTCGATAGTACGCACCTTTACCAGTTCGGCAGAAACCTCGTTTGCACCGGGGAGCGGAGTACCGATGGAAAAACCATCATATCCTTCCCGGCCGTCAACAACGAAATCCTCAATATGGAACAGGTGGGAGCGGTACAGTTCCCTGATTACAGGGTCAAGCTGATCCCTCGACGCCACAATAAGCAAACGGCTCATCTGTTTAGGCGTTAACATGCAGCTGCTCCTTGAACTTCGCTACCAGCAGCTGCACTGCCTTTGAAAGGTGCGGTGTTCCTTTTGCCATGATGGCCGCTGCACGTTCATTACCACTTTTTATGATTTCGGCGTGCTTAAGTGCCGCCTGGTGCCGTGCTTCCTCCAGCTTCAGCTTTTTATATTGTTCAGCATTACTCTTCGCTTTAGCAATCAGATTATCAGATTCCAGCTCAGCCTGAGAATGCCTGTGCTTTTTCTCTTCCTGTGCCGCACTGATTGTTTTTTGGTAATCCTCTTCAGTTTTTTTGATGTCTCGTAGGACCTCAGTCTTCATCCAACCCTCCTCTTGCAATACTGTAATAATTTGTGAAAAAAACCATATATGTATTGTTATTTACTTCTAAAATCGGATTTTCAACGAGGAAATAATATAATTTCCCGGCCAGTTCAGGAAAATTCGGTTTTTATTTCAAATTTTACATGCTGGAGGGTTATGCCTTCGGGCATGGGGGATATATCGACACCCTGCCTGCTTCTCTTCAGGGTGATACCGGCCAGCTCATCACTCGAACATATCAGATGCTGTTCCGGGTGTGTCCCTCTCCGTATTGAACAGCTGGTAAAAATTTCAGGTCCGACAGATATTACATAGGAAATCCGTTTTGACCCGGGATGGTTTTTAGGGAGTACCAGCAGCGGCAGATGGAATGTCCTCACAAGATCAACGAGCATCAGGGCAGGCTCGATTGCCCCGTCTTCCGGAGCGGAGACGACAACAAGATCACCTGTTTCGACACCCTGACAATATTCATCCTCAGAGGTCTCGATGCACAATCCAAACCCGCCCTCTGCCTTTGCAACGGCTAAAAAAGATTCCTTTCCCCTGATAAGCAGCAACTCATCGCCAAGGGTGTAATTCATGCCAGAGCCACATCATCTGACTGGCAGCTGGGACAGATGGGTTTTTTACCGATACCTTTGAACCCCTCGCCACATTCGTTGCAGCGGTAATCTTTCCCCTGCACTCGATCCGGGGGGAGATCAATGTCTACGGGTCCACCAACAGTACACATATCCACATCACCTCACTACGAAATATATGCGACATTATTTAATTCTATCTCATATCCGGTTTTTCATTTTTCCTGCAATTCTGTAATGTGCATCGCTGCCGACGGCAGCCAGTATGACTGAGTCTGGTAAAAAAATCTTATAGTGTTATTCCAAGAATATTTAACAAAACAAGAATACAGACACCCGGAAGTCCTCCAACTGCGCATATTATTATTGTTGCAAGGCTGTACCCAAGGTCGGGTTTGCCCATCCATTGCATGACATGGAGAAAATTCAGAAAAAACAAGACAATTATTCCTAATATGGCGTTTATGAGAAGAACCGAGAATTTTTTTGCAAGATAATAGACGACTGCGATAATTGCCACGACAAGAAGTATTGCAACCAGCACATCACTCATAATTTTTACCTATTTACCAATGATACGCTGCTTATTTATTCTTATTGAAGGCAGAATCATAGATCCAATCGCCCGGGATTCTTTACTCAGGCCCGAGATAGTATGATGCAGATCAAACACATTTCCTGAAAGCATTGCACTTCTTATAGGGGTTTCATACTCTCCACCTATCATCCAGAATGCGTTAGAAAGTTCTACGGAAAAATCACCACTCATTGGGTTTGCCGTATGAGCACCGACGACATTATGTACGTATATTACACGTTCATCAGCAACTGCGGCCCGTTTCCCGTCCACGATAAAATTATGATGCCCTATTGATGGCAAACCACCAAATCCACCCCGGATTGCACTTGCGGTACTTGTTTTGCCGAAGCGATACGCTGTTTTCAGATCGTATGCAAAGGTTTCCAGAATTCCGTCCCTGATAAAAACAACCTGTCGTGTTGGTGTTCCTTCAGCATCCCACCGCACACTCCCATTTGCCTTTTTTAAAAGCGGGTCATCATACATGGTAATCTGAAGATCGGTAACAGGTTCACCCAGGGATTGTGCGAACCGGGACCGTCCTGCGTGCACATTTCTTCCGCTCAGTGCAGGTGTAAATACATTCCCAAGAAGTTCTCCATAAGCAAGCGGTGAAAGGAGTACGTCGTATTCACCGGTGGCGATTTCTTTCCCATTATCTGATTCCATTGCAAAGAATGTCGCCTTCTCTCCCACAGACACCGGATCCACTTTATCCAGGAAACAGGAATGATCGAATTCGTAGCCGGTAGACTGCCCATGAATCGCTTCCAGAGAGAGAGATACACCGGTATATTTGTTTGTATACCGGACTCCGTTGCTGTTTGCCAGTGTCACCCGGCCAG
This sequence comes from Methanoregula sp., assembly GCA_028679185.1. Taxonomy (GTDB): domain Archaea; phylum Halobacteriota; class Methanomicrobia; order Methanomicrobiales; family Methanospirillaceae; genus Methanoregula. Next base: position 73,438 of record JAJRBZ010000069.1, on the reverse strand, counting down.
AAGAAAGTGATGCCGAACCGGCAGCAACATCTGCCGGGTGCTCCTCCGCTCCTTCAAGCATCTTTTCGATGAGCTCGATCACTACCTGTGGTTCAATGCTTATCGAAGCATCAAATGAGAGCGGGGTTCGGGAAAGGTGTACCGGGTCAGGAAGTCCTTTCCATTCCTGGGGAGTTGCAAGTTTTCCACTTGCAACTGCAGCCAAAAGGCATTCCCGCCACTGCCCGGGGTTGTTGGTGCTCGATGATCCTATCCTTCCCTTATGGATTGTGCGGATGCCAAGACCATAGTCCTCCGAAAATGTGGCAAGATTTACCTTCCTTTGTTTCAGATCGGCAGAGACTGAGGTTCCCTTTACAAAAAAAACCTCTGCTTCATCGACTGATTTTTGCGCTTCGCTGAGTAATTGATCAATCCACGCCACTGCCACCCACCACCGCGTCATACAGGAGTATATGGGGTGCCCCGTCGCTCACCGGAACGCTCTGGCCTCCTTTACCGCAATACCCGGGACTCATGGTACGATCATTACCACAGAGGATTATTTTATGAAGTGTTACGAGGATTTCACCCGATAATGAAACATCCCTGACCATTGTTGTACACTCCCCGTTTTCAATCAGATAACCATATTCTGCATTGAACTGGAATATCCCCCTCCCGGGATCGACCTGACCACCACGGGAACCTTTGAGAAAGATTCCATTCCTGCATTCTTCAAAGATCTCATGTTCAGTCGAATCTCCGGCTTCAATGAAGGTATTACTCATCCGGACAAGTGGCGGTTCACCCGGCATGGCACGGGCGTGACCGGCAATACCATTCCCCACAGATGAAAGTGTTTCGCGGTTGTGGAGAAATGCATTGATTACGCCCTTCTTTATTATTTCTGTACGGCAAACCGCTACACCTTCAGCATCGACCGGATCAAAGCCGAATTCATGGATCCCGGGATCATCAATAATCGTCAGGTTCTCATTCCCGATTTTCTGTCCGGTTTTTCCCTTCAGAACCGAGTTTCCTTCATTAACCAGATCACCTTCACTTGCATGGCCAACCGCTTCGTGGGCAAATACACCAGCTAATTCCGGGTCAAGTACCGCCCGCATTTTTCCGGCTTTTGCAGCTCCGGCATCAAGGAGGGCTGTTGCAATTTCAGCAGCTTTTTTTCCGCAGGACTGCTTGTGACGGAGATTGAAACCGTGAATTGAATGCTCACGCTCATATCCCATCTGGACATTCCCGTTCCTTGAAGCAACTGCCAGTACATTAAACCCGGAGCGACACACCTCGTAAAAATATTCATTTTCCGAACTGTCCACAAAGTGAACATTTTCAATTTTTTCAATAAAATTAGCCCTCGTGTTTACAACAAGAGGATGCCGGGCTGCCTGCTCAATCCCCGAAAGGAGCGAGGATTTCTCTTCAATGCACACATCCCGGGGGTCTTCTTTCATGGGCGGCACGGGAAGAATTCCGTGGGGAGCTTTCCCAAGGATCACATGTTCCTGGGTGATTTTAGCAAGCCTGCACGCAGCATCGAGAATTGCTTCGAATTTTTTTCCCGTACAGGGAGTATAATTATCGATCTGGAGTACTCCCCAGCCGGTTTTGCTCAGAACTCTGATCACAGCTTTATTGAAAAATGATGTACCTGCAGATTCCACAACACCGTTATCGATATCGATGAGAGTGACCTGCCCGGTTACATGTCGCAGGTCATAATAGTGTATTCCGGGCATCGCATTCAGGCCATCGTCTGGTTAATTGCAGTGAGTTCCGGAATTATTGTTGTTGACCTCATTGCCATCTTTTTAAGTTTGGTGAGGAAACCCTCAACGTTTTCAGGCACAAGCGCGTACCTGAGGACATCATTAATAGTGTCCATGGGCAGGATGGTGACAAGGGGTTTGTACCGCTCTTCAATCAGTACATCTCCAATATTCATTCGGGGGATAAGTATGGTTTTGATACCTGCTTTTGCCGCAGCTTCAATTTTATATGTCACTCCACCGACAGGAAGCACGTCTCCCCGGACTGAGAGGGAGCCGGTCATAGCGATATCCTGCCGTATGGGAATTCCCTCAATTGCACTGATTACAGCAGTAGCAATACTGATCGAGGCAGAATCTCCTTCTGCACCATAGGTGCCAATAAACTGGATATGGACATCCATGTTTTTGATATCTTTTCCCGTGAACTTTTTTATTAATGCACTGACATTCTTGATGGATTGCTGGGCAATCGATTCCTCGTCTTTCAGCCAGGGTTCCTGACGTTTTCCGGAGACACCGGTGGCAATGATCTGGCCACTCTCACCTTGCGCCGGGGTTACCTCTGCCATTATCGGGAGGACTGAACCTGCGTCATTGCCAGTCACTGCAAGTCCGTTTACGCGTCCTATCCGGGTGCCTTCAACAATGGTCATCTCGTATTCCCTGAGATGCTGGGTAATTTCATCAGATACCTGATCCTCAATCGATCGTGCGGTCTTCTTTGCAGTTATTACATGGACTGCTGTCGTCAGGGTGGCATTTTCCTGACGTGCAATATCCCCTGCAACACGGATCAGTCCTCCCATATCACGTAATTTTAATGTCAGGTGCCCTTTCCGGTTCGACCGCCGCTTCGCTTCACGGATAATTTCATCAATTGCACTCTGGTCGAAGTGTGGGATCTTCGCGTCATTTTTCACTTCCTGAGCGATAAAACGAACATATTTACGGCGATTTTCCTCATTGTCCTCCATACTCTCCGCCATATATACTTCGTACCCATACCCGCGGATACGGGAACGGAGTGCAGGGTGCATTCCCTTGATGGCATCAAGATTTCCTGCAGCCACCATCACAAATTTGCAGGGAACAGGTTCGGTTCTGACCATCGCACCGCTCGAGCGTTCACTCTGACCGGTAATGGGGAACTCTCCTTCCTGGAGCGCAGTGAGCAGGTTCTGTTGTGAGTGCGGGTCCAGCGTGTTGATTTCATCAATGAAGAGCACGCCGCCGTGCGCCCGGTGGATTGCCCCCACTTCAACCCGGTCGTGTGCAGGGGTTTCAAGTCCACCACTCTGGAAGGGATCGTGCCGTACATCCCCAAGCAGAGCCCCGGCATGAGATCCTGTCCCGTCTATAAAGGGTGCGATATTTTTGGTATCATTGGAAACGAGGAGTTTTGGCACCATTGCTTCCTCCCGTGGCGTAGTGTACCGTAATGCCATAAAAACAAATGCGGCGGCTATTATTCCCATAAGCCACTGGTAAGTAAGGAATGCATAGCCGATGATACCAATTAAAAGGAGCATAAGCAGGGTATTCCGGAACTGGATTTTTTTCTTTGCCTCTGCTTTATGGGCTGCAACGATCTGCTTGCCCCGCCCCCCGGTCACCGTTCTGATCACAGGATTGTTGGAATCATCAGAATTCGGATATGCAAGGATATCCTGAAGCTCTTCTTTGGGTAAAATCTCGGCCATGCCCTTGGCCAGCATGGACTTTCCCGTTCCCGGGCTTCCAATCATCATGACATGCCGGCGCTGGATTGCTGCCTTTTTTATGACTTCGACCCCGTGTTCCTGACCAATTACCTGATCAATGAGCTTCTCAGGTACTTCGATCTGGGATGATGTTGCTATCACACTTTCGGTACGTGCAACTTCATGAGTTGTGTCATCGGTTTGTGCTGCGTCATTCTGCGGCGTTGATTGTTCAGAAATTTCCATTGCGGAATATACCTCTTTTTTCCCGGAGTTTTCATATAAATTGTCTCATGATAGTTTAAGTACTTTCAGCTGATTACAACGGACAGCCGTTTTCCTGTAGGATCAGTTGACCAATACAAATCCATGCGAAAAACTACAATACCTAATATTTACAATAAATCCCTGAAGAAAAACACCACCACACCGTGTTTAGGAAGAAAACCATGAAAGTGATATGCACTGAAAAATCCCAAATACTTGCCACCAGCCTTGCCAAGGCACTCAAGACCACGGTCGTCGACGTAAAATATTCCCGTTTTCCTGACGGGGAGCAGTACCTGATTACCGGTGAACTGGATGATGAGACCATTATTGTCGGAAGTGTGGTGGATAATGACTCACTTGTCCAGTTAATCCTGTTGATCGATGCCTGTGACAGTTCCAATAACCAGCTTGTGTTGCCGTATATGGGATATGCCCGGCAGGACAAGCGGTTCAGGAAGGGAGAGCCCATCAGTGCACGAGCTGTAGCACACGTGCTCAGCAGAGGGGTTTCAGAAATTATTACGGTCAATATCCATGAAAAAGAAGTACTCAACTATTTTGACGTGCCCGCAATAAATATTTCACTTGCACATGATGTCGGTTCATTCATTACAACATTAAATCTTAGTAATCCGCTGATCCTTGCTCCCGATGACGGAGCACTTACATTCGCTGAACATGTTGCCTCTGCTGGCGGATGGGATTTTGATTATCTCGAAAAAACACGTCTCAGTGGAGTTGAGGTGAAGATGGCCCCAAAACAATTATGTGCTGAAGCACGATCAGTGGTTATCGTCGATGATATCATCTCGACCGGTGGGACCATCGCCACCGCATCATCAATGCTCTACCAGCAGGGTGCAAAAGACGTATTCGCTGCATGTGTACATGGAGTGCTTACAGGAGGGGCGTATATCCATCTTATGGCAGCAGGAATCCGTGGCGTTATATGCACTGATACAATCGAACGGGGGTGCAGCGTGATATCCGCAGCAGCGAGTATTGCAGCAGCACTCAAAAGATGCTGAATATTGACGGTTCATTTGGTGAGGGGGGTGGACAACTCGTCCGGAATGCCGTGGCGCTATCTGCGATTACCAATGAACCTGTAACGATCACCCGGATAAGGGAAGCAAGACGCAATCAGGGGCTGGCAGCTCAGCATATTGCCGCCATAAAGGCAGTTGCATGTACCTGCGATGCCGAGTGCAGGGGCATCTTCCCGGGTTCGGGTACAATTATATTTTTCCCGCAGGAACTGAAATATCGCGAGGTTTTTGTGGCCGTTGGCACAGCCGGAAGCATCCCGCTCGTCATACAGGCCTGGCTTCCCGTGGCGCTGGGCGCGGGCGGAATACTTCACATTACTGGGGGGACCGAGGTACTGAGGAGCCCGACTATCGACTACCTTGACCATGTTTTTGGATCTGTCCTGCGATCCTCAGGTGCCAAAATAACTCTGGATATCCATAAAAGGGGCTATTTTCCAGAGGGGGGAGGGGAGGTGACTGTCAGGGTGGATCAAAAAAAGATATCGCCCGTCATACCTGATGAGGACAAAGACCATTCCTGCTGCATATTTTCCTGTTCATCCAACCTCCCGGATCATGTCGCGGAACGGCAGGCATCCGCAGCAGATGCCCGTCTCGGTCCAGGGATTGGCGAACCCTGCACAATCAGCCTGGACCGCCGAACCGGGCCAAGCACCGGGAGTTCCTGCACAGTCTGTAAGGGGGCGAAGGGAGGGATTGCACTCGGTAAACGGGGTTTACCGGCTGAAGAGGTTGGCAGGAGAGCGGCAAACGCCCTGCTCATGGAGATCAAAAACCCGGGCACTGTGGATATTCATCTATCGGATCAGCTGCTGGTTCCGCTTGCTCTCTTTGGGGGCTCTTTTACCACAAGCACCCTGACATCCCACGCTGAAACGGTTTGCTGGCTCCTTGGCAGGTTTGGATTTCACATAACTTTACGCCACGATGTTCCAATGGAGTTTTCCGTATGAGATACATCCTTGACACATCGTTCTTTTTTTATGATTTGGCAGTTGACGGGGATCTTTATACGACACAGTCTGTTGCTGATGAGCTCAAAGATCTGCGTTCAAAATGCCGGTTTGATGTGCTGTGCGCACAAGGGCTCACTCTGGTCGTACCTTCAATGGAAAACACCAAAAAAGTAAAAGCCGCGGCCAAAAAAACAGGGGATTCCAATATAATCTCCGGTACCGACTGCGACCTTCTTGCCCTTTCCCTTGATCTTGATGCAGCAGTTTATACCGATGATTTTGCCATCGGGAATATAGCTCACGCACTTGGGATCAAAACAATCCCAATGCTGCAGAAAAAGCCCGGATTTGTCATCTGGAAATACCGGTGCAGTGGCTGCGGCAGATATTTCGACCATGACGGGGAATGTCTCATATGCGGTTCGGTAATTAAAAGAAAACTTAAATAGATACCGGCGAATCTTTTTCCCATGTCTTCCCTTGACGATCTGATTGGCAGAGCAAAAATGCTCCTCGCTGAGGGGCATAGTCCAGGTCAGATTGCTGATGAACTATCCCTTTCCATGGAAACCGTAACGTGGCTTCTCACGCAGGGCAAAGGGACAAATGCCCCGAAAGATGTTCACATAGACTGGACCGCAGTCAGCAGCCGCGCGCCGATGCTTGAAGAAACGGCGATGATGCTCCTTCAAAGATACTATGGAGACCAGTCTGATGAAAACGCATCATCACAAGCTGCCGGAGTCATTGTAGGTATTGCCCTTTCAGGCATCCCTCTTGCAACCATCATTGCAGTGCAGGAAGCCGCAAAACTTGCAATCTATCATCCGGCCAAACAGAACCAGAGTGAGCGCCCGATGGGATCAATCAGCGGGAATTTTGCCGCAATCGGCAGGGAGCGTTGTATCATTGTAGACGATACTATTACATCAGGCAATACCATGCGGGAAGTAGTGAAATATCTTAAAAAACACAATGCGATACCGGTTGCCATCTGGGTAATATTCGATAAGCGCGGTATCAAAGATATTGAAGGTGTGCCAGTCTATTCGCTCTTCAAAATATCCCGCATTGACTGATCAAATTTTTTTCCGGAGCCAACACAAAAATGTTTATATAGAAGTTCAATTCCACCTTTTACATCATCGGAGGATCCATTATGCAATCTGGACAACCAATTATCATTTTAAAAGAAAATGTGGAGCGTAATTACGGGAAAGAGGCCCAGCGCTCGAATATTGCTGCAGCAAAGGCGATTGCCGGTGCTGTCAAGTCAACACTTGGTCCACGTGGAATGGACAAAATGCTTGTCGATTCAACTGGTGACATTGTAATCACCAACGATGGTGCAACTATCCTGGGAGAAATTGCCGTTCAGCACCCGGGTGCAAAAATGGTCATCGAAGTCGCCCGGACTCAGGATGATGAGGTCGGCGACGGGACAACGACCGCTGTTGTTATTGTTGGTGCGCTCATGGAGCAGGCTGAGGTAATGCTTGAACAGGGGATTCATCCAACTGTGATCGCTCAGGGATATCGTATGGGTATGGAGAAATCACTCGAGATTGTGAACGGTCTCTCGCTCAAAGTTGAACCTACCGATCGGAAAACACTCTTTAAAATCGTGGACACTTCCATAACCGGCAAGTCGATTGAATCCGTAAAAACCAAACTTGACGGAATTATTGTTGACGCCGTGATGGCAGTTGCCGAAAAAACCAATGGAAAGATCAATGTCAATGATGATGACGTAATGATCAAGAAGCAGAAAGGGAAGGCGATGGATGATGCAGAGCTAATCCGTGGTATTGTCATTGATAAGAAACGCATCAGTGAGGGCATGCCCAAAAAGGTTACAAAAGCAAAAATCGCATTAATTGCAACCCCGCTCGAGATCACAAAAACCCAGGTTAAAGCGAAGATCAAGATCACAAGTGCTGAGCAGATTAATGCCTTTTCCGAGCAGGAACGCAATACACTCAAAAAACTTGCCGATGCAATTATCGCGAGCGGTGCGAATGTTCTTCTGTGCCAGAAGGGCATCGCGGATCCGGTCCAGTTCTATCTTGCCAAGAATGGAATTTTTGCCATTGAGGATATACCGGAAAGCGATATGAAATATGCTGCACGGTCACTTCATGCGAATATTGTGAACAAACCGGATACACTCACGGCAAAGGATCTCGGATCAGCAGATCTTGTAGAGGAGGATACCGAGGGTAATATCACACGAATCTCCGGGTGCAAGAACCCCAAGTCAATTACAATCCTGCTCCGCGGCTCAAGTGATTATCTCCTTGACGAACTCGAACGCGCCGTAAATGACGGAACCCGAGTGGTCATGGACGCCATGGAAGATGGCACGTATGTGGTTGGTGGGGGTGCAGTCGAGACAGAACTCCTCATGAAAATCCGGGATTACGCTTCAACGGTTGGGGGACGTGTCCAGCTTGCCATTGAAGCATATGCATCAGCGTTCGAATCAATTCCCCGCACTCTTGCAGAGAACTCGGGATACAATCCCATCGACAAGCTTGTCGAACTCAAGAATGCGCATTCAAAGGGGAAGAAGAACGCAGGATTGAATGTATACAATGGCAAAATCGTAGACATGCTCACAGAAGGGGTACTTGAACCCCTGAGATCGAAACGCCAGTCAATCCAGAGTGCATCGGAAACAGCAATCATGCTCATCCGCGTGGATGACATGATGGTCACCCAGTCAAAATCGCCAGGACCCAGCGGCGCTCCTGCAGCATTCTAGTAAAATTCAATAGTGATATGAAGAGGGTCAGGTTAAAACCCCCTCACTCCGGTTTTTTTGTGTTCTTCTGAGGTTCGACACATATTCCTGATTGTAAGACCGGTAATCACAGGACTTCCTGCTATCAGCAGTACAATTTCTATAAAATGAGCAGGTACAATAAACGGAAATCAGATAAGTATTAGAACAATTGATGAAAAAATATCAGAACCGGTTGCCGAGGTAGTCTAGCCCGGGAAGGCGGTAGCCTCGAAAGCTACTGGCGCTTCGCGCCTCGGGAGTTCAAATCTCCCCCTCGGCGTTTTTTTCTTTACAGGGAAATTATCAAGATTACGGAATATTGGAGCATATAACAAATTTTTTACATTACAATTGAAAAAATATGTGAAATTTCGCGCTAATTTGTCAAAAAAATGATTTTAAAGATTTTTTTTATTTTTAAAAAAAAATAAAATTATAAATAGTACATATTCATATCATTAGTTGCTGAGGTTCGTCAGCTCAAATAATTTATGAGCTGGCGGTACCGGAAATTTGAATTAAAATATCGTCATATATGGTGAATGAACATGATCCGGATAAAGAGAAATAAGCCACAGGTTTCGGCCGATACAAAATCATTTCGTGAGATCCGAAGGCTTCATCTGAACCGCACCTATATGCCAATAAAAATCGGTGTGATAGTCGGATATATTATTTTGGGGATGTTGTCGGCATCCACATCCATGTTCGGTATCCTGATTGGTGCGTTTTTCCGGGTCGCCGGGTTATAATTTTTAAATTCAGACTTTTTCTCTCATTTAACATACTCAAAGCTTGTTTTTCGTTGTGAAGCATCAGAATATTCTACGGTTTAAAGGAGATTATTTGTTTGAGAGGCTCATCATTCAACAATTACGGTTCCTTTCATTTGAGGGTGAATTGAACAAATATAGTCATACACTCCTGGCTGTACGAACTTGTGACTCTCAGATTGACTTGCACCAAGGATCTGTGTTGAAAAACTTGTATCAGTAAATTGAAGTTTATGCGGAACTGAATCCTGGTTCACCCAGCGAACAGTTGAACCGGCCTTCACCGTAATACTTGCAGGATCAAAAGCGAAATTTTTGATCCGGATGGTATTGTCGGATACAGAAGCAGGTGTTTGCAGAGCTGGAATAGTTGTTACCGTCATCTGTTGTGTCGTTTGTTGGGTAACAGGTACAGTTGCCGTCGGCTGAATAGTTGTGGGTGACTGGGTACACCCACACACCATAAGCAGCACAACGGTAATAGCGAGAAGAATGTAACCATTTTTCATAGATTTATTTCCACTGTTTCCCGTATAATAATATGATGTATCTTCCAGGCAAGTCCCGTGCACCTGATTTCTTATATCGCATTTCACTGCGGGATCACTTCTTTGAGGAATAACACCTGTCTGCTTTTCATATCGCTCATGAACTCCTCTGCATGATAATAGGCAGACAGGGTCAGATCAGAAAGCAGCTCTGGTGGCAGTGCACATGCAAATTTCCAGCCATGCGCCTGGGGCACAGGGAGGATAGATCCTATTTCGTCCTTTCCCATTTTCTGGATTTCTTGAATGACGCGCGTGACTCGTTGCCCTGTACCTTCTTTTCCTGCATGCATTACTTTAACAATAAAATCATTGTATCGTACCTGAGCCCTGCCACCAAGTCGATCCTGAAGCAGGAGCGTCAGCAACCGGTTAAACCTGCTACCGGAAAAAGAGAATATGAGAACCTCAACACCTTTTTTCCCGGATTGTTCAATCACGTATAGCCCGTCCTCATTTATCTCTTCGGGAACCCGTACGAGCACATTTTGCAATATCTCCTGTTCATGTTCACCAAGAGGTAATACCGATCCACCACGGGCACATATCTTCTGAATCCTCCGGCATACAAGTGGCGAAAAACCGCTTTCACCGGCACTTGTCCAGAAGATGCGGGATGAATCCGATCCGCCTGGAATCACAACAACAAGATTGTGCCCTTCATCGCACTTCACCATTGACCAGTTGCGTCCACCCAGTGAGATCTCTTCTGAGTTCCTGCTGTTAACGAACCGGGCATCAAGCTTACCTACCACCTCACCTTCAGGAGTCACAGCTCTGTATTCCCCACCTCCACTGATCACTGAATAGAGCTCCTTCCAGTTCGAATGCCCGAACATCCGCTCAGCTTCTGTTCCCAGCATAACCATCTCACCATCGGTGGTGACATACCCGGATGCAATGAGATGGGTAATAATCTGTTCAAAAATTTCTGGCTCTATGCTGCTGAAGACGGGATGAGAGAGTAACGATGCTGCAAGCTGTCTGCGGCTCGCCCGGGAATGGTTGTACATATACAGGAAAATCTGCTGGAGTAATACATTGTAAGGTTTTTTGGGGGAGATGAGATTTTCAACTTCTTTCTGGATTGCACATTCCAGGATCGCAAGGCTGCAAAGCAGCTCACACGGATTCTGGAGCACCCAGGCAACAAAGGCGGATTTCCCACGCCGGCCACTCCTTCCCATACGCTGGAGAAATGAAGAAACAGAATTTGGTGGACCCACCTGTACAACCACATCAAGGTCACCGATATCAATACCAAGTTCAAGCGTGCTTGTACAGATGATGCAGGCGCCTTCCGTCGATGAGAAGGCCTCCTCTGATGTTTTCCGCGTCGCTGGCGAGAGAGATGAGTGATGGATGTGAAGATTCCGGATCCTGCCGGCACTTTCCTTCATGAGTTTTTCTGCGACACCTCTGCTGTTGACAAAAACAAGTGCCTTCTTTCCGTCAACGATCCGTACCAGTGCATTGATACGGTCTTTTTCTTCAGCATTTACTATAAACTGGAACTGTTTCTCTTTGGGAGTGTTTTGGACTACAACGAGCTCTCCCCTTTTGCGGCCATCGGAGAGCCACGCCAGCACTTCTTCAGGATTTCCCACTGTCGCTGATAATCCTATCCTTTGGACAGGTCTTTTCGTAAGACGGTCCATCCGGTCAAGGAGAACTTTAAGGTGTACACCCCTGTCAGACTCGACAAATGCATGGAGTTCATCAATGATTATGGTCCTGACGCGCCGGAGATCTGAAGATAATTTTTTTTCCTGAAGGAGCACCTCAAGCGACTCAGGTGTAATCATAAGAAAGTGTGGCGGTTCTCCATCCTTCCAGGAGCGATCGCCCTTGGGTACGTCACCGTGCCATTTCATCACAGAAAGTGAGGTCGGAATGCAAAAAGCGCCGAATCGATCTTCCTGATCGTTGATAAGCGCCTTCAAGGGAGAAATGTAGAGACAGGTTACCCCCATTCTCCCATTCTTTAAGATATCATCTATGACAGGAATCAGCGCTGCCTCTGACTTTCCCCCTGCAGTTGGTGCAATAACCAGCACATCATTCCCGGTTACAACTGCTGAATAAGTCCGCTCCTGCACCTCACGGAGCTCGGTCCATTCAAGTCTTTGGGCAAGCACCTGCTGGAGAGATTCATGGAGACTTGAAAATACGGATGACACGTTTTCTCATAAAACGTAGTCTCTGGCGCATTATGGTCTTTCCGGGTCTTTTTTTTAGTTATGCGATCGTGCAGTGGCATTCCCGCAGGCAGAAATCATCCGGATCTGCCGCAACTGAAGAATAATTCATCAAATGGGCGTGAATACCATCAGGAGGGAAATACTGCCAATTGCTCATTAGATACATTTTTTTGTTCTGAAAAACGAGAGATTACCATGGATCTCGCAGAGAGAAGATGCACCACATACCGAATGGGTTCTCCTCCATTAACGCGTAAGGAGATATTTGATCTCCTTGGTGAAGTGCCCGGATGGTCACTCGACAACGGTCACCTGACCAGGATGTTTGAGCTTGATGGCAGCGACCGGTGCGTTGAGTTTTTTATCGAGGTGATGGCTCTGTCTTCACAGGAAGGACATATTCCGGATATCTGTATGAAAGAAACAAAATTTGTTGAGATTTCCTATTATACGTATCCTGCTGGCGGATTAACAGTAAATGATTTCATTATGGCAGCAAAACTCAATGCCCTGAAATAAGGATTCTAATTTTATGAAATTTCCCGGATGATTTCCTGATAATTATTTCAGGTTAAATTTTCTCAAAATTTTTTCCCGGATTGCTTCTTTTGGATAAGCCCCGATAATCCGGTCCACCAGCTGACCCTGAGAAAAGAGCATGATTGAAGGTATTGCTGTAATATTGAACTGCATTGCGAGGTGGCGGTTGTCATCTGTGTTGCATTTACCGAATGTTACTTTTCCGGAAAATTCTTTCGACAGTTCTTCGATCACAAGTCCAACCCTGCGGCACGGAGCGCACCATTCCGCCCAGAAATCCAGAACCACAAATGGATGCGTCCTGATGAACTCCTGAAAATGCATCTCATCAACATGAATCACATCTGCCTTTGTAGCGTGCTTCATTTTTTCTTTAAGCTCCTGCATCCGTTTTTCCCGGATCCGGCCAATCTCATCATCCATAACTCACTGTGGGAACCAGAGTAATTAAATCTCCCCAACATGCAGTATATTCTGAAAAACTGAGTAAACTATATCTGCGCTCGCCGACAATATTATACGCCTGATAAAGGAGCGAGGTAGGGTAGTCAGGATATCCCGACGGGCTCATAACCCGTAGATCGATGGTTCAAATCCATCCCTCGCTACTGATTCTTTTACACATTTTCTGTTTGGGAGTCCGGCATCTGGTAGTTGAATATTTTTTGTACCGGTGCCGAGCTTGTATGGAATTATATAATCCGAAAGAGTTGCCAGAGCGACATGACGGGTATGTACTACGAGCACTCAATCGTGTCAATAACACAAGGAGTTCGGCGCCCTGACTGATGCGTTATATCAACGAAACACTACCGGTATCTTAAGTGCCTTATTCCCGGGCCGTAAAGAATTGCAGGTATGCATCCTTCCGGAACGGATCTGTCCGGTTATCCTTTTCGTGCAACAGTAACTATGAATGTCCTGTTTTTGTAAACCAAATCGACATCGGAAAATCCGCAGACATTCAGCCACCGGAGCTGTTCTGATAGTGTATTGTTCCGGTCAAGAGTATCGCGTCGCCTGATGATTTCCGCATGTTTTTCTTTGTTCAGCGGGCCGTTTTGGAGAAAATCGTTCCAGTAATCCATATATCTGTGACGGAAATACTCAGTCTCCCCATCAGCCTGATCTGCATTGATAAACAGGCCACCTCTCTTCAGAGCAGAAAAAATTCTTCCAAAGAGCTGTTGTTTGTCTTCAGGGGCAAGGTGATGAATCGAGAGTGCGGAACAGATAATATCATACTGCCCGATTAACTCTGACCTGCTGTAATCACTGACAATATACCGGATATTTTCCTGACCGGAAAACCGCTGCCGTGCAACCTCCAGCATATTCTCGGAAATATCCAGCAGGGCCAGGTGTGCATCAGGGAATTTCTGGAGCAGTAGTGCACTCAACAAACCCGTCCCTGCCCCTATGTCAAGGATTGCCGGCTCATTGGTCCGGCTTTCCGCAGCCCAGATTGCAGCACCATAAAACAACCGCATCTCAGGGATGATATGTTCGCGCTGGGAATCGTATTCTGTTGCAATAGCATTGAATGCCTTTTTTATATGTTCCATCATGAATTCCTGCTTATGCCGGAATGAAAAATCGCTCCTGGATACTTTACTTTTTGCTCATGAGAAACAAAAAAATATTTCACGTGTGATCCGTAAGAGTTCTTGTTTTTGTTAAATAAAAGAATCATGAAGGTGGTTCAGGTGCTTCCGTCATCAAACGATACGAGCTTGGACTGGTAGGTCCCATCAATAAAATCAACCTGACGCATCTTTGCTTTCTCACCTTCGATCTGGAGAGGATAGCACCCCGTTAGACAACCCATGCAAAGATTTTCCCGGTCAAATCCAATTGCGTCAACCAGCGCAGACAGTGAGACATGATGGAGAGTTGTAGCAGTAATACTGTGCCTTACCTCTTCCTCGATCCTGTTGCTCGCGATCAGCTCTTCTCTTGTGGGCATATCAACACCCAGGTAGCAGGGAGCTTTGATTGCCGGTGAACCGATACGCATGTGGATCTCCCGTGCACCTGCTTCCCGCATCATGGTGATAATTCTGCGCGAAGTGGTTCCCCGCACAATACTATCATCGACAAGTACCACGGACTTATCCTTTAAGTGTGCAGGGATAGGATTGAGTTTTATTCTTACCGCTTTTTCGCGCTCCTTCTGAGTCGGCATGATGAACGTGCGTCCCATATACCGGTTCTTCATCATTGACTCAACAAACGGGATCTTTGAACGTTCCGCGTATCCGATAGCATAAGCTGTCCCTGAATCGGGAACAGAACAGACTGAATCTGCAGCAACAGGATTCTCTTCATAGAGTTTTTGCCCGATTGTCCGCCGGACATCATAGACAAGGACTCCATCAATGACTGCGTCAGCACGCGCAAAATATATGTATTCAAAGATGCAGTGCGCACGCTTGCCTGCAATAGCTACCTGGTTGCACTTAATACCATCAGCATCAATTCTGATGAGTTCCCCGGGACGTACGTCCCGCATGAATTTTCCGTTCAGGGCATCAACAGCCACGCTTTCGGATGCAACCATGTACCCGTGATCCGTCTTACCTATGCAGAACGGCTTTATTCCCAACGGGTCCCGGAAGGCATAGATGATTCCGTCAATCATCATCACGACGGAATAAGATCCCCTGAGTTTCCGCATGCAGCGGTTAACAGCATCCTCAACACATCCGGTATTACCAATATCGTCAATAAGGATCTTTGCTATGATCTCCGTGTCAGTCGTCGTTGTGAAGATTTGGCCTGCCTGCTCATATTCAGCTCTGAGTTCAGCAGTGTTTACAAGGTTTCCATTATGGACAATTGAGATAAAATGATCCTTAAACTGGAAATTGAGGGGCTGGATATTCTCAGGCAGGTTTGACCCGGTCGTCGGATAACGGACATGTCCGATCCCGGTGTTACCTTTCAGGTCGTTTAAAACAGAGGGGGAAAAAACATCGGCTACAAGCCCCTGTCCCTTAAATTTCTGGAGGTTTGTGCCATCATAAGTAGAAATCCCGGCGCTTTCCTGGCCCCGGTGCTGGAGGGCGTACAGGGAGTAATAAAGCTGGATGGATACACCGCCAGCATCGACGATGCCAACGATACCACACATGATGCAACTCTAATGCGTTGGAATTTTTGGTCTCTTTGTGGTCCACTTGTAGCTGCGCATTTTGGAGCTTCTTCCAAAACCGCAGGCAGAACATTGTTTTTTCTGGGCGTGAAATGAAATTTTTCCACATCGCCTGCAGGCGACATGGGTAAATTTGTTCATTTTTCCCATTGATGGAGTGCCTTTTGACATGTTACTTCACCTTATTGTTCCAGTGACGGGGAGATATAGATTACATTATCCCCACGGACGATGAGCGTGCCTACCTTCTGAACCTGTCCTTTCTCCACTTCCTCCGCCTTATCAAGCACGAGGTTCATATGAACATCATATCCCTGGAGAATGCCCCTGATTTCTCTCCCGCCTTTGAGAGATACAATAACGGGCTGACGATTCAGCACCTGATCCAAAATATCCAACGGCCTTTTGGTCATAATAATACCCTGTTACCATCGCTCTGGAGTAATATATGTGTGTGAGCTGTTTACTTAAACATACCGTAGATCTGGATGAGCCAATAATTTTTCTGATCTTTTTGAGATAGCATGGCAGTTCCATCATATGTTGTACATATCCATAATTTTACCATGCAAATTTTTTTCAAGCGGTAAATATGAATGTAGGAATTGTAATGATGAAAAAAATTGTCGTAAAAAAACGTCATACCATCCGGAAAAGCCAGGCGCAGGATCTTTTAGCCCGGCTTTCTGACCAGATAGGGAGTTCAGCAAAATTTTTTTATACGGATATGATTGAAGTGCTTGAGACCAACGCCGATTTTTCATTGTTCATGGTTAACAAAAAACCATTCCTGATGGATACCGGTAACTGGGTATTCCCTACCTTAAAAGGTGCAATACAATTCCCCTTTCCTGAACGCAGGGTGGTGGTGGATGCAGGTGCAATACCATATGTAGTCAACGGGGCTGATATCATGCGGCCGGGCATCGTGTCAATTACTGATGACATAAAGGCCCAGGGACCGGTCCAGATCGTTGATGAGCGGCATGGAAAACCTCTTGCGATCGGAATAGCGCTGTTTGACGCGCCGGATATGCGTGCCAGTTGTTCAGGTAAGATGTGTAAAAATTTTCATCACGTCAGCGATGAGATATGGAACCTGGAAATCTAACTCTGAAGGGCCTGAATCGATTATGCGAAAAACCAGTCTTTTTCTCTATTTAATGGAAAAAAAACCTGAAAGATGCTTTCAAAATAGATACTATTAAATAAGTTTCACCATACAGTTTTTTTATGGTTAAAATCATTGACACCCTTCTTGGAAAGAGTTCCGCACATTCGGACGATGATTACATGGAGCTTGACCTTGCATCATATGAAGAGCATGGAAGTTCTGCCCCGGCACTGCTCGTTAAGATTGCTACCATCAATGATCTCAAGGACACCCCTCGTGTCAAGGATGAGGTTTACAGCGGAAATATTGTGATTGTCGATATTTCCCGGTTAAAAATGGATAAGATATCCTATGAGCGGGTTTTAAAAGACTTAAAAGAAGTGGCAAAGGATGTTAACGGGGACATTATTGGTCTTGGAGACCAGCGGTATGTCGTGCTCACTCCTATGTCGGTAAAAATTTCCCGCGACAAGATAGGTGGAGCATAAAGTTGCGAACTGGCGTTTTGGGTCCTTGTCCTTGTTGCAATACTGAAATCGAATATATTTACCAGACAGAAAATATCCCTTATTTTTCCGATCTTCTGATCGTTTCTGCCATCTGCAGTTCATGCGGATACAAATATGTCGATACCCAGCTTTTAAGGGATAAAGAACCTGTCCGGTACGAGCTGAAGGTTGAACGAGAAGAAGATCTTGCGATTCGTGTAATCCGGAGCATGAGCGCAAGCCTTGAAATTCCGGAGCTGGGTGTACGAATAGATCCTGGTCCGGCATGCCAGGGTTTTGTGTCAAATATTGAAGGCGTCCTTGATCGTGTCGAACGTATTCTTAAGGGAGCTTTGCTCTGGGGTGATGATACGGAAAGGGGAAATGCACAGAAACTTCTGGGGGAAATTGCCGGCGTGAAAAATGGGACAGTCCCCATAACACTCATACTCGAAGATCGGTGTGGCAACAGTGCCATCATTGCAGACAAAGCCCAAAAGAGCGTTTATTTCATAGATCAAGAACAATAGCCATTAATTTTACGTAATTTCAATATCCGGGAGCCATGTTCCAGGTTCCTCGGTAATTTCACCCACGGTTTTTGCCCCTCTGACAATGTTCTGCACACCTGCAACACTTTCGGTTGGTACCACGTATGCATATCCCATTCCCATGTTGAATGTACGGTACATCTCCATTTGAGAGATATCTCCCGTCTTCTGGATCCATGAGAAGATTTCCGGGGGTGTAATTGGTGTATCGATCAGGAACCCATACCGGCTAAGCCGCCTGAAGTTGAGCAGCCCCCCTCCTGTAATATGGCACATCCCGTGCACTGTGCATGCCGATGCTACCTGCAGGCTTTCATAGTAGATCCTTGTTGGGGTGAGGAGTTCTTCACCAAGTGTCCTTCCGTTCTTCAGTCTTTCATTGTAATCCGCGTATTTTTCTACTACCGTCCGCGCAAGTGAAAGCCCGTTGCTGTGGACTCCGGTTGAGGGCACCCCGATGATTTTATCACCGGGTTGTATTGAATTGCCGGTGATTATTTTGTCCTTTTTCTGTATCCCGAGACAGGTGCCTGCAAGGTCAAGACCATTGACAAGACCACGCAGCGATGCTGTCTCGCCACCAACGATATCAATGTTTGCCTGGCGGGCTCCTTCATTTAATCCGATGCCAATCTGCGCCATCTTATCGATGGAGAGTTTGTCAGTAGCGATGTAGTCCACGAACGCGACAGGTTCCACATTCATCACATAGAGATCATTAACGTTCATCGCAATGCAGTCTATACCTACCGTGCTCCAGTCCTGCATATGATCAGCGACCAGCATTTTTGTCCCTACACCATCTGTGGTCAGAGCGAGTACCATCTCACCAAAATCGATGAGTCCGGCATAGTGACCAACACCGCCAACCATCCTGAAACTGCCTTTCCTTTTGTAAGTCAGGTTTTTTATCAGAGCCCTGATAGCTGTTGCTTCGAGATCAATGTCAACTCCCGCCTCACGGTACGTGGTGCTATTCATCGGACTCCTCCGCTAACCTGAATTCGTCGTGGAGCACGCGAACCGCCCTTGGGCCATCCTGCTGACTCACGACAAAGGAGATATTGGCCTCGGATGATCCCTGCGATATCATCATCACATTAACGCGGTTTTTTCCAAGTGCTGTGAAGATCCTGCCCCCGGTACCCGGTGCACCGGCCATACCGGCACCGACAACGGCAACGGCACACACATCATGATTGTGAGTGACTTCCCGCACGATCCCCTGCTTTACCAGATCTGAAAGAGCATGTACAGCAGTATTGAGGTGCGCTTCATCAACGATAAGCGAGATATTGGCTTCTGATGATCCCTGCGATATCATCATCACGTTCACTTCGTGATCCGCAAGTATAGTGAAAATTGCTTTTGCTACTCCAGGTCTCCCAATCATCTGGGCTCCATTGATATTTATTGCAGCGACTTTGTCGATATAGGTCAGTGCTTTGACAATCCGGTTATCCTGTTGCCCGTTCCGTACAATTACCGTTCCGGGATGAGAGGGATTGAAGGTATTTTTTACCCGGACAAGGATATTTTTCCGCATTGCAGGTTCTATAGAACGCGGGTGCATTACTTTTGCACCAAAGTAAGAGAGCTCCATCACTTCACTGTAGGACAGCGAAGGCATGACCCTTGCATCGTTGATTACTCTTGGGTCGCATGTCATTATACCGTCTACATCTGTCCAGATCCAGATTTCATCCGCGTCTATACCTGCTCCAATAATTGATGCGGAGTAATCCGAACCGCTCCTGCCAAGGGTTGTCACAATACCGCCTCTGGTACACCCCATAAATCCCATGATGACTGGAATTTCTTTTTCGAGCAGGGGGCCCATCCGTTTTTTTATCCTGTCATCACTTTCAAGGAGTGCGGTAGATTCACCATGTTGAGGGGTTGTCAGTATGCCGGCATCACAACCATCCAGTACGGTTGAAGGGATGCCCCGCTGGCGGAGAGCTGTGCTCAGGACAGGGGCGAGCAGGCGTTCCCCAAAGGAGATGATGTAATCCTTTGAACGGGGGGTAAGCTCCCGCAGGTTATACACCGCAAAAAGTATGTTCTGGAGACTGATGAGGCGTTCCTCGATGACTGCACCTGTTTCAGCAATATAATCAGGTGCAACACCTTCAAGAGTGGTCATATGTCTTGTTCCCAGTGCCTGGATCAGGGGTGCGATGGCGGAATCATCTTTTGCTGTTGGAAGTCTGGTGGTGATTTCAATGAGCTGGTCGGTCACACCACGCTGTGCGGATACCACAACTGCCAGTTCGTCTCCGTGCCTGTGATGTTGTTCCAAAATGTCTGCGACGTGTCTGATGCATTGTGCATCAGCAACCGAAGTTCCGCCGAATTTCATTAATAATCTCATTTCTGTCTCACTTTGGCTGTGCCATTTATTTATGTAACTATACGATCCACAAAATAATAAGATGCTTGCAGATGAGGTGGTGGATTGCCATGTACTGGTAATCGGGAGCGGTGGTGCAGGTGTGAGGGCAGCCATAGAGGCATCACAATATGGCGACACGGTGCTTATTTCAAAGACCATTGTCGGTAAAGGTGGATGTACCACCATGGCTGAGGGCGGCTATAATGCAGTCCTCCGGGAACAGGACTCGTGCGGGATCCATTTTGAGGACACGCTCAAAGGCGGGGCGTACCTCAATGATCCCGAACTCGTAAATATACTTGTTAAAGAAGCCCCGTTGCGGATGGGCGATCTCATAAAGTGGGGTGCGGTCTTTGATTTTACGGAAAACGATGAGGTCGCCCAGCGCCCGTTTGGAGGGCAGCAGTTCCCGCGAACCTGTTATGCAGGTGACCGGACCGGCCATGAGATGATGACCACCTTAGTTGAACGGCTGGATTCATCGAATGTTTCCTCACTGCAGGAATTTACTGTTCTCGACTTGCTTAAAAATGGTGAATCAGTCATCGGTGCAATAGCACTGGACGAGAAAGGCAATATTGTATTGCTAAAGGCAGACAGCACGGTGCTTGCAACCGGCGGGGGCACAAAAGTATATGATATTTCCACAAATTCATCGAGCGGAACCGGGGATGGTTTTGCAATCGGCTACCGGGCTGGTGCAGAACTCATTGATATGGAGATGATCCAGTTTCATCCGACGGGTGCAGTGTTCCCTTACGATGCACGGGGAAGACTGGTAACAGAGGCAGTGAGGGGTGAAGGAGGCCTCCTGCTTAATAATATCTGCGAGCGGTTCATGAAACAGTACGATCCCGAACGGATGGAACTATCTACCCGGGACGTCGTGGCACGTGCGATAGCAACGGAAATCCAGGCCGGACGGGGAACAAAGAACGGCGGTGTATATCTCGATGTCACGCATCTTCCCCGTGAGCAGATCGAGACCCGGCTGCCGGTGATGCTCGAGCAGTTCTTAAAATTCGGTGTGGATATCCGGAATCAGCCGATGGAAGTAGCCCCTACAGCTCATCATATCATGGGAGGACTGAGGATAACGACGGAGTGCCGTACTACACTGAGCGGGCTTTTTGCCTGCGGTGAGGTTGCCGGTGGTGTACACGGGGCGAACAGACTTGGAGGCAATGCCCTTGCCGAAACGCAAGTCTTTGGGAAACGGGCCGGGGAATTTGCAGGAAAATCAGAAAAACGGATAAAAAAAGTGGATAGTGAACAGATTAAGCGGAAACTTGCGTATATTGATGCATTCCTTACAGGAAGCGAGAATCCGGCCGGGGTCCGGACGCTGCTCCAGCAGTCAATGTGGCAGGGTGCCGGGATCTTCCGGAACGCAACAGATCTTAATAAGACTTTGAGAATCGTCAATAACCTGTCTCTTGCCCCAATAAGGGCTGAATCTCTCAGGAACCTTGCTGAATGCTGCATCGTCCGGAATATGTGCCTGACCGCATCGCTTATCTGCAGGAGTGCACTGATCAGGAAAGAATCCCGGGGGGCGCATCTGCGGGTCGATATTCACCAGACACATGATGCAATACACTCGCCTTTCCTTCATACGTTTATGTCTCCCTTCAGAGAGGGAATTGAGAACATCGGGGGTCTGGCATGAGAAAGATCACAGCGAGAGTATACCGCTTCGACAAAGAGAAGGACAGAGAGGCTCATTTTGAGGAGTATACTGTGGAGGTAAATGAAGGGGCCCGCGTTCTCCATCTCCTCCATGCCATTCACGATACACTGGATCCGACACTTTCATACAGGTACTGCTGCGGCTCGGGGCAATGCGGGAGCTGTGCTGTACGAGTAAACAGAGAACCTGTACTTGCCTGCATGGAAGAAGCGAGGGACAAAATCACCATCGAACCCCTGAATCTGCCAGTGAAAAAGGATCTTGTTGTGGATCTTGTACCCACGCTTGAAACGATTGCATCACTGAAACCATCTGATGCCCAAAAAATGCCTAAAAAATCTGATATCGATGCAATAAAACCGCTCAGGGATTGTATAGAGTGCCTCTGCTGCGTATCGGTTTGCCCGGCAATGGATGTCATAAAGTTTCTCGGACCCACGGCTATGCGTCAGGAAATGCGCCTCGCTCTTGACCCGCGAAACATCGATGACCGGATAACTGCTGCCGTGCAGGAGGGTCTCTTTACATGCACCAGCTGCCAGGCCTGCTGGAAGGTCTGCCCAAAGGAGATCGAGATTCCAGGAAAGGCGATAGAGAAGCTCCGGTACTTTGCCAACAAAAAAGGGCTCACGCTCCCGCGGCACCAGGAAGTGGCAGCGCTTGTAAAGGAAACGGGGCGTTCCGTGACTCGGATCGAACCAACCTTTATGGAACTGATGAACGCGGATGTAATCGAACCAACAGGCCCGGTGAAGGCAACGGTCGGATTCTTCATCGGTTGTATGTATAACATGCGTCTGCCCAAAACAGCGCTTGATGCAATCGAAGTACTGAGACGCAACGGTATCCGGGTCATTATTCCCAAAGAACAGATCTGCTGCGGCTCGCCGCTTATCCGTACCGGCCAGCTTGCCTTCCTTGATACTCTCAAAAAACGCAACATCGATGCTTTTTGGAACCGTCACATTGATACGGTTATGACCATGTGCGCCGGTTGCGGCTCAACGCTGAAAAATGATTACAAGACACCCTTTGTTGTGATGGATATCAATGAAGTGCTCACCAAATACGGTATTGAACCTCCGGAACGCCTGCCTGTCAGGGCCACCTATCACGATCCCTGCCACCTCCTTCGCGGGCAGGGTATTTACGATCAACCCCGTCAGCTGATCAGGCAGGTAGTGGATCTTATCGATATGCCTTCCATCTGTTGCGGTTCAGGCGGGGGAGTGAAATCCGGAATGCCCGAGGAAGCGGCAGCGCTGGGTGAACGAAGGGGCGAGGAAATAAAAAAGACCGGGGCAGATATTGTCATCTCATCCTGCCCCTTTTGTGAGTTCCATATAGCCGGGCATACTGATAAACCGGTGAAGAATATTACAACTTTACTGCTTGAAGGATATAAGGAAAAAGACAGGAAAACGCGTACTTTGACAGATCCTCCGGGCAATTAAGACAAAAATCCAGGACTTTTTTCTTTCGGGGAATATTTAACCTTTTTTAATTTACAGCAGAATATGATGCAGAATTTTATCATTGTCACGCAGACTTTAGCAGATATTCATGAGCTTCAAGCGCTGCTTTTGCCCCGTCTCCGGCAGCGATAATAATCTGCTTGCTTTTCACTGATGTGACGTCCCCGGCTGCAAAAACCCCTTCAGTGCTCGTGTGGCAGTTAATATCTACAATGATCTCCTTTTTCTCATTCAGCGAAACAAACCCGTTGAGAATATCGGTATTGGGCAACCAGCCGATTTCAATAAAAATCCCGTCAAGATCGATTTTCTGCTCTTCACCTTTTTCATTCCTGATAGTGATCGCAGAGAGGAACTTATTCCCGTGAAGGGCGGTTACCTGCGTGTTTAACAGCACTTCAATGTTCTTTTTTGATTCAAGCATCTTCACGTATGCCGGATCTGCCCGTATACTGCTACGCACGAGAAGGCGTACTGATTGCGCAATTTCACTCATTTCCACAGCTGTCTGCAGTGCGGAATTGCCTCCACCTACAATAGCTACCCGTTTTCCCCGGTATAAGGGTCCATCACACGTTGAACAGATGGACAGGCCACGTCCGAGAAACTGTTCCTCATTGGCCACGCCAAGTTTTTTCGGCCTGTTCCCCTGAGCGAGAATTACTGTTTTTGCCTTATATGTATTTTCCGAAATTGTAGTAAGGGTAAAAATATCGTCTTTTTTTGAGATACTGACTATCCGGTCAAGTTCAAGCTTCATATTAAGTGTAAGAACCTGTTCTTCGAATTTTTTCATCAGATCTTCACCGGTTATCATCCTGTAGCCCATGTAATTTTCAATTGCCCAGGATTCCAATGCCTGACCGCCAATATTTTCACTGATAATAACCGTATTCAACATTTTTCTGGCACAGTAAACACCTGCGGTAAGTCCTGCCGGTCCTGCACCAACAATCAGGACATCGAAAACTTCACCGGATACACCTTCTCCGAAAAGCTCATTTAACTTCTGCGAATCAAAACCGATTATCACATCAGTGTCGACAACAATTACAGGGACACCACGCTGACCAGAGAGTTCAATCATATGTTTTGCAGCATCACTGTCTTCGCCAACATCTATGCTCTCATAAGGAACCCCGTGTTTTTCCAGAAACGCCTTAGTCATCCGGCAATATGGACAATTTTTGGTTGAATAGACGGAGACTTTTCTCATCATTTCGAAAAGGGTGTGGATTCTTATAAATATATTGACCCTGAGAAAACATGAATTTTTTTTAGCTTAACCATAGCAACTTTCTTTTTGGACAAGCCCCAATACACCTTTGATACGATAGTATGAGCATCAAGCCTGGAACTTTGAGTGCGAAAAAGTTTTCTCTGTTTTGTCTGGTGCTGCTTTGTTTCGTAAGCGGAGCTTATGCTTTCACTGACAATATATACCCGGTTCCTGAGCCCGGGGTGTATTTAAACTTTAATGAGGGCAGCGGTATTTATGCAATTGATTCATCAGGTAATGGTAACACAGGAACCATGTATGGGGTATCAAGGTTTGAAAATGGTGGTTGCGGGCGGGCTGCGTTTTTTAACGGGATTAATAATTACATTGAAATCCCATTCAGCTCACAGAATCACCCGGTAACGGAAATTACTGTTTCGTTATGGTTTTATTCGGACTCATATAAACCACAGGTTTTACTATCAACATATGAGGATGGAGGATACCGGCTGGCATTTGATGACGGTGAGGATCTCTGGTGGACGATAAATCTCGAAAGATTCGGGGATGTGTCCATACCCATACAGCATGAAAGTATCCAGCTGAACCAGTGGCACCAGGTGACGGGAACATATGATGGACATAGCCTGAAGGTCTATCTGGATGGTATACTCCGGAACCGGTTGAATGCAACTGGTGTGATCCACTATCAGTACAATAATTATGTTACAGCAGGTGCTGACGCGGGATTCTATAACAGAACCGATCAAAACTGCCCGCTGTATTTCCATGGCGGCCTTGACGAAATTAGGATTTATCCCGTTGCATTAACCTATGGGCAGGCAATGGATGACAGGTTCCGTTGCTCTCAGGAGCCGACCGCACCTCCCGGTGAGATTTTAATCCGGAACCGGACGTTGTCTTCCTGCGCAGAAACATCCGGTCTGGTTAATCTCGGTGCAAATGAAGTGGTTACGCGGATTCTTTCTTTCCCCAATCAGACTGAGAACGCTACCTGGGACGTTGCCCTGCCACCCGGCTCAACACTCGTTGTGAAAGCCCGGGACTTATATTCAGTTTCATACCCGGATGCCTGGTATATTGAGCTTTCTGATCAAAAAGAGAGGATAACCCGCTCCATCGCATTCCCGAACACCAACAATGCTCCGGTAAAGGGTGTTATACCATCGGGTAATGCATCTGTGCTTATCAGATATTTCGACGGCATAGGAAGGTTCCCCGCCCAGGTTGCAATCCAGTTTGAAAGTGTTACCCCCAGAACCCCGGTAATTCCTCCCCGAACGATACTGAATTATCCTATTATTGTCATTTACTCTGCCTCATGGGTGACACTTATTGCAATCATCGTCGTCATGATCTGGCTGCACTTTCGTAAAAACAGGATAAAAAATAATAAATTCAAGAAAGAAACGTGATATGACAGGTTAAAAAAAAATTACAGGGTAATTTCCCGGAACTGTTTTCCAAAAACTCCGCAAATCGGACATTTTTCCGGAGGTTTGGCAACCTCAATATTACCACAGACCGGACAGAGGAAAATTTTTTCCCTTCCCATATCTTTTCCGGATTTTACCGCTTCCAGTGCTTTCCTGTAGAGTTTTGCATGAACTTCTTCAGCTTTCATCGCATAGGTGAATGCAAGGACAGCATCCGTCTTCTTTTCGGATTCGGCAATTTTGATGAAATCGGGATACATCTCGGTATATTCATGCGTCTCACCGGCGATGCTTGCTTCGAGATTCTTTTCTGTTGATCCGATCACTGCAAGAACCTTGAGGAATTTCTTTGCATGAATTGCCTCCGCTTCAAAAGCTGCTTTGTATAACGTGGCAACGCTGTTGAATCCATCAGCTGCAGCTTTTTCAGAAAAAGCCTGATATTTTCGGTTTGCCTGGGATTCACCGGCAAATGCTTCCATTACATTCTCATGTGTTGGCATAGCGAAAAATATAGCAAGGAATCAATTTAAATATTCTTCATGAGACAGAATCATTTCCGTAATTGTCAGGGAATTGAAACCCATACACGTTTTTTCCTTTCATTTATTTGAAATTTTAATATTCAAACAAAAATTGGGGATTTTTTAAACAAGAATGTTTATATACTTTAATTTATTAATAACTTCTTCTAGAGTTATTGGTATGAGAGTAAAAGTGGATATTTTCGTAATTATCAGTTTGTTGTTACTGGCTGGAACAGCTACTGCACATCTTCCGGATACATCGACGATTGTCACCAGCAATTCATGGGTCGTAGCGAATGGGATCAATCAGATAAAAATTACCGTAACGGCATTAAATGAGACATCAGCTCCTGGCCCTGCTTCAGCGCCAGTAAAAGATGCATTAGTACTATTCTCTGTTAATAATCCGGTATATGGTAATGTCTCTCCGTCAACAGACACCACTGATGATGCAGGTGTAGCTGAAAGCACTTTTACGGTAAACAAAACGAGCGGAGTTGTAAATATCACGGCCAGGATTATCGCTGACGGATATACCGTCACCCGCTCCATCAATCTGAACATAGACCACGACACTCCCTACTACTCGTATTTTGTGCATCCGCTCTCCGGCACTGTCGCAACTGAAGTTCCGTTTAACATATCAATTACTGACAGGTGGGGAAATCGTATCGATAATCGAACAGGTGCCCATATAATCAGCCTCCACGTCCACGGTCCTGCACCGGATGACTGTAATTTTGTTGGAGGCGGTCATGATATTTCCAGAGCTCTTGATCCGAACGGAAATCTTTCCCTCAAGGTAAAATTAACTTCAAAAATCGGTCCTAATAATATTCTGATGGATACATTTGGAAGCATTCCCGATAAACTTGAATGGATCGATGCCGACAACACCGGGATACCGTTCTCGATGGATCAGGTTTTTTCACCATCAGGATCTCCTCCGACCCTTCCAGCAGACGGGGAAAGTTATTTCACCATATTATACACGTTGTATGACAAATACGGGAACCCGACGAACGGACAATGGATATGGGTGAACACATCCGTCCCTGGTGAGGAGAGCCAGTTCGAATCAAACAATATGGGCCAGATAACCGTTCAGTATGGTCCGCGGTCTTCCATTGGCGTGATACAGATCACTGCAACAAGCATAGTAAATTCCTCGGTTAACTTAAGCCAGACCGTGGAATTTATGAATACCGGGGCGGCGATCATATCACTTACAGCAAACCCCGATGCCATGGCAAGTAATGATGTCCCTCCATCAACCGCTGTTTCAAATATTATCGCAACTGTTGCGGATAGTTCGGGAAATGCAGTGCCAGGCGAATCTGTAACCTTCGCTATTGACAATATAACCTATGACGGGACATATAACGTGACAGCAGATCCCGTTCTTTTGAGTTCCAGCGGTATAACCGATGTATATGGAAGAGCTGCGGTTCAATTCAGACCAGGTGCATTCACTTTATCAGGTAATCCCGGCTACAATGCAACGGCAACAGGACATTGTAATGTGATTGCAACCTGGAATAGCACTCAAAAAATCGTGCCCGTCACCTGGAAGAATTATCCTTACCTGAGTGTTTCAACATTGGTGACTCCTCTGACCGTTGGGGTAAACCAGACTATTGATATTACTATCAGATTCAAAGGGGACGGCTGGGCAATGCAGGCCACTCCAATCGATGTGGTCATGGTCATAGACAAATCGGGCAGTATGACCAATTATAATATCGGTGGTATTACGCGGCTGCAGGCAACGAAAAATGCTGCGTATACATTTATCGATAAACTGTCCGAAAGCACCGACCGTATCGGTCTCGTTTCCTATGATCAGGAGTCCACCGTCACTACCGATGCTTCTTTAGGCTCTTCATTCTCGGATGTTCGCAATAAGATCAATGCCATCACAACGAATAACGGGCCTACTGCAATGCGCCAGGGGTTCAAACAGGCAATCGATCATTTGATTGCGAATGGCAACCCGACGTCAGTCTTGGCAGTCGTCCTCATGACGGATGGGAACTGGAATCAGGGAGGAAGTCCCCTCGCTGTAGGAAAGGGCTATGATCTAAACACCTGGGTAAGAGATAACCGGGAGGTTGGGATAAGCAGCAAATATTATGGATTCTCCCCGTATGCAACAGATTTTGAGGATGAAGATTACCGCTGGTATTCTGGTCTGGGAGGTAGTTATTCTTCCACTAGTAAAAAAGTTGTAAAAACACCGACAAAGATTGATCCGGCTTCTGGAATCCTGACGGCAGCAAGGACGTATGAAAACAGAGCCACCAATGGAACCTACTGTGCTGATGGCCAGTTCACTCAGCAGAACATGTCGATCTATGCAAAGAACAATAATATTCGGTTGTATACTTTATCCTTTGCCACGACCATCCCCACAAGCGAGCGCGCTGCACTGATCACTCTTGCGAATTCAACAGGAGGATTCTACCGGCATGCTCCTACCCAGGCCGATCTGGAAACAGTCTATGCAGAAATCGCCTCAGACCTGAAAGATACTGCCGGTGTAAACACCTCCATGGTAGCGGATTTCGAGAATATTAATATTACCGGTGAAAGTATGCCCGGTAATCAGGTATACGATTATGTATACCATTCGACCTATTCGACAAAGATCAACTGGCAGAATGGAACAACAACAGTTCCAGCCATCGACCAGTCCGCTGACTGGGCAGCCGATAATAAACTGGACTTCACTATTGGAACAGTAAAAGTGGGTCAAATCTGGCAAGCGACATTCCGGCTGAAAGTCAAGCAGAGTGGCCTCATTGATATTTTCGGCAATCATTCAACAGTATCCTTCAACGGTGGCTTAGAGACTCTTCGCCTCCCTCAGACTTTCATCACTGTAGTACCCCAACTTAATATCACTGAAATTACGGCGAAAACGATAGCCCTCGATAATCTCAAAATTACTGAGCCCGGAGAGATCACGACTTTCCTGCCGGTAATGTGGAATACGAGCTATACAGGAAATAAGACCATCACAGAAAAGGTCTATTATTCCATTGACAATGGACAATGGGTACAATTTGCAGAATTGACACATAATTATCCCTACGCTCCGGATTTCATCGCCGCGACTAAGTATGTGGATTATGCACAACTCGATACGAGGAACCTCCCTCCGGGGGGCTACAAGATTAAAGTATATGCAACCTCCCCCGATGCACCTGATGCCATGGCTGAAACTGATTATAAGGCCGTTGGAGGGAGAGGCAGGGTATTCATCAAACTTGAGGCTCCCCCCTTTGATTTTTTCGAACAAACCCATGCCAGCATTCTACCCCGGTATCTCTTTCAAAATGCAGGAAATTTACGGGGAATTTTACCAAATTTGAGTGCAACTGTACCACCATACCAATAGCAACAGAGGGAATTTGGGCTAATAGTTAATTGAGACGTATCCTTAAAATTCCCGTAGAATCTGAGGATAGTATTGCACAGGTCTCCCCGCCTTTGGCGAGAAGTACACACAAAATTCTTACATATTCTGTTATAGCGTTACCAGGTATTTACCATGAAAAAGATGAGAGACGTGCCCATCAGGGACAGACCCAGGGAAAAAATTGCCTGCAAAGGTGTATCAGTTCTGTCCGAAAATGAACTGGTTGAGGCAATTATCGGAAAAGGGACTAAAAATAAAGATGTGCGCGAAATATCAAAAGAGATTGTGAAAGTCATACACAAACACAGGAACAATCTGCAATATGAGGATATCCAGAAAATTGACGGGATCGGCCCCACAAAAGCATCCCAGATCATCGCATGTTTCGAGCTGGGCAAACGTTATTTCAATGCTTGTTCGGGGAGCAGAGTGACAAGCCCGGAAGATGTTCTGCCGCTTGTTGCTTACCTGAAAGATAACCGGCAGGAACATTTTGTCTGTATTTCATTAAATGGTGCGGGCGAAGTCCTCAGCAACAGAGTTATCACAATCGGTCTGCTCAATCACAGCCTTGTCCATCCGCGTGAAGTCTTTTCAGATGCAATTACCGAACGTGCAGCGTCCATCATCTGCGTCCACAATCATCCGTCAGGTTCCCTTGAACCCAGCAGTCAGGATATTGCTATCACTTCCCAGCTCAGGGATGCCGGAACGCTGGTCGGTATCCAGCTTATTGACCACCTCATTATTTCGAAAAATGGGCATCTCAGCATGCGGGAAAGAGGATTGCTGTAATAAAAAATCACCGGATGCAATGATATCCCTGATCGGACATGACGTTTATTTTCTGATCAGGATTGTTCAGTCGCAATTTAATTGTGTCGCGGAGTGTCTGGTACTTCCACTTCTGATTTTTTACCTGGTTTTTCATCACACACATTAACGGGACGTATACATGAATTCAAAGAAATTATATATTCACGGATTAAGAGTCTGAAGTATAAGGAATACTGATGACCCTGTTTGATGCAAAACAGATAAATCTCCCCGTTTTTTACCGCTGCATTATTGTACTGTTTTTCGTCCAGATCCTTTTTGGATTTCCATTTTTTATGATCTGCCCGGCAATTGCGGCCACGGATACTCCATCAGATGCAGGTCCCAGTATCGAATGGGTGAATTCATTTGATGAGGAAACCGAAAGCGGAGTACATTCCATCACTGCCACAAGTGATGGGGGAGCGGTAGCCACCGGCTATTTCAAATCATCATCGGGCATGGTTGCTCTCTTAGTCATCAAAACGGATGCTGACGGTAAAAAGATGTGGGACTGGAGAGAGACAGGAACACCCTACGAGGGATATTCCGTTATCGAAACTCCGGATAAAGGATTTGCTGTTGTCGGAAGTTCCAATACCAGTCTCACAAATGGGATCTTCCTTTTAAAACTTGATCAATCCGGAAAAAAGTCATGGATGCGGGTATTCAGAAACGGTGAAAGTTGCAATGGCAATTCTGTTCGTGTAACGCGTGACGGGGGTTTAATTATTGCCAGTTCGGTGTACAGGAATGATACTCCCGCAGCGTCCCGCTGGGATGGATATATCATCAAAACCAATGCAGAAGGAGTGGAACAATGGACCCGTTTTTTTACAGGTGAGAGAAACGATTCTGCAAATTTCATCAATCAGACAGAAGACGAGGGGTATATCGTCGGTGGTACAACCGAAAGTTATGGGAGGGCTGAAGGTGCCGAAGCTTACCTGCTCAAGATGACCGGATTTGGCGATGAGGAATGGTTTGCTACGTATGGAAGCAGACCGGGGAATGAAAAAATATCCGTTATACAAAAAGGGGATGGCGGGTATATCCTCATGAGCAGCGCCGATTCTATCGACACAAATAACGGGGGAAAGGATCTTTTTCTGGTTATGACTGACGATGCAGGTAAAAAGCTGTGGGAAAAAACCTTTTTTGGGGCAGGGAAAACCAGAGCGAACCTCCTTGTTCAGACGCCGGATGACATCACAATTGTCGCGGGTTCATATGAGGGGACTGAACAGGAAAAAACAGGAGAAATTACGGAATATGAAATCGATGTGAATGGCACGGAGACCCAAAATACAACTTTCAGTCTCAAACAACCAATAGAGATAGAGGATATCGCCTTTGCCCCCTCCGGAGGGTATTTTGTAACCGGCATGTTGACAGACCCGCAAACCTTCCAAAAAAAAGAGATCGCTATCATCAAAATACTTAAAAGCCCTTCACATAATGGAACTTCCCAGAAAAACCAGTTCGACCTCACCATAATTGCCAGAGAGACAATAAACGGGAAAATTATTGGGGGGGCACGTGTGTATCTTGACGGGAGTTCTGTCGGGACTACTTCAGAACAGGAGGGGGGGCGGATCCTTACCGGGATCGGGAGGGGATCCCATTCTGTCCGGGTCGCAAAAACAGGCTATCAGGAAGTAACAAAGTCAGTCGATTTGACTGAAAAGAAGCAGGTTTCTGTCCTTCTCAACCGGTCAAAACTAATCCCACTCCAGATTCACGGATCGACAGATGAAAAAATTGACATCGTTTTTGTGGCTTCCAGAACCACATATGACTGTAATTCCGAAACAAAAATTCCGATTAACATATACACGGGTAATGAACAAAGGTTTGTCACCGATGTAAACAGTATAATCTACAACATTTTTTTTAAGATGGACGTTCTGACTTCAGGATTTGTGGGGTTGCCTGATGATTTCCGGCAACGCTTTAATTTTTACTATTACTGGGATAAGGAAAACTTCGCAGATGCTTTTGACAGGTGTGCAGGAAAGCTGCCCGATGAATTCTGGGACAATGCACCATTCACTGACGTGGCAATTATCATATACCCTTCATACGAAGGAATCTATACCGGAAGCCCCTGCGAACCCAACGGGTGTGCAAATGGCCTTGGACCGGGATCGGGGTCCTGGCTGAAAGCGCCGGCAGATGCTTCCATGATTTTTCTGCACGAGAGCGGCCATGTAGTCTTTGGGTTGATCGACACCTATTGCGGGGAAACCTATTACGTGGAAAACTCTCCTTTTCCCAATGTCTGGGGTACTGAGGAGTCATGCATAAAAAATGCTGAAAATGAGCACTGGGATACATCAGCATGCAGGCAGATTTTAAAACCTGCCGGTAGCAGATCGAAAAATCCGTGTGTTAAGAATTTCTGGAAAGCAGATACTGATCCCGATATCATGGGCAGTGGGGCATATTCCGGCAGATTTGGCAATGCTTCCACCACACGGATCCGGTATATTTTTGATACAATCAACAGGTGGGAGACATGAAGCGTTTCATAATTGCAGTTCTTATCCTGCTGGTGCTCCTGCAGGGCACCGGTTTTGTGACTGCGGCTGAACCTGCCGATTATTCCAAGATTATAATTATGCACCTGACTATCAATGAAAGCGGTATTTCGGAAAAATCAGTTGAGATGCGATACGGTCATGCCCCGAATATCGAATCCCGGTCCGGGGATTTGAGGGGAACTATAAAATCATCCGATGGTTCGGCAATCCGGGAATTTGACATGTGGGACCCCCGGTATCAGCTGGGAGATTTCCTTGAAAATGACAATAATTCTTCCGCGTATTTATCCGGATATCTTGTCTCTTCCGATACTGCTGAAATGACACTGATTCTTCCATATTACGAAAACCAGATGACATTTGAGGTGAGGGACAAAGAGACCGGCATTTTGTTAAAGGAAGTGAATATGTCGCAGGCCATAACAAATTTTCAGACAACCTACCCTGAAGATCCGGGAGGTGGTCTGGTTCCTCATCTGCGAATTGACGGCCCAACCATTTACCTGATCACAGGAATCGTGCTTTCGATACTTATCATGGGCATGATCATTACCATGATTAGAAAAAAATAAATTAAAAACACTCATTTTTCATTCTTTCATTTTCATATCTTAAAAAAATGAGAAAAATGATGGTTTTTTTATCAGGAGCCGAGGGACTTTCCTAATGCAAATCCCTTTTTATATGCAGTTTCCAGCAGGACCGGTTGAGAACGTATATCAAGAATGTGGTCCATGTCGCTGATCAGGAGCTCATCACTATACTGGCAGTCGATGATATCAAAAAATGCCTTTATTGTCAACTTCACACCGACAAATACTTCGGGAATATTCATACCGGAAATGCAGATAAAAAGACCTTTTCGCCCTTTTTTCTTTTCGTCTGATACAAGTGATTTTTTACGCACGTACTTTGCCATAAAAAAGACCTGGAACCGATCAATAAATGATTTGAGTTTTCCCGGAATCCCCATGGTCATGACTGGTGTTGCGATGATAATACCATCCGTTTCCCTGAGTTTCGGGTATAACGCCTGCATATCATCATCCAGGATACAGGTTTCATGCTCCTTGCAGAACATCATCTCCTGGCATGCCTGAAAATCGAGATTGACAATAACAATTTTCTCAACCTCACACCCCGCATCTTTTGCCCCTTTGAGTGCCTGCTCAAACAGCTGCGCGGTATTCCCATCAGTCAGGGGACTCCCGAGAATTCCAATGACTTTTTTCCCCATACTACACTAGAGGAGAAAAAGTGCCTTATACTTATGCACAATAATCTCATGACCATAATAAAGAGCATCCCCGTATTTAATCCGGTGACGCGAACGCAACTCATAAATAGCATTGATGTGCATGAAAGTTTTGGTGAATCGTTTGACCGAACAAAAGAAGTACAGCGCGGGAGAAAAAGTCGGCCCGGGCAAATATGTGTGCATTGATTGCGGAAAGGAACTGACTCTTGACAAAAGCGAGCAGGATCTCAGGAAATGTCCTTCCTGCGCCTGCGAAGAATATCAGTGCTTCCCCATGACGCACATCCGCCCGGACATCAAGACTCCTGAGGATGCCAGAAATCCGCCAAAACGTGGTAAAAGCAACCAGTAACTATCCATTTTTCTTTTCAGGCACTGTACAGCAGGTGTGACTTCTGGGAGTTCCTGCAAAAATCTTGAATGCAGGGTTCCTGCTCCCAGTTTTATCAGACAGGAAAGGAGGATCTCTACATGGTAAACGTTTCAAAAGAGGGGCAGGTCTTCAAATGCGAGATATGCTATAATATCGTTGTAGTAAAGGAAGTCGGGGGCGGCGAACTAGTCTGTTGTGGCGAACCAATGAAACTGGAGAGTGAGTAAAATTATGGCAGCCAAAAAAACTCCTGCAAAAAAGACCGTACCAAAAAAAGAGACCGCAAAAAAGCTCCAGGAACTTGAGAAGAAGATCGGTAAAGTGCCCAAATTTTTCCGGGAGTTGACGACAAAAGAGCCCGAGATGTTCAATCTCGTTATGCGATTCGAGCAGCATATCTGGGATGACGGTAAGTTGTCGAAGCAGACAAAAAAGTTGATCGCCATTGCAATTGCGGCAGCTTTGCGCGATCAGCATGCAGTCCACGCGCAGATGGCTGGTGCAAAGAGCCTCGGGGTGACTAAAGCAGAGATAGAGGAGGCCCTCCGCGTCACATTCCTGCTATCCGGAATGCCTGCGTATGTATATGGCAAGGCACAGCTCGATGAGGTCATGCCCTGAGACTATCCGGACGTGAAATAATGGAAGACGATACCTGCATTACCTTCCCCGTTCTCGGAGAACCAGCGCCTGATTTTGAAGCGGAGACAACTCATGGGCCGATCAAGCTTTCGGACATGAAGGGAAAATGGGTGGTGATGTTCTCGCACCCGGCCGACTTCACACCTGTCTGTACAACCGAGTTTATGGCGTTTGCGAACATTTACGATGAGCTCAAGTCACTCAATGTCCAGCTGATCGGTCTGTCTGTCGACAGCATCTCGGCGCACCTTGCCTGGGTGCACGCGATTAAGGAGAAGATGGGTGTGACAATCCCGTTCCCTGTTATTGCTGATCTGACTATGAAAGTGGCAAAAAAATACGGCATGATCCATCCCGGGCAGTCATCGACAGCAGCAGTCCGTTGTGTCTTTTTCATTGATGATAAGGGTATCATGAGGGCAATGATCTACTACCCGCTCCAGAACGGAAGGTACATGCCTGAAATTATCCGCCTGGTAAAAGCACTCCAGACAACCGATAAGTTCAAAGTGTCTACACCCGCCAACTGGCAGCCAGGTGATAAGGTTGTTGTCCCACCCCCCAAAACAGCTGCCGAGATGGAGAAGAGACCTACAGAAGGGTATGAGTGCAAAGACTGGTATCTTTGCTTCAAGAAAATTTAATAATTTATACCCTGTTTTTCCAGAAAATAGATCAAAAACCAACCTTTTTTAGCATTGCCACCACAAGAAAACTTCTATGCCAATCAAGGTCCTCGCCTTCGCCGGGAGTCCACGAAGACATGGAAATTCTGAAATGCTGCTTGACTGGGTTCTTGCATCAATGATTGAAGGACAGGATGTTATCATTGAAAAAATTGCCCTTACCGAAGCAGATATCAATCCCTGCCGTGGGTGCAACGCCTGCGAAAAGCTGAATAAATGTATACAACGGGATGGGATGGACATCTGGCATGATAAAATAATCGAAGCTGATTGCATTATCCTGTCCTCCCCGATATATTGCATGGGTATTGCCTCACAGCCTAAGGCATTAATCGACCGGGCGCAGGTATTCCGTTCCCGGAAATACGTTCTCAAACTCCCGATAGTACCCCCGGAACGCAAAGGAAAACGACTCGGTGTATTTCTGGCTACTGCCGGCCAGAACTGGAGCTACGTCTTTGATGCTGCGGTTCCATCTGTCAAGTGCTTTTTCCACGTCATCGATGTCAAAGATGCCGATATTTTCTACCTGATGATCAATGGCGTGGATGAAAAAGGTGCAATCGAATATCACTCTTCGGCAAAAACAGATGCCGATAAGCTTGGAAAAACCGTTATTGCTGAATTAAAAACGCGTCTTGCTTTGTGAGGTTTTATGGAAATAAAAGTTCTTGGCATCTCGGGAAGTCCCCACCGGCATGGCAATACAGAAACCCTTCTTGACAGTTTCCTCACCGGAGCTCAGGGATCCGGGGCTGCTGTTGAAAAAGTTGTACTCAAGACGCTGCAGTATTCTCCATGCCGCGGATGCAATGCCTGCCATAAGAACGGGGAGTGTATTGTGAATGATGACGCGATCATCCTGTATGAAAAAATACTCACTTCAGACTGCCTCGCAGTTGCCTCGCCTATCTATACGATGGGAATCACCGCTGAACTTAAGGGATTTATTGACCGTCAGCAATACCTCTGGGCCCGCAAGTTCATTTTAAAAACCCTATACTTTTCTGACGACTCCATCAGATGTCACAAGGGGATATTTATTTCGACTGCCGGCCTTGGCTGGGAAAATGTTTTTGATGGAGCATTCCCGATAATTACTGCATTGTTCAACACAACGGGATTTGAGTATTACGATAACGTGATTGCAAATAACATGGACCGGTATGGCGGGATCAAAAACCACCCGACTGCCTTGAAAGAGGCTTTTGAAAAGGGGCAGAAGATCGTTGCCATACTGAAAAAATTAAAAACTACCTGATGGCGTTGTAATTTGTTATACTAAAATATGATTGTGAGGGTATCAGAAGATATAAAATGATCCCACAAGCAACCCGAAAGAAGCGATGATAAGCAGGGCAAATACCGGCATATTCCATGATATGACTTTTCTTCCGTCAAGAATGCTGATAGGGAGCATATTGAATGCAGCAATCATCGCATTGATCTGGATGCCGAAAATACCTATCTGGGAAAGAATATTATTTGAGGTATTCATGATAGTACCCCCGATAAGAACGAGCCCGGCAAAGGGGATACACAGCAGAAGGTTTACTACAGGTCCGGCAGCAGAGATCTTACCATTCTGCTCCCTGCTCAGACCGCGGCTGTCATTGCTGTAAATAACGGTAGCTCCCGGTGCCGCAAAGACGAACCCTACAAGGGATGCGAGGGCTACTGCAATAAGGAGCATGGAATTGTCTTTTCTGAACTCTGCCCAGTATCCATAGCGTATCGCGGTAAATTTGTGCGCCATTTCATGAAGTATGAAACCGATTCCGACAGTAAGAAGGGAGATTCCCAAATATATCAGGGCAACTATGGGGTCAACTGATTTTATCGGTCCCAGTATACCATTGGGCGCGATTTTAATAATGGCAAAGGACAGCGAAATTGCCATCCATGCAATAAAGAGATCAAATTCCTCGCGCCGGCTTATCCGTTCGAACATGAAAACACCAGATCAGATAGGGCGTTTATATATTATCTGCTTTAGTGTTGAGGATACCAAAGATTATGTTTATTAAAAATCTCGATCATGTATTTCCTATGTCCATTGAGACTTTACGGGAAGAGATCAATAAGGTGGATGCTCACATTATACGGCTCATCGCACAGCGCCAGGAACTTGCAGGAAAAATTGCACAGGTCAAGATCCACAGGGGCATACCCATCCATGATAAACCGAGGACTTCTAAGGTTCTTGAGAATGTTTTTAATCTGGCAGTAGAGAGCAAGATCGATCCCGTTGCGGTCCAGAAAATTTTTGAGATCCTGATATCGATGAGTGAAGACCGCCAGAGGGGATTTTCCGGCGATGGGAACCTGCCCTGAATAATTTTTCATATTAACGGGGTCTGGGCGTTTTTCCCTGTTATCCCATCCAACCTGAAAAGATAATTACACCAAGCACGATCATCGCCAGCCCGACAATGAGGCGAAGCGTCCTGCGGTGCCGGACTCTCCATATGTCAGCCCGTTCCGGAGAGACACCATAGGCGACCACCAGCAGGATCAGGATGAGCGGCAGGACAAAGATGAAATTGTAGAGTAAAAGATATGGCAGTCCTTCCATCAGCGTAAAACTCCGGCTCATAAGCCCAAGAATTGCCAGATAGATGCCTCCGGTACAGGGAAGTTCGAATATGCCCACAAAAATACCCAGAGCAAATGCAGCGGGCAGGGACGCTGAATTGATATAGCGCTCAATCTGCTCTTTTTTCGAGGAGGGGATCGCAAGGAGGAACTTATCCCTGTCTCTTAGCACATCCAGTACTGAGATCACGCCGAGCACTAAGGCAACCGTTGCACCGATAAGCGAGAGAGCCCGTGAAAACCCGGACAGAGAGACGATAGTGAACAGCCCGAACCCGGATAGCAGGTAGAAAATGAAGACTGCAGCGATATACACGCCCCCGACCATCAGGATACGCCGCCTGTTCTTAAGGGTAAAAATGGAGATCAACAGGAAGATCAATACCGAAAAGGCACAGGGATTGATGCTGTCGATAAGTGCAGAGGCGATCACCAGCGGTACGGTAATCCGGGTAGCATCTGTGGAGCAACCAAGATCCGGAACCATGACCGTTTCGGGTGTTGTGGATGTGCAGGATGCGATCCGTTCTTTCTCTGCAATAATTACCGCTTCAAAACGTTTTGTAATATCAGCATCACCCACCATAGCGGTTGTGCCGATAAACAGTGTCGGAACTCCGGCGCTGCTGATACCGTACTGACGGTTCATCACAGCAAAGGTTTCCTGATTTGTCGTGTTATGATACACTTCCAGCATCCGGATTTCGAGTTGTGGGTATTTCGCTATGAGATCCAGAAGGAGGGGTTTTACTTTGTCACAATGGCTGCACCCGTCACCATAGAAAAAAAATGCGCTGATCGTTGCATTTAATGATGTTACAGTAGAGGGGGGGGATATCTCATTTAATTCTGTTTCATCAGTTACTGCTTTTTTTTTAATTGTTCGAGAATGACAACTTCGAGGTATTCAGGAATATTACGATCCCCGATCAGCGGGGTATTATTCCCGACTACAATTACTTCGGGGACACCGGGATTTTGGATGGCAAGTTTCTGATTAAGCAATTTTGATAAGGCATTATTGGTCTCATTATGCCAGGTCTCAAGAATCTGGAAATTCACTTCGGGATATTTTTTTGAAAGATTATGAATGAACGGCATTACATTATGGCAATGCGGACACTCTTCACCATAAAAGAAAAAAACCGTAACATTTCCCTGGACTGAAGAATCCGTCAATAACAACGGAGTTGGGGCTGGTTCTTTTGGCAAAGCAAAAAAAAGTACGCAGACAAGCAGAACCACTGTAAAAAGACCTGCAACGATTTTCAGCGTATTATCCATGCTTTTTGCCTCTGAAGGGTTCTGGTTTTATACCTTAATAAAATACCTGTCTGTAAGTGAGGTAAAATAATTATTTTAAGGAGATCATTGTTCCAACACCGTCACGGGTGAAGAGTTCAAGAATGAGGTTGTGTTTAATATTGCCATTAATAATATGCGCATAGCTGACACCATTTTCTACCGCCTTTATTAACGATCCTACTTTTGGGATCATCCCTTCTCCGATCGCTCCGGACTTTTGCATCACCTTGGCTTCATCAATGGATAACTTTCGATACACTATCGTTCGTTTGGCATCCATTACACCATCAACATCAGTCATATTAATGAGTTTGTATGCCCTGAGTGCTATCGCTATATCTCCGGCTGTTGTGTCTGCATTAATGTTCAGACTTCCTCCGAACCGGTCTATGGCAATCGGGGCAACCACCGGGATATAATTTTTATCAAGGAGCGTATTGAGAATTGCTGGATCGATCCATTCTATCTCTCCCACATGCCCGAGGTCGACTTCTTTCTCTACTCCGCCGATATCCACCCGCTGCAGGTCCATCTTTTTGGCTATGATCAAGTTGCCATCACTACCCGAAAGACCCACCCCACGGGCACCACATTTTGCAATCAGTGAGACAATGCCGCTGTTGATCTTACCGACAAGGACCATCTGGGCGATCTCAAGAGTTTCCTGATCGGTAACCCTCAGTCCACCAACAAATACGGCTTCTTTACCAAGCGCTTTCATCTTATCGCTGATCTCCGGGCCGCCTCCATGCACAAGTACTACGCGAATCCCCACATAATGCAGGAGTACTGCATCCTGAATTGCATTTTCAAGGACGAAAGGATCGACCATGGCATGCCCCCCGAGCTTAATTACAATTGTCTTCCCATGGAACTGCTGGATATAGGGAAGTGCTTCCATGAGGACATCTGCGCGTTTAATCATGTGGTATACCTCCCGTTAATTTCGACATAGCGTCCGGTCAGATCGCAGCCCCATGCTGTTGCTTCTTTTTTACCATCTGCAAGGTCAAGGATGAAGATGACTTTCCTTGTGTGCATTGCCTCTTTTGCTTTCTTGAGATCTGCAATAATCTCGCCGGACCTGACAAGAGGATGCCGTGTATTTCCGTCACTGATCCAGAGGGAGACTGCATATGGATCGAACTCAATCCCCGCGCGGCCTGCGGCAGCAATTACCCTCCCCCAGTTTGGATCTTCACCATAGACCGCAGTCTTTACCAGTGGGGACGCAATAATGGTGCGGGCAACTTTTGCGGCCTCCTCCTCCTTTTGAGCTCCCTTCACGGTAACCTCAATAAACTTCGTTGCACCTTCACCATCTGCAGCAATCTGCTGGGCAAGTGAACGACAGCACTCTTCCAGAGCTTGGGAAAACTCAGCCTTATTTACCTTTCCTGATTCCCCTGTTGCTGTGCAAAGCGCAATATCGTTTGTACTCATATCCCCATCAACAACAACGCGGTTAAATGTCCGTCTCGTTGCCAGTTTCAGGTTTTTTGACAGCAGTTTTGCATCAATTTCCGCATCGGTATAGATAAACGCGAGC
This sequence comes from Methanoregula sp., assembly GCA_028679185.1. Taxonomy (GTDB): domain Archaea; phylum Halobacteriota; class Methanomicrobia; order Methanomicrobiales; family Methanospirillaceae; genus Methanoregula. The sequence goes on along the minus strand of JAJRBZ010000069.1, from coordinate 31,580 downwards.
ATTGTTCCCATGTTCGGAGCGATCATGCCGCTTCCTTTTGTAATTCCCCCCACGCTGAACGTTTCTTTTTGCACGAGAGCGTGTTTGGGAAATGTATCTGTCGTCATGATGGCCCGGGCAGCAAGTGTTTCTGCTTCCTCTGAACGAGAGACCCTGGGTGCGATTTGCCCGCACTGGCGCTGAATAAGCGGCAGATCGAGATGTCTCCCGATTACGCCAGTACTCGCAACGCCGATAAGATCCGGTTCAACACCCAGCGCGGAGCCTGCAAATGCCGTCATCGAAACTGCATCGGTATATCCTCTTTTTCCGGTATAAGCATTTGCACACCCGCTGTTTGCGATTACTGCTTCCATTCTTCCCTTTTTTATCTGTTTTCGCATCAGTTCGATAGGAGCCGCCTTGACAAGGTTGTCAGTAAATACTCCGGCAGCTGTCCCACTTGCACTGATGAGAGCCAGCCCGAATTTTCCCTCCTTTATCCCGTATGCCCTGACGCCCTTCACTCCACAGATACTGAGAAATGTCATTTACGTATCAGCTCCCTCTTTGTTGGGATAGGACGCCCCGATTGCATTAATAATATCTGCCCGGGTCAGAATTCCAACCAGTTTTTTTTCGCGCATTACCGGCAGACGTGCAATCCTCTCTTTAAGCATAAGGGCGGCGGCTTCTTCTATATCCATTATTTCTGTTGCCGTGATTACCTGGCGGATCATTACCTTTTTTGCCTGCATATCCCCGATATTGCGAAGTGCATGCTTTGTCTTTTCCCAGTTGATATATTCACGGATGGGGATCTCGATAATCTCAAACGGAGATGGCAACCAGAGGTCATCGGAGATTTTTTCGGATTCCAGAAGCGAGATGAGGTCAGATTCTGTAAGCATGCCGACGAGTTCCGTGCCTTCCATAACCGGAAGCCCGCCGATGTGATGTTTTCTCATTAATCTTACTGCCTCCCGAAGGGTTGTTTCTGCACTGCAGACAATCGGGTCTTTTGTCATTGCGTCCTTTACCAGCATTATTCATCACCTAGGGAAGAAGACCTGCCCCGACAAGTCCGTCCTGTTCGTTTAGTCCGCACATCAGGTTCATATTCTGGATTGCCTGGCCACTTGCCCCTTTAACGAGGTTGTCTATGGCAGAGATTGCCACAACACGCAATCCTTCACTTTCGACCATGACATCACAGAAATTGCTTCCGCGGACTGCAGCAAGTGAAGGCTTCTGATACCGCACAAAGTATTCACCTTTATAGAAGTCGCTGTAAAGCTTTTCGACTTCTTTTTGTTCTATAGGTTCATTAAGCAGGATATGGGCCGTTGTCAGAATGCCGCGATTAACCGGTACGAGATGAGGAGTAAAATAGCATTTCGCTTTTGATCCCAGCCACAAAAGCTCCTGTTTCATTTCAGCAAGGTGACGATGCGTTGTCCATTTGTAGGGTCCGATATTGTCCCCGACATTCGGATAGTGCGTAGTTGCAGAGGGATTGTCTCCTGCACCGCTTACACCGGTTTTTGAGTCAAAGATCACGGTATGAGCATGTTTTGCGAGCGGGGCAGCGGCAAGCGTTGCCCCGGTCGGGAAACACCCCGGGTTTGCAACAAATTTCGCGTTGATGCATTCATTCCGGTGCAGCTCAGGAATACCATAGGGTGCCTGGAAATAATCTGAATGGGTAACCCCGTACACCTTCTCATAGATCTCTTTGGGCAAGCGGTAATCGGCGCTCAGATCCACTACCTTAATCCCTCTCGATAACAGTTTACCGGCGTATGTCATTGCTGCAGTGTGGGGAACTGCAAGAAATGCAACATCTGCATCTATATCATCAGCAGCCGGGTTTTCGAATTTAAGATCGCAAAATCCTTTAAGATGGGGATGAACCTGATCAATTGGGGTTCCCGCCAGTTTGCGGGATGTGGCACAGGTGACCTTTGCAGTGGAATGGTGAACGAGAAGGCGGATCAGCTCACCACCGGCATAACCGGAAGCCCCGAGAATCGCAATTTTCATAACAGAATATCCGATTGTAAAAACTTAATCCTTTTTGGCCCCGGCAGGTCCTGATAAGAACAAAAGAATGAAATTAGGCTGATTATCTTACTTTTGCTCCAGTTTACGCAGATATAACGTGTATAACCTTTCCCCAAGCAGTTCAATCCGCTGCCTGTCCTCGAGCCCTTCCAATAAATCTGAAGGAAGTGCATCTATACCTTTAGCTGCACCAAGGTATGCCCCACAGATAAGTCCGATAGTATCGGTATTTCCACCCGCATTAGCTGCAACCGTTAGCAGATCAGACGGGTGAGAATACCTGCTGATTAAGAAAATTGAAATCGGGAGGGTCTGGAAAACGGACACATCATTGCCTATTTTAAGTAATGCGGTTTCGGTGTCCATTCCTTCATTTTCCAGAACAAGTGCTTTCCTGATCTTTCCACCAAGAACCTCATCCTCAACCAGAGCTTTCTCCAGCGCTCGTTTAAGAGAATCGGGGGTATCATGAAGTGTATGGTAGAGAAGTGTTACAAGAGTTGATACTGCGGCATGCGCTGCCGGGTGAGTATGAGTTACATTGCAGGCACGTACGGCCCGTTCACATCCCTCATTCATATCAGGAAATGTCAGGCCAAAAGGGATTGCAACAGGAAGGCATCCGGAAGTTGTCGATTTTACTCCTTTCCGGGGAACATGTTCTTTAAGCGCATGCTCGCAAAATGCTGATACTGATCCATCAGGAAAACGGAGATTTTGCGTCAGATAAAGCTCACGGAGTGCTGCAGAATAGCGTTCCTCATTGTATTTTCCATCAGCAATAAGTGTCGCAGCAAGAATCATCAGCTGGGTATCATCAGTATATTGCCCGGGATTTAATCCCTCATTCGGGTGGTCTTTATAAGGACGCCTGTAACCATATTTCATCTTATGCAGGTTGGGAGATGTACTTTCATTCGGCATACCGAGTGCATCGCCGATTGCAGCACCCAGCAGGCACCCCTTGAACTTTTTCAGCATTATTCTAATATTGAAAAATATGGATAGATAATTTTATTGTATCTGATATCGTTTTAACTGCCTGAAAAAGGATAGTATTCCAGGTACACTTTTCCAGAGGATTTTTATGCAGAATTATTTATATAAAAAAGTTCTTTTTTTCGAATCATTTTCATTTACCAAATTTTAAATAAAAATCTAACATGATTAATGATGTATAATTGGTGAACGCATGGCTGATAACTTTGATGTCAAACTTGTTGAGGAGATGAAATATTATACACCCTCACCGGAATACAAGCAAAATTCCTGGATTGGGGATTACCAGAAGGTGTATGATGAGTTCCTGGCAGATCCTGATGAATTCTGGAGGAGGATGGCACTCCAGCTTGACTGGATCGAGCCGTGGGATGCCGTCCTTGAATGGAAGTACCCCTATGCGAAGTGGTTCACTAATGCAAAGCTGAACATTACCGCAAACTGTCTTGACCGCCATGTAAACAATCATCGGCGCAACAAGGTCGCCTTAATCTGGCGTGGGGAGGGAGGTGCAGAGCGTATTTACACATACCAGAAACTCCTGTCCCACGTCATGCGCTTTGCAAATGCATTAAAGAATATCGGAGTGAAAAAGGGCGACCGCGTCTGTATTTACATGCCACTTGTACCTGAACAGGTGATTGCAATGCTTGCCTGTGCACGGATCGGTGCAACACACAGTGTAGTATTTGCGGGATTTGCCGCAGCTGCATTGAACATGCGGATTCAGGATGCTGAGGCAAAGGTCGTGATAACAGCAGATATTTCAGTCCGCCGCGGAAAGGCAATCCAGCTGAAAGCAATCGTTGATGAAGCTCTAATTAACGCCCCCTCGGTGGAGCATGTCATTGTGCTCCGGAGAAAAGACCCGTCAGTTGATCTCCATCCGACACGCGAGCTGGATTTCTATGAAGCGATGAAGGGGGTTTCCGATGAATGCCCCCCAGAAGTCATGGATGCTGAGGATCCGCTTTTCATATTATACACGAGCGGATCCACAGGAAAGCCTAAAGGGGTTGTGCATACCTGTGGCGGGTATATGGTCGGGACACATTACACGAGCAAATACGTCTTCGATATCAAGGACAATGATATTTTCTGGTGTACTGCCGATCCGGGCTGGGTCACCGGGCACAGTTATATCATCTACGGACCGCTTGCTGTTGGCGCCACCATTTTTATTACCGAACTGACCCCGGATTATCCGGATGCAGGAAGCTGGTGGAATCTTATCGAGGAGCAGAAAATCACAATCCTGTACACAGCCCCGACAGCCATCCGAACGTTTATGAAAGTGGGCGAAAGCTGGCCTAACAAGTACAACCTGAACTCGCTGCGGATCATAGGGTCAGTTGGCGAGCCCCTGAACCCGGAAGCATTTGAATGGTACTATCATGTGATTGGAAAGGACAGGTGCCCCATTGTCGATACCTGGTGGCAGACCGAAACAGGAATGCTGTTGATCACTACCATGGTTGGTGAACAGATGCGCCCGGGATTTGCAGGAAAACCTATTCCCGGTGTCATAGCTGATGTCGTTGATAAATCCGGAAAACCTGTCCCAACGAACACGATGGGATTTCTTGTTATCAAATCGCCATGGCCGGCCATGCTGCGCACGTTATACAAGGACGATGAACGGTACCGGAAGTACTGGTACACCATTGATAAGGTTTACACGGCTGGCGATCTTGCCGTCAAGGGCAAAGACGGCAATATCATGATTCTCGGGCGTGCCGATGATATCATCATAGTTTCAGGCCACAATATCGGCACCGCTGAAGTTGAGAGTGCTCTCGTATCCCACAAGGCAGTAGCAGAAGCCGCAGTCATCGGTAAACCGGATAAGGTGAAAGGGAACTCGATCAAAGCATTTGTGATTCTCCGGGTTGGTTTCCAGAAAAGCGACAACCTTATCCAGGACCTTGTACACCATGTGCGGACAACGCTCGGTCCGATTGCGGTACCACATGAAATAGAATTTGTTGATAAGCTGCCAAAAACCCGCAGTGGCAAGATCATGCGTCGTGTCCTGAAGGCAAAGGAGATGGGCATCGACCCGGGGGATATTTCGACCCTTGAAGAGTAATTGAAAAACCAATTTTTTAAAAAATGACGTAATCCAGATAACAATGATCCCCTTCCAAGGATGCTAGTATGAATGAAACTATGACAGATTCAATCTTAGGTATGGCGGCAGAGAAAGGACGCTGGGTTCTCATCATACTCGGATTAATTATCAATCTCTGTCTTGGTTCGGTATACTCGTGGAGTGTCTTTGTCAAGCCGCTGACCGATTATTTCACCGAAACCATGGGCCAGTCGGTCACCGCAAACGAGATCCTGTTGCCCTTTTCTGTCTTTCTGGCATTTTTTGCCATTGCCATGCCACTGACCGGCAAGTACATCGAACAACTCGGTCCACGCAATGTGACGATTATTGGCGGATGCCTTACCGGGCTCGGCTGGCTTCTCTCATCCTTTGCCGGTTCTGTACAATGGCTTTACATTTTTTATGGAGTTATTGCGGGAACCGGTGTGGGAATAGCGTATGGTGTACCGGTTGCAGTAGCTGCACGCTGGTTCCCGGATCGGCGGGGACTGGCCGTTGGTCTGACCGTCCTCGGTTTCGGGTTCTCTGCAGTACTGACTGCCAATATTGCAGGATTCCTCATCGGTGCCACAGGCGTCATGAACACATTCAGGTTTTTTGGTATAGCTTTTATCATCATGATCGTCTTACTCGCGCTGCCCCTGAAATTCCCTGCAACCGGCTGGAAGCCTGCCGGCTGGACACCCCCTGCCCCGGCAGCCGGCCAGGCAGTTGCCTGCGAATTTAAAAGGGAGCAGATGCTCAAAACCTCAGCATTCTATGCACTCTGGGGGTGTTACTTCATCGGCTGTCTTGCCGGGCTCATGGCGATTGGTATTGCAAAACCCGTAGGAACAGATATCGGTATTGAGACAGGTCTTGCAACGATACTAGTCGGTGTCTTTGCAGTTTTCAATGGCTTTGGGCGTCCCGTCTTCGGTACACTCACTGATATGCTGACTCCCCGAAATACGGCAATGCTGTCTTTTGCACTGATTGCACTGGCATCAGTGCTCATCTGGCAGATACCTTCTGTTCCGGTTTATATTCTTGCCTTTGTCATTCTCTGGGGATGCCTCGGGGGCTGGCTTGCAATAGCTCCAACCACCTGTGGCAGTTACTTTGGCACCTGTGATTATCCCCGGTGCTATGGCATCCTCTTCCTCGCGTATGGTGCAGGGGGAATTGCCGGGCCGCAGCTGGCAGGGTTCATTAAAACAGCAACAGGTTCATACATGGGAGTTTTTCCCTATGTCCTTGTCCTTGCAGTCATCGGCCTCCTGATTGCATTTGCACTCCTGAAACCACCACAAGCGCCCCGGCAAAATTAATCTTTTTTATCCATGCTCCGGCTGGTAAATGGATTTTCGCTGTGCCATCCGATAGCCGGATACCACAAGTATCGATTTCCCAAACATAGCATCAAGCAATGGATCCCCCGAGTCTACATAGAGGACCGGTGTTTCACGAAGTTTGTGCGGAGTTGCAACAACGATAATATTGCCGGTTCCTGCCCTTCGTACGATACGGGCACTGATCTGCTGGTTTCCTCTGCCAAGGATAAAACCCTGTGCACCAATAGGGCTGAGGATTATTTTTGCCTCCTGCACCTGTTCAAGCAATGCCCAGAGTGTTTTTTCGTCGATATCCAGGGCAACTGTTCTCCCGTTCTTTACCGCATCAACACCCAGCAGGGTTTTTTTCACTCCCAGTCTGGAAGCAATGGATTCTGTCGTCGTCCCGGCTCCAAGGATATAGAGTACATCCGGGATCATAATCTCGGTCATAAACCGGGCGATTTCTCCCTTTGCTCGTTCCTCATCACCTTCCTCATATACATGTTTGGAGAGCTGGATCTTTCCTGCCAGAGCCGGGGTGCGGGCAATACCGTATAACCGGGTTTTCAGTTCTCCTGACCGGTACGCTTCCTCATCCACATCCATCACTTCGGAGTCCCGCAGCGATTGACGGTCATATCCCAGCACAAGTTCTGCTGCTGCTGCAGGATTAATGGCAAAGATGGCCGAGTACATCTTCACTCCCGCAGGTATCCCGAGGAGAGGCACATCCCGGCCCACCGCATCAAGGATATCCCGGGCAGTCCCGTCACCACCACAAAATAAGATCAGGTCAACATTGGCTTTTTGGAACATTTGTGATGCCTGCAGAGTATCCTTAGCACTGCTTTCGCCATCAAAAAGATAGAGCACCTGATATCCCTGTATTCCGGTTTCCTTAAGAGTGTCCTCCCCCATAGCACCGGAACAGGTAACAAATTCCAGATTTTTATCGTGTGCGAGCAGTGCAAGTGTGACACGTGCCCGTTTTTTGGCAAGCGGTTGTGCCCCCCGACGACGGGCTTCCTCAACCTTGCCATCGGTTCCCTTGAGCCCCACTGCCCCTCCCATACCTGCAATGGGGTTAATAAGAAAGCCGATGCGCTTCATAAAAAAAGAATTTCAGGAAATTTTTGGTATCCGCTCAAGTGACTCCCTGATCAGCTTATCCGGATATTCATAGTCAACCAGCTGGCCGGCATAATACGCATCGAATGCCGACATATCGAAATTGCCATGGCCGGAACAGTTGAACAGGATTGTCTTATCCTCTCCGGTCTTTTTGCACTTGAGTGCCTCATCTATGGCTGACTTTACGGCATGAGATGTCTCAGGTGCTACGATGATCCCCTCAGTCCGGGCAAAAGTCTGTGCTGCGTCAAAGACCTCGCTCTGGTGGTAGGAGACCGCCCGCATCATGCCGTCATGCACAAGCCGGGAGACTATCGGGGAGTCCCCGTGATAGCGAAGCCCGCCTGCATGGATGGAGGGCGGGACAAAGTCATGCCCGAGTGTGAACATCTTGAGGAGCGGGGTATACCCTGCTTCGTCGGCAAGGTCGTAGGTGTACAGCCCTTTGGTCAGGGTCGGGCAGGACGCCGGTTCGACACCGATGAGATCCACATCCTTGTGCTTTCCGGTCAGCTTGTCGCCGGCAAACGGGAACGAGATGCCGGCAAAGTTGGAACCGCCGCCGACACAGCCGATCACCACATCCGGATAGTCATCCACCATGGCAAGCTGCTCGCGGCACTCCTGCCCTATCACCGTCTGGTGGAGACAGACATGGTTCAGCACCGAGCCAAGCGCGTAGTTGGTGTTGCTGTGGCTTGCGGCGTCCTCCACCGCCTCGGATATTGCCATGCCAAGGCTTCCCGGGGTGTCAGGGTCTTTTTCAAGCATTGCACGACCGGCATTTGTTGTGGTGCTGGGGCTGGGAATGCAATCCGCTCCCCAGACCTGCATCATCGATTTCCGGTAGGGTTTCTGCGTATAGCTTGACCGGACCATGTAGATGGTGCATTTGAGACCATACAACATCGTGGCAAACGCAAGGGCTGAGCCCCACTGCCCGGCACCGGTCTCGGTGGCAATCCTCTCTACTCCCGCCTTCATGTTGTAATACGCCTGCGGGATCGACGTGTTTGGCTTATGGCTCCCGGCCGGGCTGACCCCTTCCCACTTATAGTAAATCTTCGCCGGTGTTTTTAAGAATTTTTCAAGCCGGTGAGCACGGTACAGGGGGCTTGGCCTCCAGAGGCGCAGGACATCCTGCACCTCTTCGGGAATATCGATATTACGATCGGTGGTCACTTCCTGTCGTATCAGCTCCATCGGAAAGATGGCAGCAAGATCCTCAGGACCGATAGGTTTCTGGGTCTTTGGGTGGAGCGGGGGATCGAGCGGGGATTTCAGGTCCGCCTGAACATTGTACCACTTTTTTGGCATCTGCTCCTCATCGAGGACAATTTTTGTCTGCATACAAATTACTTGTTTTGTATAAATATATACATTGTGCAACAGATTTGTACACTGTTTTGAATATGTATATTATTTTCATGCAATTGCGGGATGCGAATCAACGTCAGATTAACGGTCAGGATGTGGAGTTCCTGCATTCTTTCAATGAGCATGAGGAACGTGCGTCCACCCGTGCAGGTATAATTTTTTTTCTTTTTTCATCTGCCTGACTGTATCAGTTTTCAGGTTATAGTGTTAGAAATAGATAACATTATTAATCAGGATGTTAGAAATATATAACAAAGGATGTGAGGTAGTAAAACAAAGAAAATATCATTATTAGTTTTCTGATGGTTGTCAGCGGTCAGTTCCCTGCTATTGAACAAAAAAATACATTGAATTCCACCTCACATAACATTATATACTCTGGAGAAAATTTTTTAATGAAGTTGTTATTCCTGCAACAACAAAAAGATGCAAGAAGGGAACAGGTGATTATAGAATGAAACATTCGCTTTTTGATATTCTCATCAGACCCGGGGCATTCTTCCAGGATGCAATCGCGGAAAAGGAAAGTCTTAAAATTCCCGGCCTTATCGTACTGGTACTGGGGCTAATCTCGGCAGTATACGGGTATATGATAGGTGGATTAACGGGAAAGATGATGGCAGGATTGATTCCCGGCATGGAATTAATAATTGCCATATCTACGATTCTTGGTGCTTTATTTGGGGTATTCATCTTCTGGGCGATATGGGCTGGCGTATTCTACCTTGTATCATCAGCATTCAAGGGCAGTGGGACCTTTAAAAGAACGCTGGAGTTTGTAGGATATGGTTATCTTCCCCAGATTTTTGGGGCGATACTCACTTTGATTGTTGCGATGCAGTACATCCCCAGAGTGATTGTTCCCCAGATCACGGCGGATGCAGCCAGTGATCCCCAGCTGATCCAGGAGGCCGTCAATGCATTGATGCATGATCCTGCAATGGTGGAGATGACGCAGATCACATCAATAATTTCTATTGTATTTCTCCTCTGGAGCGCCAATATTTGGATCTTCGGTGTACAGCACGCCCGGAAACTCGCTGCGAGAGATGCAGCACTCTGTGTAGGTATTCCAGTTGTTGTCTATATTGTCTATGTAATCTATACTATGACAGGGATTTAAATGAAAAACACTCGATATATTTTACTCACTGCACTGTTCCTGATCCTCTGCACTGGCATTGGAACTGTAAGCGCATTCCAGACACCGGAATCCATTATCGCTGCCGGAAATGTCTATGTATCCAATGTTACGTCTGATCCGGCATCGTATTTTACTGCTGATACAGGTACCATCATGGTATATGTGACCAATGGCAACTCTGATACCAGCGTCGTCGTCAATCATGCAACAATCGGTGACAATAATATCAGGCTTTTAAGTACACCATATGATTCATCCGCGAATATCGGTCCTCTGCAGACGCAATCGTTCGCTTTTTCCGTTTCCGCTGATGCCCGGGATGGTACATATTACCCGACATTCTCGCTGAGCTTCCGTGATGCAGACAGTCTGTATTACCGTGCAGTAATACTGGTTGATAACACCCCGCTCGAACTAACGATTATTGATAAACCTGACACGTTCGCCCAAGGGAAGAGAGAGACCATTTATATGCAGGTGGCCAATCCCCGGAAAAATGATGTGAGGAGCGTAATTCTCGAAGTTGCCGGGACAGGGATAACCGCAACACCGGAAAAAATTTTCATCGGGAACCTTGCATCCGGTGCCAAAATGATGGTAAACTTCACCGTAATACCTGATCGGGAGACTCCCCTTGTTCTTACGGCAACATACAATAATGGTAATAATCCTCATAAAGTGAGAATGTATCTCCCGATGGTCTTCGGGATCGATAAAAAGCAGGCAAATCCTGTTGTCAGTAATATCCAGATAAAATCTGAAGGCGGTATATACCATATCACAGGTGATGTGAACAATGCCGGGCTGGAAACAGCAAATACCGTTATGGTTACTTCCCTTTCACCAGCAGATCCGCAGGATCCGTATAAAACCTATGTTGTTGGTGCCCTCAAACCTGATGATTTCGGAAGCTTTGAAGTTACATTCTCTGCAAATAAGACTGCAAGTATCCCGCTTCAACTTTCTTACAAGGATTCGGATGGGAACCTGTATACTTCTTTGCAGGATGTAAAAATTTCAGTACTTGGAACCAGCTCACAAAATAGTGGGACCTTAAATCTTCTGTTTCCCATTATCGCTGTTGTGATTATCGTCGGTGCCTGTATTGGTGGATGGTACTTCTACTTCAGAAGGAACAAGAAGTGACTGCATCTATGAACGAACAACCCGTCATGGTGTTCAAAGACGTAGTCAAAGTATACCCACTTCCTTCAGGTGACGTTACAGCCCTTGGAGGTGTATCTTTCCAGGTTGACAGGGGCGAGTTCATATCGGTTATGGGTCCTTCAGGTTCCGGGAAGTCTACACTCCTGAACCTGATGGGCTGCCTTGACACACCAACATCCGGAGACATTTATATCAGCGGGACGCGTACCGTCGACATGTCGGATAAAGAACTCACTGAGGTGCGGAGGGACCGGATTGGATTCATATTTCAGTATTTCAACCTCTTCCCGCTTTTAAATATCATTGAGAACGTGACATTTCCGATGATGCTGAAATCCAAAAAAGAGGTTGACCCGGAAAAAGGGCGTGCGGCACTCCGGTCAGTACAGCTTGATGATTCGCTCTTCACTCATACACCCACGGAGATTTCGGGCGGTCAGCAGCAACGGGTCGCCATCGCCAGGGCTCTCATCAATGATCCTGATATACTGCTCCTGGATGAACCAACGGGCAACCTTGATTCAAAGACCGGTGCAGGTATTATGGAACTGATGTCGGAACTCAACCGGAAGGGCACGACGATTATCATGGTCACGCACGACCCGAACATTGCCAAATATTCCCGGAGAACTATCCACATTGCTGACGGGATGATCGTAGAATGATTTTTTGGGAAATTGCCAAACGCAATATCAAAATCCATATGCTCCGGTCATCGCTTGCCATGCTGGGGATCGTTATCGGCGTGGTTGCGATCGCATCGATGGGAATTCTGGGTAATAGTCTGGTACTCACAGTCTCAGACAGTTTAAGAACAGTTGGTGACAGTGTGATTGTAACTCCCCACGTCGGCGGAATGGGAGGATTTGGCGGGGGCCAAGGGGCATCATCCCTCAGCATTACCGAGCAGAATTTCCAGCAGATTAAACGTGTCTCTGCTCCTAATATTGCAATTCCTGTTCTTCAGAATGCGGACCGTATGAAACTCGGTGTCGGGGGCGATGATATCGTAGCGCCCATCTACGGCCTTAATCCCGATGATGTCCCGAATCTTCTTACATTGAAAGAGGGGGGATACAGCCGCGGTGATTCGGGGTGCCTTGTCGGATCAACATTCGCCAATGACAACAATGTAAAGGTCGGATCCCGGATCGCAATCGGTACTGATGGCAATAAGGGTACATTGCGTGTCACCGGTATCATTGAGGAACGCGGCATGGCTTTTGATGTCAGCACCGACTACGCAATTGTCGTGACGAAGAACTGGTTCGATCAGGCATATAACCGCAACGATTACGACAAAGTGATTGTCAAAGTGAAAAATCTCGATGATCTTCCGATCGTAAAAACCGCCATTGAGAACCAGATGAACAAGCGGGATAAAATTGTTGACGTTGTGGATACACGAAAGACTATGGAAACCCTCTTTCAGGCATTCGGCCAGATTACCGCATTTGTGTCAGCCATCGGCGGCATTTCGATGCTGGTTGCCGGAGTTTCCATTCTCAACATCATGATGATGTCGGTGACCGAACGGATCAAGGAAATCGGCATCATGCGCAGCATCGGGGCGCAGCGAAAAGAAGTGATGTCGATGTTTCTTTACGAGGCTTTGATTCTCGGGGTCGTTGGAAGCGTTATTGGTGGAGCCATGAGTCTTTTGGGGGGATATGTGATCAGCAGTGTGCTGATACAAACTACAAAGTACCTGTTCGTTCCTTCAAGCCTGATCTATATCGTTTACGGCATGTCTTTTGGCATTGTCATCAGTCTGATCTGTGGTATCTATCCGGCATGGCGGGCGGCACAGCTCAACCCCATCGATGCACTCAGGCACGAATAATATCGCTTTCTTTTTTTTTAGTTTGAGAACAGTCAAAAAACATCTATAACCGATCATGCGGTATTCATTTGTTATGTGTCCAGTACCTGCGCCCCCCTGGAATGATGTGGACTGGAATGAGATCTGGAAAGCTCGGCAGAGGCTTCACGAGTCGTCAAAACATTTTGACGATCCATCGCATAACTGGAACAAACGGGAAAATGCCGAACGCTACGATTCCACGTCCCGATGCGAATATGATGACAGGGTTCAGATCACGATCGCCGGTCTGGAAATCACAAAAAATTCCCGGGTACTTGACATTGGCGCCGGGCCCGGTACATTGGCCATACCACTTGCACCTCTGGTCAAAGAGGTAACCGCGGTTGAACCTGGTGCGGGAATGATCTCTGTCCTCAACGAACGTGCCAGACGTGAGGGTATCACTAATGTAACCTGCATCCAGAAGCGCTGGGAAGATATTGATTGCAACCGTGATCTTTCCGGATATTATGATGTGGTGATCGCCTCGCTTTCTCTCACGATGAAGGATATCCGGGATGCGCTAGAAAAGATGGATGCCGCTTCGAGCGATTACGTGTACCTGTTCTGGTTTGTTGATATGCCGTTCTGGGAGCGCATGTATGCAGATCTTTGGGAACCGCTTCATGGTTCAAAATACTATCCGGGGCCAAAGGCAGATTGCCTCTTTGGTGTCCTGTACCAGCTGGGCATCTATGCAAACATCGAAATGCTCCCTCTCAAAAAAGAGTACCGTTTTACAACGTCCGATGACATGACCGCATTTTTCCGGCGCCGGTTTAATGTCACTACACCAGCACAGGAAATAGTGCTTGACCGGTATCTTTCACCATTGTTCCGGCACGAGGAACATGCTATCGTTGTATCCGGCGTGTCAACATTTGCAAAGATCTGGTGGAAGAAAGATAAGAAAAAAATGTGATTAAAATATAACGGGAACTAATTCCTGCCAAGCTTCTGAATCCGATCCATCGCATTCTTTAATTTTTCCATAGACGTTGCATATGAAAGCCTGATCCACCCGGGCGCATAGAAGGCGCTGCCCGGCATAACAGCAACATGCCCCTGCTCGAGCCAGCGGGTGGCCGTCTGTACATCATCACCGCCAACGTTGACAAATGCGTAGAATGCCCCTTCTGCCGGAGCTGTCTCGTAACCCATCCGGTTTAATTCAGAAAGAATGTATTTTCTTCGCCGGTCAAACTCTGTACGCATCTCCACGACACACCGCTGGTCCCCTTTGAGCGCTGCCACTGCACCCCACATCGCAAACGTAACCGCCTGGCTGACCGAGTGTTGCTGCACCTTGGACATCTGACGGATGATCTCTACGGGAGCAACAGCATAACCCAGCCTCCAGCCAGTCATCGCATACGACTTCGAGAAACCGTTGATGGTGATTGTGCGTTCGGCCATATCACCAATTGCCGCAAGCGAGATGTGTTCTTTGGCATACACAAGCTTTTCATAGATCTCATCCGATATCGCGTAAATATCGTAATCCTGGCAGATGTCTGCAACCAGTTTCATCGAATTTGTATCAAAAACCGCACCTGATGGATTTGAGGGAGAGTTTACGACTATCATCTTTGTCTTCGTGTTTACCCGTTCAAGAAGAGAGTCGTCCAGCTGGAAGGTCTTTTCATTGATTGCATGTTTCACTACTTTCCCACCAGCTATCTGAACGCAGGGTTCATAAGAAACCCATGCAGGAGTGATGAGAATGGTTTCATCGCCTGGGTTCAGGACTGCTTCCATCGCTTCGTAAATCGCGTCCTTTGCACCGCATGTAACAATGACCTGATCAGGACGACAGGGGAAGTGGTTTTCTGATGAAATTTTTTCACTGATGGCAGTGAGCAGTTCAGGAATGCCATTGCTCGGCGAATAATGTGTTTCACCCCGATTCAATGCATCGATGCAGGCATCCTTGATATGTCGCGGGGTATCGAAGTCAGGTTCCCCAATTGAGAGGCTGATGACATCGATTCCCTCCCGCTGCATCTTCTTTGCCTTGTCGGAAATTGACAGGGTTGCGGAAGGTGCAACCGCAGCGATCTTCTCCGAGAGCTGTTTCATTTCAATCGCTGGACAAGTTTGATGGCAGATTCGACAGCCCTTTTTGCGTAGTCGATCCGCTCGTTCGCCTCAAGGCGCGTCATACCTGGCCCTGATATACCGAGAGTTACCGGTTTACCGAATTCAAGCGAGAGATCGATAATTTTCCGGGCTGCATGCTGAACGACAATATCATCATGCTGGGTAGCGCCTTCAATAACACAGCCGATGGTAACGATTGCATCGACTTGTCCTGCCTGCAGCATCTTCTTTATTGCCAGAGGCATGTCATAGGCCCCCGGAACATACAGGCATTCGGTCACTTCCGCTCCGAGAAATGCTGCGTGCTCTCTTCCTTCTATCTCCATCATATAAGTGATGTCACGGTTGAATTCCGCAACGACAAATCCCAGTTTTATCGGCTTAGTATCACACATAGTTAATCATCTCTTGTAAATCGATCCAGATAAATTTGTACTCTTTGTTGTTTTTACCTAGCGGCGTGCCGGTCCTGCATCGGCAAATCCCTGGCGTTGGCCAGTCCCGGCTTCTTTTTCAAGCTCTTTTGGGTGAAGAACCAGCTTAACAGCATTTATTGCATGTTCGCGGGTACGTTGTTCGGAAAGCCACGCAAGCTCCTGTCCATCTTTTGCCTCATCTTCGTGCACAAACACTTCAATGATGTGGGTGTTGGTCATAAGCTGGCACATGATAAGACCCTGTGATGCTTCATGGGCGCAGAGCCTGTCCTTTTCTTTTCCTCCCGGCATACCAAGTGCCATTACAATATCACACCTGCGCTCCTCAATGAGTTTCTTACAGGCAACCGGTAGATCCTTGATTCCGGGCACAGTCACCCGTTCAATTGCAACACTTGCGTGTTTCCTGAGTTCATCGATGGCAATAGCTCCCATGTTGACACGTGAAAAGGTGGTATCGGCTATCCCCACCCTCATCCCAGCACCTCACATGCAGCATGGACGCCATCGTCCTGGACTTTGTATCCCAGTTTCATCAGCGCATGCTGTGTTGCGGCAATTGTTGCAAGAATCTCCGGCGCACTTACAGCGCCCATATTCCCGATCCTGAAGATTTTTCCTTTCAGATGATCCTGCCCACCGGCAATGACAATTCCCATTTTTTTAACAATGGCCCGCATCTCATTATCCTTTACGCCTTCGGGATAGGCAATTGCGGTGACAGTATTGGAATATTCATGCTTTGCATCGATCTTCGGGAAAAGGGAGAGCCCCCATGCATTCGCCGCTGCCCGCACTGCCTGCGCCATATTTTTGTGTCGTTCGATCCGGTTGGCCATTCCCTCTTCTTCGATAATAAGACAGGCTTCCCGGAGGGCCAAGAAGAGAGGGACTGCAGGTGTGAAAGGAGTCTCCATCGGTACACCTGCAGCACTCTTTTTGTACGCTGCAAGGTCGAAATAGAAAGGGGGATTTTTACATAGCCTCTCCCAGGCCCTGCTGCTCACCGATATTCCGGCAAGTCCGGCGGGTGCTGCCAGGCATTTCTGGGAACCGACAATGGCAACATCCGCTCCCCATGCATCTGCTTCAACAACGTCACCGCCGATTGAGGTAATACCATCCATCAAAAACAGCGCATCATGCTTTTTTGCGATTCGGCCAACTTCTTTTGCCGGGTTCTTAATGCCTGAAGAGGTTTCGTTATGCACCAGCGTGACTGCCTGCGCACCCTGTTCAAGCCGCTCCTCGAGTTCGGAAAGATTGAGTGGTGTACCCCAGTCAGAGGCGATCTCGTGCGCCTTTCCATAGCGCTGGCTGATTTTAAAGAGTCGCTCGCCAAACTTGCCGTTGACAAGGCAGGCAATTTCCTTGTCCCTGCCAAAGTTTGCCACCGCAGCTTCCATACCGGCAGTTCCGGATCCACTGATTACAAAAAGGTCGTTTGTCGTTCCAAAAGCGGTCTTTAATATCCGCACACAGTCAGCATAGACCGCACCAAATTCAGGGCTGCGGTGGTTTATTGCCTGACGCAACATTGCATACCTTACCCGTTCCGGCATCGGCACCGGGCCCGGTAGCATCAGAAGTGGTTCTTTTTCCATGTGGATCTGCCCATACTATATTTATATAGACAGGATATAAGTTTGGATGGCAGATATGGCAGAAGTCGCAGTAATTTCCGGATCTACATCTGATGCAGCCATTACGGAAAAAGTGAAAAAAGTCTTGAAAGAAAATAATGTGACATTTGATGAACAGATTATCTCCGCACACCGGAACCCGGATAAACTGGATGCATTCATTAAAAAAAGTGAGGTGAAAGTATTCATAGCAATCGCAGGGCTTTCCGCGGCGCTTCCTGGCGTCATTGCATCTAAAACGGATAAACCAGTGATAGGCGTTCCTGTAAGTGGTACACTTAACGGGCTTGATGCACTCCTCGCAATCGCACAGATGCCCAAAGGTGTACCGGTTGCATGTGTTGGTGTTGACAATGGCGAGAATGCAGCATGGCTGGCGATACGGATCCTGAACCTGAAAAACTGATATTATTATTTTTGTAATTGAAAATTATTTACAATTATTTTTAACCCTTTGGCGTTGAATTTTTTTTATGGACCTCGCCTGGGGATGCTTCCTGCCCATTCTGGAATATGCTCCTGCTGAGGTTTACGATATGAATACCGTAAAAAGAGATTGTTTTTTTATCATCGCCGTGTGTTTTCTCCTGCTGTTGCTTGTGGTACCAGTCTGTGCTTCGCCTTTTCCAGTAGTTATCAGGGGAACGATCCTTGAACTGAACGAAACTGATCAGACCCTCCTCCTGCAGGCGGATTGAAGATATGCATGGTGCCAGGTAAATGTCACCGGAATATACATTGGGCGGGTACCAAGTCCTGCAGTACTCTCATACCTGAAAAAGGGGGAAACAGTTGAAGCCGTCTTCAAGGCGTGGTACTGGCAGCTCCATGACAGTTCAACCGGGTACGTCAATCCCTCTGACGAAGTGCGGGATATCAGAACATGGGGAGCCATCCAGAAGCTGGCCTATGGTGACAACACAACAGAATTCATAGGAACAGCTGTCTTTGGCGATACTGCATATCTTATAGCTCCTCTGGCGAGCGAGTACACTATTGAGTATGACATCAGTGGTCCGCCACCGATGGAATATAACTTCCGGAATACGCCCCCTGGTACCATAGCGAACATCACACTAAAGAGAGATGGGGGTATTGCAGGAACGTGGTCGCTAAAGGCAGGGGAATCGTTCAACTATACGAACCTTTCAGACAATTCTTTCATAATCGTCACATTTGTCGGTGGATACAGACCTGATACCTATGGTCTGGAAAGCTGTCCCTGTACCGACTTATCAGTCAGGATCAAATCCGATGAAACAACGGGAACGCATGTTATTCCGATGACATCATCTCCAACCCCGACACAGAAAGCACCTGCTCTCCCAGCTCTTGTGATACTTGCTCTTGGGAGTGTCATTATCTTCCGGGGACTGATAAGGGACCATCGTTAGCATCACGGGCGGCAGGATCTTTCCGGAAATCATGATTGTAAAAATGGTGAGGGGGTCATGCATTTTCCTGTATCGGTACAGTAAAGGGAATTAATTCCCTGCCTTCTGTAACCCGCTGATCCTCTTGTCGATCATCTCCATCTGCAGTTTCAGGTGCTGGCGGTGGACTTCGAGCGCTTTTATCTCTTCCTCAACCGACATTATCCCGCCGCACCCGCAGTGGCTGATGCAGGCGCTGTGACATGACTGTTCATGGGCAAACATTTTCGTTTTCACCTCCTTTCCTGTTCTCCATAATTACAATATTCTGAATAGTATTAATACTACAAAGTTTATAGTAATATAGTCACTATGTCCCATGATAGTAAAGGGCTCTGCCTGTGCCCGCTTGAAGGCGTGATAGATACCATCTCCAAGAAGTGGGCGCTCTTGATCATCCATGTCCTTGGGAACACTTCCCGTGTCAGGTTCAGCGAACTCATGAAGGAGCTTGAAGGGATCAGCCCTAAGTCACTGACCGACACCCTTGCCGCGCTGCAGAAAGAAGGATTTGTCGGGCGGGAGGCCTTCTCTGAGATTCCTCCGCGGGTGGAGTATTACCTCACCGACGAAGGAAAAGAGCTCTGGGACGCGATCTTTCCGCTCCTCCAGTGGACGATGAAGCGGGAGAACTTCCCGCACGATGGTTGCTCATCACACTGCACAAAGAAGCCCGGGCACCACTGAATATCCACAAATCCTAAAGATTCTGCATAACAAAAAACGCGTACCCATAATACCGCTTATATTTCCGGTACATCCCGGCCTCGTGATCACAGGAGTCAAGAATAGCCGCAAGGGCGGGATCGGCACCGTGGATTTTCCTGAGCTCTGCAACGCGGGCGAGCAACGGGATATAGTAATGCTCCCACCAGCCGGCTTCCGGCAGCCGGAACGTCGCAATGAGCCGGAGCCCGGCTTTCCATACCTGATCCTTCTTCTCGTCTTCGGTAAGGGGGATATATCCCTCCTTCTCCCAGAACTGCGTAAGCTCTTCAGGAGGATTCTTCGCAAACCACGCAACATCTGAGACCACGATGTGTCCACCTTTCCTGCAGAGATGTGTCCATGCACGAAGCCCTTCCTCAAAGCCCATTATGTAGATGGCTCCCTCAGACCAGAGGAGGTCGAACTGTCCCTTCCCAAACGGGAGGGCATCCATCGATGCGTTCACCGTCCTGATTCTCTCACCAATCCCCTCCTTTTGTGCCCGGGCAGATACGGTTTCAAGAAACGGCTTATAATTATCCACCGCGGTGATGGTGCCGGACGTAAGCTCCGTAAGATCCCGGGTCTGTGCACCGGTGCCGCACCCGACATCGAGAACCTGAGCATTTTTTTTGATGGAGGGGAGGTGTGACCATGCTTTCTGTGTCGCAGCCGTACACCCGGGCCCCTGCCGGGGGAGCGGGCTGAATATATGGTAAAAAAACTTTTCGGGTGTCATTATACCTCCAAGCTTGGGAGAGGGGAATTGACTGCTTTGTGGTCGTCAGGCAGAGCTGTTACCCGCAACCGGTTCTCATTTTCACATTCCATTATCCCTTTTTTAAAAAATCAGAATGATTTTATCTCAAGATATGGTAAAGAAGAAGATCGGAACGGTCTCTGGATATTCCTGCAACGGGTGCGACTATCGCAGGAAAGAGGAACCGGATGTGAAACGACACAAACTTGAAGATTATATTTTAATCGGAGAGGGTGTTTTTCTGAGCTAAAAATTGTATAATTTTCCCATTTTTGAACATTTTATCACTTTAAATACATCAATTGCGTATCTGGTATTCACCTTCCCTTCTTCTTCCCTCTGACCTTCTTTCCTGTCCCAAACAGCTCGTTCACAACCTTGATAGCACACAAATCCCCGCACATCGAACAGGTCTCCATGTCACCGTCACGACAGTGAATCTTCTTTGCATGGTCTCCAAAGAGGGCGAGTTTGAACTGTGCATCCCAGTCGAGCTTATGCCGGGCCTCGGCCATCTGCACCTCACGTTCCATCCGCCAGCCATCATGTTTCCGGACGGTGTCTCCTACGTGCGCAGCGATCTTAGCCACCCGTGTCCCTTCGATGATGTCTGCAACATCCGGGAGAGCGAGGTGCTCGCTCGGCGAGACCATGCAGAGGAAGTCCGCGCCGTTCATGCAGGCGGTCGCCCCTCCGATGGCCGCGACCACGTGGTCGTAGCCCGGCGCGATATCGGTGACGAGCGGGCCGAGAAGGTAGAGTGGGGCATGGTCAGTGATCTCTTTTATCATCCGCACGTTGCAGCCCACCTGGTTGAGCGGTATATGTCCCGGCCCCTCGATCATCCGCTGGACACCCTTTGCCAGCGCCTGTTTTGCCAGCGTGCCGAGCGTGATATACTCAACCGACTTTGCGAGTTTCTCTGCATCCTGCAGGCAGCCGGGGCGCATCCCGTCCCCCAGGCTGATCGTAACGTCGTGCTCGGCAAGGATCTCAAGGAGGTAGTCATATTCAGCATACAGCGGGTTCTCCTCGCCACGCTGCATCATCATTGCACAGTGGAATACCCCGCCGCGGCTCACAACTCCCATCAGACGGGGATCTGCTCTGAGTGCTTCCAGTGCCTGCAGGTTAACTCCACAGTGGAGCGTGAGGAAATCAACTCCCTGCGCACAGTGCTCCCTGATCACCCGGAACAGGAGATCTGCATCAACATCACCTGCATTGCCCGCCCTGCGCACCGCTTCATAGATCGGGACTGTTCCCACCGTTGTATCAAGAGCAAGGATTTTTTTCCGGATTGCAACAAGATCCCCACCTGTGGACAGGTCCATGAGCGCATCGGCACCATTACTGAGGGCCGCTTTTGCTTTTTTCTCTTCCAGCGCTGGATCACAACGGGTACCGGATGTCCCGATATTTACATTGACTTTTACCCGGCACCCTTCACCTATAGCACACTGATCGTGTATCCTCTTCGCATTTGCCGGAATCACGATTCTTCCGGCTGTAACACCCTTTGCAAAGCGCGCCGGATCCATGCCCTCCGCCCGTGCCACTACTTCCAGTTCCTTACAAACGCCGCGGGCACATTTGCGGATTAACGAATCCATAAGAAACATCTGTCGGGAGTCCTTATTATTGTGCATGCAGGTCAGGTGGATTCCGGAACAGTCAGCCTTTGCAAACTCGTATATTTACGGCACGATTCTTGTTGACGCGGGCGCGTTTCCAATGGCAATCAATCCCTACAAAGACCAGATCGATACAATTGTCCTGACTCACTGTCACTTTGATCATACCGCCCGAATAAAAGAGATTTCCCACATGTGTAAAGCGAAAGTAGCCATTCATAAATACGATGCACGGGGACTTATCGATGACACCCAGAGCCTTTCCATACACTTTGGCGCTCGCTCTCCAGGCATTGCTCCTGATATCGTTCTTGCTGACGGCGACTTCATTGGAGATTTAAAAGTACTTCATACACCGGGTCATACACCGGGAAGTATCTGTCTGTATTCTGAGCGGGATCTCGTACTCTTCAGCGGGGATACTGTTTTTTCTGACGGCTGTTTCGGACGTTATGATTTCCCCGGGGGGAGCAGGGTGGAACTTGCACGGTCGCTCAACCGGCTCTCGCTTCTTGATGTAGAAGGGCTCTACCCCGGCCATGGGGAGCCGGTTGAACAGGGCGGCAGCCATCATATCGCTGCCGCACAGGAACTCATGAAGAGCGGTTATGGATAAGGGAATCTACTGTCTCGTCTTTCAGACTACCGGCTGCCCGATACAGGTAGGTGCATTAGGAAAACTCACTTTTCGGACAGGCTGGTATATCTATGTGGGATCAGCTCTCGGAAGCGGAGGGTTACAAAGGCCCATGCGTCATATCTTACTCGCCCGTCTGCGTGACAAACAACCGAAATGGCACGTTGACTATCTCCTTACTTCAGCCTGTTTTTCTCTTGTGTATGTAGTCTCTGCAATTACTGCGGATCGTCTGGAATGCAGGCTTGCACGTGAACTGAACAAGGGTGCCATTCCGAAGTTCGGCTGCAGTGACTGCTCCTGCACGTCGCACTTGTTGTTCCGGCAGGCGGATCCCATGCAGGAGATCCTCGCTGTATTCCGCGAACTCCGGCTCGACCCTGTCATCAAAACTATCATAAATTCACAGGTCTAGCATAACATATGAAAGTGCTCGGAATATCGGGAAGCATGCGTAAGGATGGCAATACCGCAGATCTGGTCAATGTCATTCTCGAACGCTGTCATGTTGACGGGATCAAGACCGAATTCATTTCGCTTTCGGGAAAGAAGATCCACCCGTGTCTGGGCTGCGAGAAATGCAAGGAGAAGAAGTGGTGTGTGATAGAGAACGATGACTGGAGCGATGTGATACAGAAAGTGCTGGACTGCGATGTGCTCATCATCGGTTCACCAACCTATTATTATGATGTCTGTGGCCACGTGAAAAACTTCATCGACCGCACATATTCCCTCTACCATGACCGGAAGCTTGCGGGAAGGAAAGGTATTGCCGTAGCTGTTCATGCACAAAAGGGTGCGAGCCGGACGATACAGACGCTTGAGGGGTTCTTAAGCTCGCATGAATTTTCATCGCTGGGATCGGTCACGGGGAAAGGGTACCAAAAAGGCGATGTGCTCTCTGATAAGGTGGCTGTTGAAAGAGCACAGAAAATCGGCGATAAAATCGTCCGGCTTGTGAAACGCAACCGCGATTGAACCAAAAAATGCTGTTTCCCTCAATCGTGTTTTTTCCTGTCATTGAGTCAATATCAATTCTGATGACACGGACATTCCTGATGCCATTATCAGCAAACTGGTACATCCCATACTCATAACGGCGCATGATGCAGTGTAAATCCTTTTTTCTTTTCCTAAGAGTCTTTTTTACAAAATGAGCCCTGCCCGAAGCGATTATACTCCGGTATCGCATCCCCCACGCACAGAGATTTTATACATATGGTGGTGCCCCATGGATCAACCTCAAAACAGCACCGTGGATTTTTTTAGCATCTCAATTTTTTTTACGGTAAAGGCCAAACGAATGCAGATTGTTCCGTTGACATAACCAATACTGACAGGTATAACGGATGGTTCACCTCATACAGCAAGTCCAATCCTGCAGAAAGGGGACATCGGCGAGCATCGATTCAATTCAAGGTAGTGGGTGATCTTTCGATCAATTCTTCTCATAACTAAAGGCACAATAGGATTTGGATGCGTTACCGTTCAGACCAGTTCATAGAGCGTTGTTCGGCGTTTAAGTGTCCGGCCTGCATCCTCTGCCACGCGCTGCATCTCTGCCGGGTCAAGGTAATCAGTATTGACCGCTCCCGCCCCCTTTGAGATACTCTCTTCAAACATTGTGCCTCCAAGATCATTGGCACCGGCAATCAAACCTAACTGGGCCATTTTGATTCCCTCTTTCACCCACGAAACCTGAATATTCTTAAAATTGTCCAGAAAGAGGCGTGCAACGGCAACCATGAGGAGATCCTCTCTGCCAGTCGCTCCTGCCCGTGCGAGTTTTTGCCTGAACAGGGGTGTATTCATGTGAATAAAAGACAGAGGGACAAATTCTGTGAAACCATGTGTCTCATCCTGAATTTCACGCAATATTGCCAGGTGATTCACCCTGTCCTCCTCACTCTCGCAGTGGCCATACATGATAGTTGCAGTTGTCGGAATACCAATGGCATGCGCTTCCTTTATAATGCGTACCCATTCATCCGTCGAAATCTTTTGTGCACAGATTTTTTTACGGACGTCGTCAACAAGAATCTCTGCGGCAGTCCCGCACATTGACCCGAGTCCTGCCTTATTCATCGCAATCAGTACTTCACGAGTGCTCATATGGCTCTTTTTAGCCGCGTATGCAACCTCCATTGGATTGCTTGCATGAATATGGACATCCGGTGCCGCCTCACGAATCCACTGGTACACCTCGCAATAAGAGTGCGCGTTAAAATCCGGATGTAAACCGCTCACTGTACAGATCTCGGAGACTTTTCGTTTTTTTGCGAGATTTGCCTTCTTCTGAATCTCGTTTTTGTCGTGGAAATAGATACCTTCATCGCCAGGTTTTTTTGAAAAACCGCAGAATCCACAGGAATTGACACAGAGATTTGTCACGTTAATGTTCTGGTTCCTAACATAGGTCACTGCATTACCGACCCTGTTTTCACGCATCTCATCTGCGGCTGCCGCTATCTCCCAGATTTGCCGATTCCTGACGTTGAAAAGAAGCAGTGCCTCGTCTTCGCTCATCCGGTGACCGTTTTTCACATCATCCAACAGCGTCTGCAGGAGTTCCTTCATTGAGTGCTCCACCAAGTTCTTCAGGCATTATACGTACGGATAAAAGTAAATGTATCGTATTCGTATGCCACATGATTATTATTCCCCAAGCCAACCAACACTACTAGAGAGATATGGAACATGTTCAAGTTCAATTGACGAGAAAAAAGGCAGATGGATACATTATCCCTCTTGGACCGGCGAACCTTGTAGCGATAATGACTGATATTGGCATGGTTGGCTGCGGGGCTTTTGATGTTGCGGCACTGGATTCTTTCAGCTATCCCGCAGCCAGGGTTAGACCTGCAATCGGACCATCAATTGTAGATACTGATGATATCCTGAAAGGAATTATCAAGGAAGCAAACCGGTCTGCTTTCGGGCGGGGCATTCGCACTGGCATGACCGGGCGGCAGGCGCTGGAACTTCTGTGATAGTATAGGTACAAGAATCCGTCGGCTGTGACCATTGAACATCTTTTTTTTATTTCTTAAAGAACGCTGATTTTTCACTCCAATTCACTATACCAGCTTATACAGCGTTTTTTTGCTTAGTACATCTGAGAGGAGAAGTGAAATCCCTGACATAACTACTCACAGATTTAGCGCTGTTTTTTCCCGCTTTTATTTGGCCGCTTCCCCTTTTTACTGTCTTTTGAACGTAAATACAGCTCATGCAGTACCATGATGCCAATGACAATTACGGTCACTTCAATAATATGGAGGGGGAGGTATCCTACCAGGGGGACAGAGAAAAGAGCCTTTCCTACCAGCCATTCTTCCTTTACGGGCTCTATAATGCCGATACCGGGATAATTGAGACCCTGGTCGGGACGCGGGTTGTTATCCCCCCAGGTAATATATCCTGGATGGGAGGGGGTATAATTTCCAAGGAGTTTCATCCCCTTGATTTCTGTAACCGGCTCGTTATCAACGTACTGTATTGCTCTATGGATAATTGGATGAATGCTGGTGAAACCGTTCGGTTTGTAGATTATAACGTCACCATACTCTCCATACATCAATCTGCCGCTCTTTTTCCCGTCAACCCATGTTTCAAAAGAACCGTAACGATCTTTCTGGACGACTACGACAAGATCCCCCACGTTCATATGAGGTACCATACTCTGGGATTCAATTGTGACAACTGCCGGCCAGGTACCACAGATTAGGAATAGGGCAAGTGCAATCCCCCCGACAACCGCACCGATCCAGAGCAGATCGCGCGCAAGGGACACCGCCCAGTGATCACTTGCCCGGAATTGGGAAATCAGCGTGCGGATATCCCGTTTATTATCATTATCTGCCATTTCATAACGCTCTTAATCTGTTTTTTTTAGTATACTGTTAACCCTTCATAATTAGCCATGTGGCATTATAAATGATACAGGATTTCACGGTGAGATCATTGGGCGTGACAAGTAATAAATCCCAAAAAGGAGAAGGAAAATTCCGCAGAGGGCAATGATTTTCCGGTATGTAGAATCAGAAAAGATAGTCCTGCCTTTTGAAACGCCGGTTGAAACCACTGTGTACCATACGGTGTCCGCGGTCCAGTGTCCGATCATGAATATTCCCACCAGCAATAGTCCGCCCTGTAGTCCGGCAATTACCATTGTACTTCCTATTGAAAGCCACCAGATCCAGAAATATGGATTTGCTGCACTCGTAATCAGTCCCGCCATATAAGGATTGGTAACCGGTCGGACCAGTGAGTTACTCATGGTAGCCTTCCTGCTACCAGCGATCGTCAGCACGCCGAACACAAGCAAAGCAATCCCGCCAATACCTGCAATCGCAGATGTATAGGGAAGAGCAAACGCGGCCAGTCCTAAAAGGATCAGGATAACCAGAAAAAGTTCTACTATTGAATGTCCGAGGGAGACTTTTAAGCCGGCCGTCCAGTCACCGACAATTGATGCATTAATGGTTGCAACCAGCGTTGGACCGGGAGCAAGCGCTCCGGTCAAACCGATAACAAATCCAAGGATAAACATCTGGAATATTTCAAACATGGGGAATCTGCGGATATTTCGTTATAATAACTTCATCTCAAAAAGAATATCAATCATTCACCATCCATCCTGCCTGGCATTCACGGTGAGTTGCGGTGTCAAGATAAAACCCTATATTTTCTTCATGAACAATATACTATCCATGCTCAGTGCCCAGCAGATTGCGCTCCGGTTTCTTGAAACCAAACTGCAGGTGCATCCAGAGGTCGTACGGTTTATCCAGGAAAAGGACGAACCGGATCTCATAGAGCGTATCATCGCGCAGGTTCCCGGAGATACGGTTGTAGTTTCAGCAAAACACATTCCCGGAATGAATGCCACACGGGAAGGGATACGGTTTCTTACCGATCCTTCCGTTGAAGTAATCAGCGGTGGACCGGGAACAACCGGTAGTGTGAACGGGACCAGTGACTACATACACTATTTCCGTGACCGTTATAACCGTCTGGGAAACATGATCCGCAGCAGATGCGGGGCGATGCCAGTTGAGGCACTTACGCGTAACAGCCGATACCGCCAGGAAGAATGTACCATCATCGGCATGGTTGTCGATATGAAAACGACAACAAATGGCCATCGGATTGCCGAAATTGAAGATTCCTCTGCAAAGATTAATGTGCTTTTTCGTAAAGATCGCCCGGTGTTTTCAGACGCAGAACGAATTATTCATGATGAGGTTATCGGTGTGAAAGGGAAACTCTCCAATGATGGAAAACTCTTTTTTGCCGACCAACTCTACCGCCCGGATATCCGGATAGATAATTCTCCTTATAAAAGTGAACAGGCGGGCAAAGCGGTCTTTATTTCAGATATCCATGTCGGCAGCAATACCTTTCTTGAAGAATGCTGGAACCGGTTCGCAGACTGGCTTTCGGATTCTGATTTCTCGTATCTCCTGATTGCCGGAGATCTCGTCGATGGCATCGGTATCTATCCCGGCCAGGAAAGTGAACTGGTGATAAAAAATATCTATGAGCAATATGATGCATTCGGCGAAATGCTGCAGGATCTTCCTTCCCGCATGAAAATTATTGTTTCACCTGGTAATCACGATGTTGTGAGAGGTGCAGAACCACAGCCGGTAATCCCACAGCAATTCACACAAAAATTCCCTTCAAACTGTATCCTTGTTGAAAATCCCGCGGTCGTAAGCCTCCAGGGAGTGCGTGTACTGATGTATCATGGCAGATCCATCGATGACATGATAGGGTTGATTCCTGGTGCATCCTATGAACAGAGCGGGCTCATGATGGAGGAAATGCTCCAGCGACGACATCTGGCTCCGGTGTATGGACGCAAGACCCCCATTGCTGCAGGAAAAACTGACAGGTTAATAATCGACCCGCTGCCGGAGATCCTGCATACCGGTCATGTCCACATCCGCGGACTGACCCAGTACCGGGGTGTGCTCGGGATTAATGCTGGTACATGGCAGTCCCAGACCACATTCCAGAAACAGATGAACGTGAACCCTACACCGGCTCAGGCTGTAGTAGTCGATCTCCAGACACTACAGCCTGAGATACGATTGTTCATGTAAATCCCAAAATTTCTGAAATAATAAGAAAAAAAATCATTCTCAGATCATGACAACAAACATCCTGCTTGGGATCGGCAATCCATTGAATGGGGACGATGGTGTTGGTATCTATGTGGCAGAGCGTTTCAGGAAAGATGACTGGATCTCACTGGCCTGCGGAACCGCACCAGAGAATTTCACCGGCATAATCCGGAAAACCCGGCCATCATGTCTTGTTCTGGTTGATGCTGCTGCAATGGGCATTTCCCCCGGGGAATACCGGATCATTCCGCGGGATAAAATCGAGGATGTGAGTATGGGAACCCACCAGCTCCCTCTCTCCTTTCTCTTTGACTTTCTCTCAGATACCGTAAAAAGGATTATACTTATCGGCATCCAGCCGGGACGTACCGGCACCGGAGAAGAGATCTCACCACTTGTCAGAAGGGGGGCGGATCGGCTTTTACACGTGCTTTCCACCGGAGAACCTGATTGTATTCCTGTCCTTGAATCATGATAACCCATGGTTCAGTTCACCAGAATCCGTATTTCCGGCAGGAATGTTGTAATATGTATCTTGGAACCTACCCGGCGGAAAAAAATAGCGCCGGATCGTGAGATTAAATGACGTAATTTCGTAATTTCTGGATTAGTTGGAGCTGGTCATTTACCACTTTGATCTTTTCTTTTTCAATGCCGTTCACGATCTCGGGGATAGGTTTTGCCAACTCGTATAACTTTACCGGTCTCCCCTTGCTCTTGTCTTTGCTCTCCTGGCTCTTGATCCAACCCTGTTTCTTCAGGTATTGCATCACCGTGGCCACCTCAAAATGGCGAAGGTCGGTCCCCCGGTCAATCGCACGGGATGATACCGTTGGTGTTTTTGCGAGGAATACTAGTACCCTGGCAACGTTTCTTTTGATACCTATCCTGAAAAGAAGGTTTACCAACTCCTCCTCTTTTTCCGCAAGGTACGTCACATTTTCCTGTCCCATACATCACCTTCAGATATTTGTACAAAATGCATCTTTTCAATGTGGTGGATAGTAACCCGGACACCCTTTTGGACATTGAACTTTTACTCCATTTGGTTGTGTTATACTACCTGTGCCATAACAAAGCGTACATATTTTATTCTTTGGCTTTTTTTCAGAGAGTGACACTTCAAATCCTACACAGATTTCTTGCATCTTTTGATCCACCTTCACATCAATTTTTTTCCTGAGCAAACCATACCATTGAGGCTGTTCCAACAATGAATCACATCAGTTAATTCTCTAACAAGGAATTGATTAGATCTCAGATCAATCAATTTAAAAATTTACGTGCATGCACAACACGAATGCACAACATGATCGAAAAATTTTTTATACTATATAGTCATGCAATACATAATGGCAGTAGAAAAATTTCAGGACGAAATCTCCATCATTAAAAAGTTATTATATGAGCATCCGGAAGGATTAAACATTAAAACCATTTCAAAAATGCTGGGTATACACCGTAATTCCATTGCCAAATACTTAGACCGCCTTCAGAGTCAGGGCAGTGTCACCGTCAAATATTACAGTTCTTCAAAGATCTATTCCCTATCAAATAAATTACAAGCTGCTGCTGTACTAAAATTATCTAAGAATTATGTACTAATCGTAAATAACAGGCTGATGGTTGTTGATATCAACGATCCCTTGTGTGAATTCCTGAAAATATCAAAAAAGGAAATTGTCGGTAAAACTGTTGAGCAGTTACCGTTTGTTGTGCAAAGTCATACTGAACTGCCAGCATTAATAAAAGAAGGGCTGAATGGAAAAGAATCCAATAATCCTGTTATGATTGTGTCGGACGATCATTCGTTCCCGTCTATGCTCATGGTTAGCCCGGTTTTTTTTGAAAGCGGGGATGCGGGTGTCTCTCTCATAATCGATGTAACGATTGAACCTGAACAAAACGGATTTATGGATGCCAGATTCATCCCGTCGGATCCCGGAATGGATGAAATTGAATATGTCTGCCAATTCGAACCAGACGGTACCATCACTTTTGTCAATGAAACATACTGCCACGCATTGCAAAAGTCAAAAGCGGATCTTCTGGGACATGAATGGCGACCGGTCATTCCTGAAACTGAATTTGTAAAAATCAAAAGCTATCTCACAGCGATCGATAAAAACCACCCGGTTTCAACTCAGGAATTCCGTACAATAACACCCAAAGGAGACCATCGGTGGCAACGCTGGAAATTCCGTGGAATTTTTGATCCATACGGTACTTTAAAAAGATACTATGGTGTTGGTCTGGATATCACCGAATTGAAACAATTAAAAGAAAAGCTGAAGAGAACAGAACAGGACATGGAGGAGCTTATCAGGGTACAGAGAAAGGAGATGCAGAACCTCAACAGGCAGCTCTACGATGAGATCTCCCATCGCGAAAAGGCGGAGTTCCAGTTACAATTCACCCAGTTTGCCATGGATAACGCCTCTTACATGATCATCTGGATCAACCGTGAAGGGCGTTTTGTTTATATGAATTCAAAAGCCCGGGAGGTCCTGGTTTTCTCTCCCCTGCAACTTGCTTCAAAAAACATTTTTGATATATTATCAAGCGACACGCGCTTTTCCTGGAATGAGACATGGGAGATCACCAAGAGGGATCGTCAACTCACGATAGAAACTGCCTTTACCGCAAAAGACGGCCGGGAAGTCCCTGTTGAAATGGTCCTCAATTACCTCGAATTCAAGGAAAAACAGTACTGCTGTTGTTTCGCACGGGATATCACTGAGAGAAAAAGGATACTGACTGAACTCAAAATTGCAAACCGGTATAACCGGAGTCTCATCGAGGCAAGCCTTGACCCGCTTGTCACTATTAATCCTGATGGAAAGATCAGTGATGTGAACGCTGCGACCGTGCGGGTTACCGGTCATTCACGGCAGGAACTGATTGGAACTGACTTTTCGAAATACTTCACCGAGCCAGAGAAGG
>JAJRBZ010000068.1 GCA_028679185.1 Methanoregula sp. | reverse complement strand
CTCTCTGGCCGTGGAAGGGAGTTTTTCCCGTTGGGGAGTTAACCATGAGACATAATGAATAAATGCAACGCAACGGTGCCTTGCCCCGGACAAACATCAGGTTGAAAAGGTATTCCCTGAACGAATATCGTACCACGTTTTAGAATCGGGGTTCGTGGGATCAGAATCTTCAAAATAGCCCGGGAATACTGTTTTCACATGAGCATGTATTTTTGAAAAAATTACTATTAACACTATATACAATCAATGCGAATTTTATACGGATGATCACACCGGATCGGAGATGAATTAATGCGGCTTCTTCTCATTCATTCAGATTACATCGAATACGAAGTAAAAAAGAAGACAAGGATGGCAGAGGAGTGCACCGTTCTCTCGGACAGGGAAACGGAAGCACTGACGGTTTTTTGTGCCGTGGAATCGATTGATGAAGAAGACCTTGAAGGCGTAGTCCTCCAGGCCATCGATGAGGTAAAAAAGACTGCAGGACAGGTGCATGTCGATAAGATTGTCGTGTACCCGTATGCACACCTCTCCAGTGACCTCGCCTCTCCGGAAACGGCGATTACTGCCCTGACCGCCCTGAAAGAAGGCCTTGAGGGGGAAGGACTCACCGTCAAGCGGGCACCGTTTGGCTGGTACAAATCTTTCAGGATTTCCTGCAAAGGCCACCCGCTCTCCGAGCTTTCAAAGACGATTGTGCCGGGAGAAGAAGGGAGCGTCAAAAAGAAAAAATCCGAGATTACCCATGACTGGTTCGTGTTGACTCCTGATGGTACAACCCACGACTATAAGGAGTATCTCGACGATTCACCCTTTGGCTGCCTTGTCAAAAAGGAACTGGGTGTAGCGGTCCCGACCGGCGGGGAACCTGCTCATGTCGGCCTGATGCGCTCAAAGGAGCTGGTAGACTACGAGCCGGCAAGTGATGTCGGCTGCCTGCGCTGGATGCCAAAAGGCAAGCTCATCCGCGACCTTCTTGCAGACTATGTACTCAGTATGGTACTGGAATATGGCGGCACACCGGTAGAAACCCCTGTCATGTATGATCTTGGTGACCGGGCAATTTATGAGCACGCGGAAAAGTTTGGCGAGCGGCAGTACCGGTTCAAGTCCAACAACCGGAACATGATGCTGCGGTTTGCTGCCTGCTTTGGCATGTTTTCCATCATGCGGGACATGCATATTTCACCCTATAATCTCCCGATGAAGATGTATGAGCTCTCCACTTACTCGTTCCGCCACGAACAGAAAGGTGAAGTGATAGGCCTCAAACGACTCCGTGCGTTCACCATGCCTGATATGCACACGCTCTGCACGGATATGCCCGAAGCGCTGAAGTGCTTTGAAGAACAGCTCGCCATGGGCTGGCAGACGGGCAAAGACTTTGAGACAAAGCTCGTCGCCGCGTTCCGCTGTACAAAAGAATTCTATGCCCAACATGAATCGTGGGTAAAGAAGATTGTGAAGGAATCCGACTGCCCGATGCTGATTGAGATCCTGTCGGACCGCGTCCATTACTGGGTAGCCAAGATCGACCTTGCGGCAATTGACGGTCAGATGCGTCCTATCGAGAATCCCACCGTCCAGATCGATGTCGAGAGCTCAACCCGGTTCAATATCAGATACCACAAAGAGAATGGCACCATCGTCCACCCCCCGATCCTCCACTGCTCCCCCACCGGAAGTGTAGAGCGTGTGATCTGCGCCATTCTTGAAAACATCTCCATGCAGGCGGTCCCTGCTCTTCCCACCTGGCTCTCACCTGTACAGGTACGGGTTGTGCCGGTTGCTGAACGCCACGGTGTATTTGCAGAAGGGATCTGCACCGCGATCAATGCTGCACAGATCCGCTGTGATATCGATGACCGGGAAGAGAGCGTGGGTAAGAAAATCCGGGAAGCCGGCATGGACTGGGTACCTTTTGTGATCGTTGTCGGTGATGAAGAAGTTGCCAGCAGGAAACTGACTGTCACCATCCGCAAAAAGTCACAGCCCAAAAAACCCGTAAAAGAGCAGCTCACCACTGATAAGCTGATCGAAGCGGTAAAGAACGATATAGCGGGCAAACCATTCAGGCCTCTCTATACACCGCGGAAACTTTCAATGAAGGCCCGGTATATCTGATTTTTTATCGTTTTTTAATAGATAATCCCCATGGATACCGGTATGAACCACACTCCGCCCTCAGATACGTTCAATTATTTTTGTGTGGCGTATCACGGATTTTTCAGCCGAGATACCGGGCGATCCCGGCTTTCAGATCAGCCAGTGACACCGGCTTTGTGAGCACTCCCAGATGCGGGTCTTTCATCTTTTCCATCTTTTCATCAACCAGCGGTGAAGCAGTAAACAGAATGACCGGGATCTGACGCATTCCATATTCCCCGCGGAGTTTTTCTAAAAATTCCCAGCCGTTGATGGGCGTCATCATAATGTCAAGCAGGACGAGTGCAGGGGCTTCCTTTTTTATCAGTTCAAGTGCTTCCAGCCCGTTTGGTACAAGAACCGGCTCGTACCCGAGCTTCCGGATCAGCAGATCCATCAGGTCGAGAATGGGCTGATCATCTTCAACTATCATGATTTTACGTACCATTGTGCTCAAACCTCCTCAGGTCTTTGTTTCGGGATATGAATGCCAAACGTGGTCTCCAGGCCCTTGATACTGTCCACACTGATGTACCCCCCATGCAGTTTGATGTATTTTTTGGCAATGGCAAGCGAAAGCCCGATCTTATCGAACTTCATGTTATTTTCTCCCGGACAGGGCACAGAGAATGGTTCAAATATCTCGTCGAGCCGGGCATCTGTTATACCGATACCGTTGTCCTTAATAGAGAGATTGTGCATGGGGTCACCGGGCGAAGAGCGGTATATGACCTGCACAGTACGGGGTGGCATTGAGTACTTCACGGCATTGGAGAGCATAGTGTCAAGTACCGTTGCAATCTTTTTCTTATCGGCATCAAACGTCAGGTCCTGCGGGACATCGATAGTAATGGTTGCCTCTGTCCCGTATTTCCCGGCATTGATAATCGTTTTAAGCAGCTCCGGAACAGAAAACACCGTGTATTCAAGGGAAACCTTCCCGGTACCGATGACAGAGAGCTCGAGCATCTGGTTGATGATCTGGGACTCCCGGTCCACGCTCTTTGCACAACGGTCAAGAATAAGCCGTGTCTCCTCAGTGACACCGTATTTTTCAGGGTCCTGCATGAGCAGGTTGATGTATCCCATAATGGGCTGCAGGGGCGTGCGCAGCTCGTAGGCAAAAGTGCTGATAAGACCACGCTTTCGCCGTTTATCCAGCTGGGCCCGTTCCTGTGTGCTTTCCCGCTCGGGAATATCCACGAGGTTGATGAGCACAGCGGGTGATTCGTCCTGCAGTATCGTCGAAAAAAACAGGGTAGCATACCGGGTCTTTTTTGATTTTATTAAAAAACGTATCTCTGACCTGGCGGGAGGCAGTGAAGGGGTCTCTGCGAGCTGGCAGGCTTTTGTAAAATCTGCCTGGTCATCCGGATGAATGAGCGTGAGAGGATCTTTTCCCAGCAGCTCATCAGGTTCATACCCGGAGAATGCGGTAAATGACGGGTTTGCGTAGACAATCATCTGGTTTCTTATAATGATAATGCTCGTCGGTAAACTGTCGGACACCTGTTTGTACCGGGCATCAATTTCATCGGCTGCCAGCTTGGCGAGTTTGAATGCATTGATATTGACAACCGTGCAGCTTATCAGGTTTTCAGTGATCCTGTTCCAGGAGAGGTTTACCCAGACGGGCTCTTTTTTTCTTGTCAGAAAAAGGGTCTCAAAATTTGCGATTTCCTCGCCTGGCCCAAGGGCATCATAAAATCTCTGCTGGTCTTGTTGGGTGGCAAAGAGCTGGGGAAATGTCATTTTGGCGAGATCTTCTGCGGTATACCCGAGCATGTGTTCAAGATGGGTGTTGCTCAGCCGGATTGAAAAGTCGTTCTTGTCAAAAAGGATGATGCCTAACTGCGATTTCTCAACAATGCTGCGGGTCTGTGATTCGCTGGTGTTCAGCTTCTCGCTGACATACGCAACCATGGCGCCGATACAGACAAACAGGAGTGCCTGTAAGGTAACATAGATCATCCCGCCGGTATCGGGAAATATGTAGATATAGGCAAACATCTCGTACACAATAGCACAGCCGCCGGCAAAATAGAGTCCCCGCTGTGGATAAAAATAGGTCGCGTAGATAATAGGGAAATAGAAGAGCTGCGCATAGATGGTTTCAAGATCCCTGGATATGGAAAACGTGGTTATAAGGATACAGAAAAGAGTAAGTGCTGCAATAATAATGAAACGGATAAGATCTGTGTGAGAAATCGAATATCCTGAAATCCGGATGTTCCGCTCCATGATTATCCTTTTGTGTTCATTTTCAGAGTTAATAAATATGCTATTTTTATCGCATGTTTTAAAAAGAGAAACTGAAGTGTAAAATGAATTCAGAGCATCAGGCGCAGAGGGGCGTGAGTTTTTCAATGACCCGTTCCACCTGGCGGACCGATGTGCCGATATAGGAATCCGGGTTGAGAAGTGCAACCAGGTCAGTTCTGGAGCAGTAGCGAAGCACTTCTTGATCTGATGCAAGTACATCGGCAAGCGGCCGTACTTCGACCAGCGCCTGCATGCTCGCAATCCGTACCCGCTCATGCGCATCCTGCCTGTTCATACCCCTGCGGGTAAGTTCGATCATCACCGACTCGGCCATATTGATCCCGTGAAGGAAGGCAAGGTTCCGGCGGATTGCAGCCCGGTTGATGACGAGCCCTTCAAGTACCGTTGTCATCAGCCGGATACAGTGGTCTGTAAGGATTGATGCCTCAGGGAACAGCACGCGTTCACAGGACGAATTTGTTAAATCCCGCTCGTCCCAGAGCGTGTTATTCGCAAGAGCCGGTCCGACTGCCGAACGTATGATGCGGGCAAGCCCGCAGACCTGCTCGGACATAATCGGGTTACGCTTGTGCGGCATCGTCGATGAACCTACCTGGTTTGCGCCGAAAGCCTCCTCCACCTCACCAATCTCGGTCCGCTGGAGTGAACGGATTTCGATACCAATCTTGTCGAGCGTTGTTGCCACATTTGCGCAGAACATGAAGTACTCTGCGTACCGGTCCCTTGAGATCACCTGGCTGGAAACATCAACAGAACCAATACCCAGCAGCTCCATCATCGTGGCCTGTATCTCCATCGCCTTTGGTCCAAGCGCCGCCTGAGTACCTACTGCACCGGTCATCTGCCCGACCACGACACGGGGACGGAGTTGTCCGAGACGCTCAATGTGCCGGCCAACCTCGCTTGCCCAGATTGCAAACCGCAGGCCATACGTCGTAGGCACACCGTGCTGTCCGTGAGTACGGCCGGTACAGACCAGTGATTTTGTTTCATCCGACCGTTGCAGGAGCACCCTTAACAGGAGACGCAGCTTCCCTTCGATCAGGGATAATGCCTCGGCAAGCTGCAGCCCGGTTGCTGTATCGAGGATATCATTGCTTGTCGCGCCGTAATGCACCCACCGCCCGGCCTCCCCGCAGACGTCTGAGAGCGCTTTTACGATAGCCATCATATCGTGGCTGATCTCGCTCTCGATTGCCTTTGCCCGTTCCAGCGATGCCATAGGGGCCTGCCCTTCAATGCCGGTCGCGGCTTCAGGCGGTATCATGCCATGTGCCGCTTCAGCCTTTGCAAGCGCGACCTCGACTGCAACAATACAGTCAAACCGGTTCTTCTCGCTCCATACGGCACGCATCGCAGGTGTACCGTAACGCTCCTCGATGGGGTGGACTGCCATGAGAACAGATCAGCTGTACGGGGATATAGTGTTTAATGATCCAGTGCGGCGGGATATTAGGGGATCATTATCAATGCAGGTTTTTTGGATTGGATAAGAGAAAAATTCAAAAGGAGTCCTTGTATGAAAAACTGATGACGGCATCGGGTTTTTCCTCCTGCCATGAGGACTGGTTCTATCCGTATATCAAGGTAAGGGCACTACAATCCAGTCACCAGGTTCAGGAGCGGTAACGGGGAGGCACTCTTATCCACTCCCAAAAAAAAAGATCCAAAAGAGCCCGTCTGTTCACTCTTTAAGCCCGCACCCGATCCTGTCTGAAATGTGCTTCCCGTGAGATCCGTTCCAGTAGAGTTTGCTGCACTGCTCACACCAGCAGAAGACGAGCCCGTGCTTGTTTTTTGGGGCATAGTCTGCCCTTGCTATCTCCTCTGCCGTCGCCTCTCTCAGCTCCGTGTTGCAGAGCGAGCAGCGGCTCATCATCAGACGCCGTACAATTAACCCGCGGTCAATGAGCTGCTGCACCTGTTCCATCACATTATCGGAATTAATCAGGACACCCCGCTCCTTTCCCCGCGCTGCAAGCTCGATGTCACGGGTGAGCAGGATGCGGTCTTCCTGCGAGGCGAGTGCAAGAAGGAAGGTGTCTTCTTTGGCATTCCCCCCGGCAAACCCGTTGGCACTCACCGTATTGTATCCCATGAACCGCAGGTACCGGCTGAGTGTCCCCAGCATACGGTCGGCAAGAAACCGCATTTCAGGGTCCTCATTTTGGGACATGGCGCACAATCGCGATCTTCTCCCCGCAGTTTTTGCATTGCTGCCCGTCAAGTGCCTGGATCGTGCTGAAAAATCCACGGCGCTCAATCAGCGCTGCACCACATACCGGGCAGTAGGTGTTCTCGTACTGGTGGTTGTAGACGTTGCCAAGATACGGGAACCGGAGTCCCAGCTCTTTTGCAAGGGTATAAATCTTTTCAAGAGTTGCAAGTGGTGTAGCACCACGGTCCATCATCTTGTAATCCGGATGGAAGGCGGAGAAATGCATCGGGGTGTCCGGGCCGAGATGCCCGATTACCCAGCGGATCAGGGACTCCATCTCCTCCCGGCTGTCATTGAGACCGGGGATGACGAGGGTCACCGTCTCAATGTGCATACCGAGTTCCCGTGCCAGTACCGCGGAGTCAAGCACCGGCTGGAGACGGGCACCACAGACTTTTTTGTAAAAATCGTCGGTGAATGCCTTGATGTCCACCCGGTAGGCGCCGAGCATGGGGGACAGCTCGCGGAGCCCTTCTTCGGTGATGTAGCCGTTTGTCACATAGATGGTCCCGAGTCCTTCCTTTCGGGCAAGTCTGCCCATCTCAAGAGGGTACTCGTGCCAGATGGTTGGTTCATTATAGGTCCACGCAATGCTCGCACTTTTACTTGCAATTGCCCGTGCAACGCCATCTTCAGCAGTCAGGGTACGCAACACCCCGTCTTCGAACGTCGCTCGCGAGATGTGCCAGTTCTGGCAGTGCTGGCAATGGAAATTGCAGCCGATGCTGCCCAGAGAGTACGAGAGCGTGCCTGGCAGGTAATGGAAGAGGGGTTTTTTCTCGATTGGATCCACGGCCTCGGAACTTATCTTCCCGTACGTAGCAGCATAGAGGGTGCCGTGTTCGTTCAGCCTCACCCCGCAAATCCCGTGACCGCCTTCCTGAATCGTGCAGCGGTGGTTGCAGAGACCGCATTTCACGGTATCGTTTTTGAGTCTCTCGTAAAGGTGTGCTTCGTGCATGTGTCCTCCAAAGCGAAATATTGCGGGTTATCGTTATTGTTCTTTTTCTTCACCAGAATACGCATCCGGATCATCGGTCTCGATTATAAATGACCCGCGGTATTTACAGTTTTTGCATAGATACACCTGCCCGATGTATCCCCCGGTTACCGGAAAAATATCGTGACTTTTACAGACAGGACAGTACAGCATCTTCAACAACTCTATATGAGCATCCGGCACAAAAACTAGTGCAATGAAGACAATTGTCATCTCTCTTGGCGGCTCGATCCTTATCCCGTCGCTTGAGAAGAATAAAATCAAAGAATATGTACCGGTGCTCGAGGAGATTGCAGCACACCACCGTTTGTTCGTAGTCGTCGGAGGCGGGGGTGAAGCCCGCCGCTACATCACGGTTGCCCGCAATCTCGGTATCGATGAGGGAACATCGGATGAGATAGGCATCCTGATCACCCGCCTGAACGCAAACCTGCTCATTGCCGCGCTGGGTGAAGGGGCATACCCGAAAGTGGCAGAGAGTCATGCCGAAGCAAAAAAGTTTGCCGAATCTAAAAAGATCGTAATCATGGGCGGGATCACCCCGGGCCAGACAACGGATGCAGTTGCAGCGGTCCTCGCGGAACGTGTGGGTGCATCAGTATTCATCAATGTAACATCGGTCGACGGTATTTACTCTTCTGACCCCAAAAAAGATAAAAAGGCAAAACGGTTTGACAAGCTCACACCACAGCAGCTGCTTGACATCGTCGGGAGGGCCGGACTGGGTGCCGGCTCCAATATTGTGCTCGACGTTGTCGCTGCCCGTATCGTTGAGCGCAGTCATATCCCGCTTGTGGTGCTTGACGGGCGTGACCCCAGAAACCTTTCCTGCGCGATCCGCACAGGTGAATTTACCGGCACGGTCGTGAGCGATAAAAAGAAGAAAATCCTGCCCCTGTAAGCGAGTGTACATGCTTCCTGGGAACCACTACGTATTTTTACGTTCCCGACACAGGTATGATGGCACGGGGTAGTAGGGTAGCCTGGTCCATCCTAGAGCGTTTGGGACGCTTTGACGGCGGTTCGAATCCGCCCTACCCCATATATCGG